>JAFTIL010000068.1 GCA_017456905.1 Clostridia bacterium
CTCCCTCCCGGAGGGAGCCTTACCACGGATATCCGTACCCCTGTAAACAACAATTTATCGTTATATAACCCATCGTGTGATAAAGCGCGCACGGGATGCACTGCCCCGAGCCAGAGCCCGATTTGCGCAAGCGCAAATGGCCGCTGGTGGCCGCACTGCCGGCCAATAATTTACCGTTTCAACGCGAAAACCGCCCCACATCGGAGGCGGTTTTCTCTATGCTCATATCTCGCTGACGTAGGCCACAGGCTCATATCTCAGCGCGGCGATGACGGCGTCCCACCGCTCCCGCATATTGCTGTCGGGATCGTGGTAGATGACGGGGCGGAAGCCTCCGTCAAGATAGGTCTTGATAGCGGGGAGACGAAAATCGTCGGTGGTCAACACCGCGTGGGTACATCCCCGTGCCTCCATCATCTCCAAGGCATGAGACAGCATGGCGTGGCCGACGCCTTTTCCTCGGCACTCGGGAAGGGCGGCCACCATATGGAGATACCCTTCCCCGTTCTTGTGGCAGACCGAAGCAGAGGTGGCCACACGGCGGCCGTTTCTATCCACCACAAAAAACAGATCCTTTTCGGGTACGAGATCGGGGTAATCCACAATGGTGGACTTGAAATATTCCACACCGCCGTCCTCAGGCAGCAGGCCGTGGCGGCATATAACGACCCAATCCTTGATCTCGCCCTCAGTGCCGCGGAACGGCTCGTAGCGGTAGCCGTCGGGCAAGGGACGGGGCGTGACCTTTCCATGGTAGCGGAGCATTTTCAGTTGTTGCATACTGTCTCCCCTCTCAATCCACCCTGTTTCTTTTCTCGCCCATCTCAAAAGCCCGAATGTTCGAGATCACCTCGTCGAGACATCTGGCGCGTGCCTCGTAAGCCCCCCAGGACATATGAGGCGTCAAGAGGACGGCAGGATGATTACGGATGGCAAAAAAGGGATGATCCTCGGGAAAAGGCTCTGCGCTGAACACGTCAGCCCCCAAGCCGCCAATATGACCGTTGATCACAGCCTCCGTCAAGGCGGCTTCATCGGTCACCGCGCCGCGTGCCATGTTGACCAGGATCACACCCCGCTTGGTCTTGGCGATCTCAGCCTTGCCGATCATCCCACGGGTCTCGGGGGTCAAGGGCGTGTGGATGGTCATGATATCCGATGCACGGAGCAGGGTGTCAAGATCAACGCTCTCGCCGTCGGGATGGCGGCGGCAGGTCAACACACGGCAACCCAGCGCACGGGCCACATCGGCCACGCGGGAGCCGATCTTTCCCGCACCCACAACGCCCCAGGTCAAGCCCGCGATCTCATGATAGGTGGGCACCAGACGGTTGGCACAGCCGCCGTGGGTATAAGAGCCGTCGGCGGTCGCAGCGGTATAATCGGGCAGATGGGTCACAAGAGACAGGACAAGCCCCACGGTAACCTGGGTCACGCTCTCGCTGGAATACCCCACCACGTTGGAAACGGCGATCCCCCGCTCACGGCACACGGCAAGGTCGATGTTATCATAGCCCGTGGCGCAGATGCACACAAGGCGGGGGGCATCCTTCCCCTCGGGCAGGGTGTGCTCGTTCAGCTTGACCTTGTTGATGATCACCACGTCGTGACCCACGATGCGCTCTCTGACAAGCTCGGGAGGTGTCTGCTGATATACCGTCACCTCACCCACAGAGGACAGGGGGGAAAGGTCAAGATCTTCGCCCAAAGTAGCGGCGTCAAGTACACAAATTTTCATACGCTTTCTCCGTTTCAAAAAAGGCCGTGCTTGGTGTCACGGCCTTTTTTCTGCTCATGTAATTATGCCTCGGGTGCGATATCGGGCAGCTCCTCTGCCTCGTCGCAAACGACTTCCTCAGCGGCAGTCTCTTCGCAAGCGCAAGCGCACTCGCAGACGGTCTCGTCGATCTCCTCGCAGGTAGCCTCCACGGGGGTCTTCTTGAACTTGGAGATGACCTTACCGGAAACGTCCTTGGTGGTGTCAACGACCTTGCTGACAACCTTGCCGGAAACCTCCTTCGTCTTGGCAACAGCCTTACCGGAGACCTCCTTGGTCTTGGCGGCAGCCTTACCGGACACTTCCTTCACCTTATCGGTAGCCTTTTCGGCGGCATTTCTGCCTGCCTTGGTGCTCAGCGCAACGGTAGCAGCGACGGCAATACCGCTGACAACGCCGAGAGCAATGATCAAACCTGTATTTTTCATGTTTTTTCCTCCTTATGATTTATCTGTTTGATTTTATATTGGTTATGCATCCTCAAGGACACAGGCCTCGCTGATGCAGATGCAGGTACGGGGCACGTCGGTATAGAACTGGTAGCGGCCCGTCTTGCAGGAGGCGATCTTATCCACCACACTCATACCCTCCACCACGGCACCAAAGCCCGCATACTGGGCATCCAGATGGGGGGCATCCTCGTGCATGATGAAGAACTGGGAGGAGGCGGAGTCGGGATCAGAGGTGCGCGCCATGGACAAAACACCTCTCTTATGCTTCAGGTCGTTGGCCATATAGCCGTTGGCGATAAACTCGCCGTGGATGGCCTTGGCGTGCTTCTGCACAAAGCGGGAGTCAAAGCCGCCGCCCTGGATCATAAAGCCCTTGATGACACGGTGGAAAATGAGGCCGTTATAAAAGCCGCTCTTCACAAGAGACAAGAAATTTTCCACGGTGGCGGGCGCCTTTTCGGGATAAAGCTCGACGATGATATCGCCCAATGTGACGGTATGATCGCCGTTTTCTGTAATGGTCAATTTGACACGGGGATGATTAGCCATAATCATGAATCCTTTTTTCTTTCAATTTTCGGAGACGTCGGATGTTTTTCCGTCCAGACCGTAGCCAATGCGGAACAGCTCGCGGGCTCTTTCCTCCTGTCCCGACAGGGACAAATATCCGAAGAGCACCTCCATGCCCGTGGCACGGCGGTAGTCCTTCACCGAGGCGTTTTTGGGAACGTTGCCGTGGCCCATGTTGCGGCCTCTCTTAAAAACGGCCGTCTCTTCCTCGGTCAGATGGGGCTGAATGGCATCCATAGCCTTGGACTGTGCGGCGGCACAGACGAATTTCAGCGCCTCGCGGTTCAGGTGTGCCGAGGTGGAGAGTCCCAGCTCCGACACGAGATAAGTACGCACGAACATCTCAAGGACACAGTCCCCGAGGTATGCCAGCGCAGGTGTGGTCACGTCATGTAAGTCAAGCATACACTTACGATTCCTTTTCGGTTACTTTCGCTCTGCCAAGTCTCACGCGTACAAAATACACCACGATGGAGAGCATATTGAAGATCTCACAAAACAGACCGCCCAGAGAACGGTTGATCACGTTATACACGATCCACGCGGGTGACGTACCGAAAAACTGGGCAAGCCGCAGTTTTTTGCTGTCCCTTGACCAAAGCCCCAAAAGACCGACGATCTGACCCGCGCAGGTGAGGAAAACCAAAGGGCTGTCCCACGAAAACACAACGCAGGCCGTACTGCCTCCGACAAAAAGAGCGATCAAAGCTCCTAAATAAAAGGGCTTATGGGTTCGTTCTCCTAATAGGATCACAACGGCGCGAAAAACGCCGATCAAATTCATGAGAAAGCCGCCGATGGAGCCCAGCAGCAAAAAGTGCAGGCAAAAAAGTCCTCCACCCAAAAGCTGCATGGTCACACAGCCTGCATTCTTTTTGATCTGAAAGGACAGGCAATAGCCGACCATAGCCAAAATACCCACCGTTTGGGCAATCAGCTCTAAAGGATCCAAGGTTTGTAAGAGATCTTCCATTTTTTCAAAAGAGATCTCCTGCCTTTCGCCAAAGCGAAAGGCAGGGATTTATGATCAGTCTTCAGCTTCAACGAGCTCACACTCGATGACTTCGTCATCCTCTGCGCCCTCGATATCGAACTCCTCGGAGCCGCCCTCGGGCAGATCGTACTCGTCGCTCTTGCGGTAGATGCGGAGCAAGAGGGTACGGATCTCAAAGTCACCGTTCTTCTCGACCACCAGCTTGTAGGGGAACAGCAGAACGGCAACAATGCCGCCGACGATACCCAGGGTGATGCCGATGATGCGGTTGCGTCTCTTTCTCTGAGCCTCAAGCTCTGCGTATTCCTTGCGGTGGATGATGTGATCCGCGAAGTCCAGAGCCTTGGAGCCAAAGCCAACGATAGAAGCGCCTACGGATGCGACAGAACCAATGATTTTTGCGATTTTCATAATTTTGTTTCCTTTCTGTATGATATTTAGGCCACCTCTAAAAACTCTCTCGCTGACGAATCAGCGGCACTTTCTTTGGCACTTCTACACAATCATTCTTCGCGTAGCTCCTGCTACGCGTGCGAATTTTTGTTCGAATTGCCTAACAAATTGCTCGCCGCTCGTTCAGCGATACAGTTTTTAGAGATGCCCTTTAGTTTTTCAAACTGTGAATGGGTGCGGGGATACGGCCGCCGCGGTGGATGAACTTAGCGGGGGAATGGGTTTTCAGCGCCATGACGGGCGCGTGACCCAAAAGACCTCCAAAATCCAGCTCCTCACCGATCTCCTTGCCGATGGCAGGGATGACACGGACGGCGGTGGTTTTTGTATTTGCGACACCGATGGAGATCTCATCCGCGATGATACCGCAGATGACCTCCTCGGTGGTGTCACCGGGAATGACGATCATGTCAAGGCCCACGGAGCAGACGGCGGTCATAGCCTCCAGCTTCTCCATGGTCAGTACACCGCGCTCCACGGCGGCGATCATACCTGCGTCCTCGGACACGGGAATGAAAGCACCCGACAGGCCGCCCACGTGAGATGAGGCCATCACGCCACCCTTCTTAACGGCGTCGTTGAGCATGGCCAGGCAAGCGGTGGTACCGTGAGCGCCACAGCACTCCAGACCCATTTCCTCCAGAATGTGCGCCACGGAATCTCCGACGGCGGGGGTGGGAGCCAGGGAGAGGTCGATAATGCCAAAGGGAACGCCCAATCGGTCAGCCGCTTCGGAAGCCACAAGCTGACCCACACGGGTGATCTTGAAGGCGGTTTTTTTGATGATATCAGCCAACGCGGAGAGATCGCAGTCCCCTGCTCTCTTGATGGCGGAGCTGACCACACCGGGGCCGCTGACGCCCACGTTGATGACGGTATCGGGCTCGCCGACACCGTGGAAGGCCCCCGCCATAAAGGGGTTGTCCTCGGGCACGTTGGCAAAGACCACCAGCTTGGCGCAACCGATGGAATTGCGGTCGGCCGTCAGCTCGGCCGCTCTGCGGATGGTGGAGCCCATAAGGCGGATGGCATCCATATTGATACCCGCCTTGGTGGTAGCTACGTTGACAGAGGAACAGACAAGATCCGTCTCGGCCAAGGCCTCGGGAATGACGGAAATGAGGTTGCGATCCCCCACGGTCATGCCCTTATGGACGAGGGCAGAATAGCCGCCGATGAAATTGACGCCCGTGGTGTCAGCCGCCCGCTGTAGGGTGTGTGCAACCTTCAAAAATCCGTCGGGGGACAGATTGCCGCCCACCAAGGAGATAGGGGTGACGGAAATGCGCTTATTGACGATAGGAATACCGTATTTCTTTTCAATATCACAGCCCGTTTCCACCAGATGCTCGGCGGTGCGGGTGATCTTGTCGTAGATCTTATCACACAAGCGATCCGCGTCGTCGCTGACACAATCAAAGAGAGAGATACCCATGGTGATGGTACGGATATCCAAATTCTCCTGGCGGATCATCTGTATGGTTTCGAGAATATCTCTTGTATCAAGCATATGTCGGACCTCTCAAATGTGGTGCATGGTGTTGAAGATATCCTCGTGCATGGTATGGATCTCCAGTCCATGGGATTTGCCCAGGTCAGCCAGCTTGTCCACGAAAAGGGAAAAATCAACGTTGAGCTTGTCGATGTCAGCCAGCATGATCATGGCGAAATAGTCCTGGAGCACGCTCTGGGAAATGTCCACGATGTTGGCGTCGTACTCGGCGCAGGCGGTGGCAACCTTTGCGATGATGCCCACACTGTCCTTACCTGTTACGGTGATGACTGCTTTCATAAGGCTTTACCTCCTATGAGGGGAAAATAATGGTTCATTATATTA
Organism: Clostridia bacterium; assembly: GCA_017456905.1. Lineage (GTDB taxonomy): Bacteria > Bacillota > Clostridia > Oscillospirales > CAG-272 > CAMEON01. Next base: position 6,084 of record JAFTIL010000068.1, read on the forward strand.
TACTACATTTTTCATAGATAATCAAGAGCTGAGCGGAGATTTTGTGAAAATTTACAATTTACATATTTTTCGGTTGCATTTTCCTCCAAAGTATGTTATAATGTACCCATTGAATGAAAATAAAGACTGAATTGAAAGAGGTACATCCCATGCATGAGTCCAACACCTATGAATTTGTCGTCGCCGAAAAGCCCACGGGGATGCGCAAGCTGAAAAAGACCTTCTACCGCTTGGCTGTACTGAGCGTGCCCATCGGCTTTGCCATCCTTTGTCTCGCCCTTCAGCTCTATCCCGTGGTCATTCTGCCCCTGTCCTTCCTTGGCGTCGTGCTTTACTTTTGGAAGCTCTTCAACGTGGAATTTGAGTATTCGCTGACCTCGGGCATCATGACCTTCTCCCGCATCAACGGCAGTATCCGCCGCAAGAAGCTTTTGGAGCTGACCATCAAGGAGATGCACGAGATCGCTCCTTACACCGACGATGCCAAGGCACACCTTGAAACCCTGCCCCTCGTAAAAAATCACGTCTACGTCTCCACCATGGCCGCCGACGATATTTATTACGCCGTCTTTGAGCAGGACAAAGAGCTTCACGTGGTCTATTTTGAGGCCACCGAAAAGGCTCTGCACATTCTGCATTACTACAATGGCGTGACCAAGATGTCCAAGGTGTCCAGATAATCAACGCCACCCGTTTTCACAGGGACCGGCGTCCCACGACGGTCCGTATGTTACCAATTTTTTGGGACCGTCGAGGACGCCGGTCCCTACAAATATTTGCACATATATCGCAAGGAGGTTCCGCCATGAAACAAAATTACACCGTCACCGTCCGTCTTTCCGAGGATCTGCTCCGCAAGCTGCTCTACGTCAGCCAAGCCGAGGGACGTACCCCAAACAACCAGTTCACCTTCATGCTCCGCAACAACATCCAGTATTTCGAGCGTGCAAAATCCAAGATTCCCGCCTCAGAGCTGGCCAAGATCGACGTTACCCCCTATCTGGAGGCTGAAAAGGAGGATTGACCCAATGACCACCCCCACCCCCATCAATGCCGTTGAAACCACCTCCCTTCTCTGCCACCCCGGCGTATTTCTCATAGAAAAGGACTACGAGATCATCCTTCTCTGTGACAAGCCCGCCATGGCCTCTGTCATCATAGACGGCCGCACTTTCACCGACAACGTAAACGGTGTCATGAGAACCGACACCGACGTACACAAGATCAAGGTGCCCATGGCACTTTTGGATAAGGCCAAAGCTTACCGCGTGCATCTTTCGCCCTTGGCCGATCATTGCAACTACTACCCCAAGCCCGAACCCACCGAGGCCTATGAGTATGACTTTATCCCCATCCCTGAGACGGGGGAGATCAAGGCCTACGTCCTGGCCGACACTCACGGACAGGTGACCGTCCCCGCCGAGACCGCCCTGGCGCACGGCAGGTTCGATTTTCTCATTCTGCTGGGGGACATCGGTGATTCCGCCGCCACCAAGGATCAGGTCACCACCCTCCACCGCCTCACCGCCGCTATTACCGGGGGCAATTTCCCCACCGTCTATATCCGCGGCAACCACGACACCCGCGGCTACATGGCTGAGCATCTCCACAAGTACATCCCCACCCGTGACGGTAAGACCTATTACACCTTCCATGCGGGTCCCATCTGGGGCGTAGTGCTGGACTGCGGTGAAGATAAGCCCGATACCAACATTGAGTACGGTCTCCCCGAGACCGGCGGTGTAGCCAATTTTCTTCCCTTCCGCGAGGCTCAGACCGACTACCTCCGCGACCTGATCGCAAATGCCAATGCCGCCTATAACGCCGATGGTGTCACCCACCGTATTGCCCTCTGCCACATCAATTTCACCTACACCAACCGCCCCTTTAACGACAAGAACCCCGCCCTTTACGAAAAGTGGATCGGGTGCCTCAACGAGATGGGCATTGATATGCTCGTCTGCGGTCACGAGCATCGGGTAGGGCTTCAGCCCGAATCCTACTTCCACGGCGACCCCACCCCCGCCTTCGGCACCCTTTTGACCTCCGCCCATCGGGATCATCCCGAGCCCCTGCGGGGCGGTCATAAGCCGGGCGAATTTACGGGAACCTCCCTGACCTTCGGCGAGGACGGGTTAACCTACGTTTTCACCAACCATAAGGGCGAGGAATTGGACTTCAAATAACACCCCCTATACGAAAGGAAACCTTTGTCATGATGAAAACCTGCACCGAATTTGGTCCCTTTCTCAGCGCATACGGCTTCGAGGAAGCGCTCAAACGCATAAAAGCTCTGGGCTACGACGCCATCGACTACGGCGAGTTCTGCCACACAGAAAATAAGATCTTCCACGTCTCCGAGACGGAATTTGTCGCCACCCTCAAGCGGGAGCGTGAGATCATTGAGGCAAACGGTCTGTTCGTCAACCAGACCCACGGCGCGTGGCGGTGGCCTGCCATGGACTTTTCCGAGTATGACCGCGCCGAGCGGTACGCCGCCATGGAGACGGGCATCCGAGGCACGGCCCTTTTGGGCGCGCCCTATTTCGTGATCCACTGCATCATGCCCTTTGGGGAGAACAACCCCGAGCATAAGGATGCGCTTTGGCAGATGAACGTGGACCACTTCTCCCGCCTTTGTAAGGTGGCCGAGGAAGTAGGGGTTACCATCTGCTTTGAAAATCTCCCCTTCACGTCCCTCCCCCTGTCCCGTTGGAACGAGACCCTTGAATTTGTCAAGCTCATGAACACCCCCACCATGAAGATGTGTCTCGACACGGGACACGCCTCCGTCTACGGTGATTCCCCCGCCGACGCCGTCCGCGCCATCGGCAAGGATCTCCTGGCCACCCTCCACGTCCACGACAACGACGGCCACGGTGATCGCCATTGGCTCCCCGGCGAGGGTGTCATCGACTGGGCGGACTTCACAAAAGCCCTCCACGAGATCGGCTTTGAGGGCTGTGTGTCTCTGGAAACATCCGTCAGGCACGAGGGCGATCCCGCTCTGTGGGATGCCAAAGAAAAAGAACTGTTCGCCAAGGTGAGAGCCATGGCGGACGGAAGCTATCGGTAAGATACACGCCGAGCAAGCTCGGCAGATACGAGATACCATAACATCGAAAGGAGCCATCCATGATCCCTTCCAACCACAACCTTCCCTTGAAGATCGTTCATAACTTCCCCTACCGTCCCGATGCCCCCGTGGAGACCAAAAAGCAAGCGGTGACAGACTATCTGACCGCCATGGCCGACCGAGGCTTCGGCGGTATCGTCACCAACGTGTCCTTCCACAACTATACCCAAAGCCCCGAAGAATGGGACGTCCTGGCCTTCGCCGCCGACGAGTGTGAGCGGATGGGTCTGCGCCTGTGGCTCTATGACGAAAAGGGCTATCCCAGCGGCGGCGCGGGGGGACTCACCCTCGCGGAAAACCCCGACTTTGAGGCCACCGCCGTGGTCATGGTCAAGGAGCCGTTGGGTCCCAACGAAACCAAGACCATCGAGCTGCCCCGCGGCCATCAGCATTTCCTGTTTGCGGCGGCCTATCTTTGCGACTTTGAGGGGAACCTCATCCCCACCAATGAAGGGGGCTACGGCCGCCTGGATAAAGCGGATTGCCGTTACAGCACCGAGGCCGTGACCTTGAAAAATCCCACCCCCGTCCCCGCGCTGGCCATCGCCTTCGTGCAAAAGCGACTGTACGAGGGCACCCACAGCGTCCATAACGTCTCCGAGGCGCGCCGCTACATCGACGTCACCAACCGCGACGCCGTGGCCGCCTTCCTCCGCAACACCTACGATCAGTACGCAAAACACATCCCCGAGCATATGACCGCAGGCGCGGGTAATCCCAACGTACCCCTGGGTCAGGTAGAGGCCGTGTTCACCGACGAGCCCTCCTTCATGGGCTGTTACATCAACAAGGGACTGTTCCCTCCCACGACCCACGATCCCTACGACACCGAAATTCCCCTCTATCCCGTCCTGTCCTACGGCCGCGACGTAGAGAACGCCTACGCCTCCCGCTACGGGCGGGATCTGTTCCCCGATTTCATCCACATCTTCATGGGCGATACCGAGGTTTCCAACGGCATCCGCGAGGACTACTATACGCTCATGTCCGACCTTTACGAGGAGAGCTTCTTTACCCAGATCTCGGATTGGTGCGCCAGACATAAGGTGAGCTTTTCCGGACACCTGCTTTTGGAGGACGATATCCGCTTCCACACCGTTTTCGAGGGCAATTTCTTCAGTCTCCTGCGCCATATGCACTACCCCGGCATTGATATGCTCCAGTCCATTCCCTCTATGCTCTGCCACGGCACCTATGCCTTTACCCCCAAGCTGGTGTCCTCGGTGGCGCACCACTACAACCGCCCTCACGTCATGAGCGAGGTCTCCGCCCACGCCCAAGGCGGTAATGTCACTCACGACCAGATGTACGCCTCCCTCTGCGCCCAGTACGCCCTGGGTGTGGACATCTTCACCTACTACTACGGCGAGACCTTCATGGATCCCGAGACCTACACCCGCTACAACCACGCCCTGGGCCGCATTGACGCCATCATGGCGGGCAAGCACAAGGCCGACGTCCTGCTCTACTACCCCATCGAGACCTTCCGCCGCCATCACAAGCCCTCGGATGCCCAGTATGGTACGTATACCTTTTGGGAAGAAAACTGCAAGGGAGATCTGGAGGCGATCATGGATATGCTCCTGGCCTATCAGATCGACTTCGACTTCGTGGACGGCGAGACCCTGTCCCGCATGAAACGTGACTACAAGGGACGTTTGAGAACCGCCAACGGAGATGTCTACGGCGAGACCTACAGTGCGCTCATTTTGCCGCCGATGGATGAAACACCCGACATGAAGCAGATTTTTGATAATCTGGGAGACACGGTCAAGGTCATTCGTTACCGCGACGTGGTGGAGGCCGACGAGGAGGAGCTGTGGGAACCCCTCAAGTGGCACTTTGACAAGGACGATCCCGATTTCTGCTCCATCCGCGCCAAGGGCGTCACCCACGGTCTGCTCCGCCTCGCCAAGGACACGAAAAACGGCCTCGCCTGCCTGCTGGTCAACACCAACGAGGAAGCTGTGGAGGCATCCTTCACGGTTTACGGCATGAAAGAACCCGTCTTGTACGATCCCTTTGAGGATGCCTTGGTGCCTTGCGAGTTCGTCAAGACCGACAAGGGGCATGATGTGACGGTAAGATTGGGTGCTTTGCAGAGCTTGATCATCAGAGAATCCTAAAAACTCATCACCGCACGCCGACGGCGTGCGGTGCTTTTTGATATGTGAGATAAATTGTTGGCCGCAGTGCGGCTTCCGATATCGGGGAGGTGCATCCCGTGCGAGCTGCATACCGCGAGGGGTTATATAACGGTAAATTGTTGTTTAGCGGGGCGCTTTGAATGAGGCCCCCTCCGGGAGGGGGCTCCGCGCAGCGGTGGGGGAGCCCGCGATAAAACAGGCTAAATCGTTGTCGGATAAAGAGATTTAACTTTTTGTTTGCGCTTTCTCCCTCAGCCGCCCGTCGCATTCGCTGGGCGGCAGC
>JAFTIL010000069.1 GCA_017456905.1 Clostridia bacterium
GGCGGGTCAAGAACTTTACAATTTCTACCTGCTGTTTGATCTCTTGGCAAAATAATTTTTGCTAAAGGTTCTTGGAGGGGGTCTGGGGGGCACTTCTTTCAAGAAGGGCCTCCCAGGCGTACTCCGCTAAACAACAATTTACCTTTGCACATCCCTCGCGTGATACGGTTGACACGGGTTGAACATTCCCGAGCGATGGCCGCCGCACTGCGGCAAACAACAATTTGCAATCACATAGCAAAACCCCGTGGTTTTCAGAAACCACGGGGCCATTTTTACTTCTCTTCTCTGTTCACCGAGCGATCGGCAGAAAAGCCTTGAGGATAGCGCTTATTGAGCTTGTCGATGTTCATTTGGCAGACGGTCTCCAGGTCGTAGCCGATGGCGTAGGCGGTCTCGGCGATGTACCAAGCCACATCTCCCAGCTCCTTGGCGATCTTTTCAACGTCAAGGTCGTGGCCTTGAGCCAGGTGCTTCTTCACGATGTCGATGACCTCGCCCGACTCTCCGCAAAGTCCCATCACGCCGTTGATAAGGACGTCTTTTTTATCCAACGCAGGGTTGAGCGTGGCCATGGCCAGCTTCTGATATTCGTTGATCGTCATAAATAACTCCTTTATGCAAAAGAGAACTCTTCCACCGAGGCGGCGGTAAAGTCTCCAAAGAATTTAAGGGTAAGGGCGTGGATGCCTGTAACGGTGGGAATGTTTGCGGTGGTAGCCGTATAAGCCTCGGCAGTAGCCACTCGGAAATCCGCCAGGTAGCGGCCGTCCAGATACAGCTCCACGCGGCATACGGCATCATTTTTCATACGGATGGAGAAGGTCGTCTCGCCGTTAAAAGCAAAATAGCGATAGGTGGCGGTATCACCATCATAAATCTCGGTGAGGGAAAGGTTATGGAGAGAATCACAATCTCCTGCAATACGGACGTGACCGGTCATCTCGCAGGCGCGGTGGGCTTCTAAAAGGGTAGTTGCGGGGATAGGATCGCCCGCCCCCGAGGTGGTCTGCATAACTTCGGAGATAGAGCCATCCTCATTGAAGTAAATGGGCTCGATACAGACGTGACGGGAGAACTCGGTGCCGTGGGTGGAGCGATGGTAGAACACGTACCATTGACCATTGAAACACTCCATAGAGCCGTGGTTGTTCCACACCTTGGGGTCACAGCCGAAATTATCAATGATGATGCCGCCGTATTTAAAGCCGCTCATGGGATGATCCGAGACGGCATAACCCAAGCAGGAAGGGCGGCCATCGGGCCGGTTGGGGTCCCCGTGGCGATGGGTATCGGCAAAAAGATAATAGTATTTGCCATTGATCTTCTTGACCGAGCTGCCCTCGTGGAATTCATGCTCCTCCACGGTGAGGGGGGTGGTGATCGTGTCCTCCTCAATCTCTACCATATTATCCTTCAGCTTAGCTACGTGGCACCAGGTGAGCTGGCCCCAGTAGAGGTAGGCTTGACCGTCATCGTCGATGAAGGCGGCGGGGTCGATGCCCTGTACCCCCTTGATCTGTCCCACGTCCTCAAAGGGTCCCGTGGGGCTTTGAGATTTAGCCACGCCGCACCGTCCGTCGGGGACGCAGTAATAGAGGTAGTACCAGCCGTCGCGGTAGGCGCAATCGGGGGCATAGAGCACGCCGCAATCCTTGGCCCAAGTGGAATCTGCGATGGAAAAGACTACGCCGTGATCTGTCCAATGGGTGAGATCTTCCGAGGAATAAACGTGGTGAACGTCACTGCAAAAGTATTTTTCGCCTTGGTGATCCATAGAACCGTAAAGATAAATACGGCCGTCCCCCCAGACGTGAGCTTCCACGTCGGGGATAAAGGTACGGCTGTCGAGGATGGGATTGGGGGCATAAAGAGACATAGATTCAGCTCCTTTGTTTTGTTGAGGATAGGATATCATATTTTCATGGTAAAGTCAAGGCAAATTTTGCGAAAAACCTTGCAATTCCCTGCGGTTGGTGGTATAATGGGGAGGTAATTTTTCTTACCTCTCTTTCAAAGGACGGAACGCATCGTGTCTTCATTTATTCGCGGATTCAAGGGCGGTATTCCCATTGGTCTTGGATATCTCTCTGTATCTTTTACGTTTGGCATTATGGCCGTATCCTACGGCTTTGACTGGTGGCAGGCGGTCATCATCTCCATGCTGACCTTGACCTCGGCGGGCCAGCTTGCGGGCATCGGCGTGATGATCACCCCCGGGCAATATATCGAAATGCTTGTATCACAGGTGACCATCAACCTGCGGTATTCCTTTATGTCGGTGTCTCTTTCTCAAAAGACCTCCCCGGAGTTTCGCGGCATCAAGCGGTGGCTCCTCGGCTTTTTTATGACAGACGAGATCTTCGCCGTCGCGTCTGCCGAAAAAGAGGTGGACACCAAATTCTTCCTGGGTCTTTCGGTCATGCCTTATATCGGTTGGACTTTGGGAACACTCTTTGGCAGTCTTCTCGGCAGCGTTCTGCCCGAGATGGTGCTGAACGCCCTGTGCCTTGCCATTTATGGTATGTTTTTGGCCATCATCGCTCCTCAGGTGAGATCCTCCAAACCCGTTTTGGCGGTGGTCGCCGTGGCGGCGGGACTCCATTGTATCTTCTACTTCGTTCCCGTTTTGAATCAGATCTCTTCGGGTCTGACCATCAGCATTTGTGCCGTTCTGGCGGCGGTGTTCGGGGCGATCCTCTTCCCTGTCAAGGACGATGAACAGGAGGTGGAGGCATGAAAGACTTCTGGATCTATCTCGCCATACTGGCGGGCTCGACTTATCTTATCCGCGCCATTCCCTTCGCGGCGTTTCAAAAAAAGATCAAGAGCCGCTTCGTGCGGTCCTTCCTCTACTACATCCCCTACACGGTGCTGGCTGCTATGACCATCCCTGCGGCGCTGTATGCCACGGGACACATCCTGTCAGCGGCAGTCGGACTGCTTGTGGGCGGTATCTTTGCTTTCAAGGGCAAGGGTCTGACCTTTGTAGCGGTGGTGTCCTGTCTGGCGGCCTTGGCGGTGGAGCTTGTCATACATTTTGCGGTACCCGGGTTGGCTTTTTAAGATTTTTGTCAAGCTCTCCTTTTCACTTGAATCTAAACGGTACAAGCCGAAGATTTTCGGTTTGTGCCGTTTTTGGGAGGTATATCAGTCTCCTTAAAGCCAACTTGACAAAGTGAAGGTGATTTGTTATAATGATGTTGATAATGAAGATTTTTCACAGTACACGGAGTAACGAGTCGTTTTTCTACTGTCCAGGTGCTTTCTCGTCAAGAAAACAGAATAAAGTGGGATAAGTAATTATGAAAAAACTTGTATTTAATATTTCAAACAAACAAATTTTCGGGGGTTGTTTACTATCTTCTATTGCTCATGCAATTATGACGAATGAATATCCCGATTTGGCCTATGAGCAATCTTGGGATGGGGATAACTACTCCAAACAATTCGAGCAATACAGAATGACCGTTTCGTTCAGGGACGATTATTGCGTAGGAGTTATCCGAAATGATGACTTTCAAGGGGTTTCTGGGCAGACAGTCGATGCTCTTTTGAAAGAAAGTAAATTCCCGACTGTGGCTATAGATCTGTTGAAAGCAGAAACGTTGGAGTATGTCCTGCTGGATAGCAAAGACGGGTCGGTTGTACCTGTTGTCACATCTCTGTTTTACTGTAACATGAAAGAGTTGTTGATACTTTCCGATGATGGAGAAGCGCTGGCAGCGGATGCGGCCTCCCTCGCTTTGTACATCGCCCCCATGGAGCAGCAGGTTGGATATTGGAAAGATTATTATGAAATGTCAGAGGAGCATATTGTGCTGTTGCTCGATTTATTTAGAATCAAATCGGAAAAGTTCTATACTACGGTCCGTTTGACAGACGTTCAGAGAAAAATGCTTCCGGGCGAAGGCATTGATGAAGAGTGTATCGTATCATTTGCGGAAATGAACATTGTTGTGTAAATAATTATTATTTTAATATTTATTCAACCGCTTTGGCCCGTGCATTTTAATATTATGATCATGTGCACTATTACACAGCCAAAGGCAAAAAATCAGCTATAAAAATACGCCTTTTCTTGGAGTAATTGTAATGAATTATAATTGGTCAGAATTAGATAATGCTATCGATATAAGATATGTTTTTCGAAAGGATTAAATCGGCTAGAATGTTTTAACCCTTGACTTATCCGGACAATGGCGTTGTTATTTAATACCTGAAATTCAGGTGAAATTTGTCAAAGGAGAATATGATACATGTGTAAAAAACGGAAAAATGTTTTGTTTGTCATGTGCGGTTTGTTATTAGTGTTGTTTGTTGGCTTGATATGCTATAATTTGATCCAAAATGGTTCGGCGGTGTCTTTTGTTTGGGAAGAAGATGATTTGTCTTCTTATATCCAACAAGATTATATCACTAAGGATGGTGGAACTGAGGCGGCATCTTTTTTTCCTTCCTATGAGCAGGTCAATGTTTGCGAACACATTGAGTTTAAAATGCAAGGATATCATACGATTTTTGCGCCATCTCCGTTGTTGGCTTATAAGACAGCCTATATGTTGAAGCTATCATTTTCGCATGGCGAGGAAGAGGAATATTTGGCGCTGAAAAATTCAGCATTGGAAGGCACAAATTATGACGTCTCTATGTTAGACCCCACTATGTGTATATTAACAGACGGTCATAGCTCGTTTCCGGATCAAGTGGCTATTATTGTATACGATGATAAAAACTTAGAATTGTTTTATATATTTTACTATGACACAGCATATGAAGACTCGATTCAAGTAGACTCTGGGTTTTTAAGGAATTGTCCGTTTGTACGCGACATATTGTATGATACGCAGGAAACATGAAAACCTACCCTCGGCACGGCTACAGCCACTCAAACCCATATTTATAAAAGCACCGCTCTGGTGCTTTTTCTTCGTCTATAACGGTGCTTGGGAAAAAAGGGGGAGGTTGGTTTTTTAGTAAGGTAAATTGTTGTTTAGGCGGCGGTGCCGCCTGCCAATACCTGGGATGTTCAACCCATTCGAACAGTTTATGCCCCAAAAGAAGTGCTTTTCGTTTATGCTGTATCCCGACGAACACGAACGAATCACACGTTTGATCAAAGAGAACGGATACAGGAAGGTCGAATACTTTTTGGCCTGTGTAGAATCCGTAAAGAAAACGAGTATGGAAGCCAATTATAAGCGCTTTACCGAAGACCGAGCCCAGAGATACCAAGCCGATCTGGCACAAGCCAAGCGCGCGCAAGAGGAGGAAGTAAAGAAACAACAGATTGAATCTAAACGTTCCGTAGAGTAAATACCAAGCGAAACGTCTCTTTCGGGAGGCGTTTTGCTTTTGGAATTTAAGAGACTTTGTGCATAAACCGAGTGAGGCATAATGACGAAATTTGCCTTGTGGGTTGTCAAACTCTCTCGCTGACCTTGACACAAATTACCGATAGTGGTATAATATAGAATAACTCTATAACCTTAGAAAGGCAATCATCATGAAAAGAGCATTTCTTCTTGCGACAATCCTGGCGCTCTTGCTGGTTTTCTTCGTGGCGTGCGACTCTACGAAACAACCCGTTGATACAAGCAAAGGCGAGCCTTCAGCTGTAGTCACGGATCCTACAGAGACCGAGCCTGTTGACACTCAACCGTCTGAGACGGCTCCCGTCGAAACCGAGTCGGATGAGATCCAACCGGCTGAAACGGATCCCGTTGAGACTGAGCCGATTGAGACGGATCCCGTTGAGACTGAGACTGTTCACACCCACACCTGGGGCGATTGGGCTATCGTTAAAGAGGCTACTTGTACAGAAACTGGTATGAGCGAGCGTGTTTGTGCCTGTGGAGAAAAAGAAACACGGGACATTGATGCTCTCGGTCACACCGATGTGATTGATGGGGCGGTTGCTCCTACCTGCAACGATACAGGGCTGACCGAAGGGTCACATTGTTCCGTATGTAACGAGATTTTGGTTGCACAACAGGAAATCCCCCAAAAAGGTCATATCGAGACAAAGATTGCAGCGGTAGCTGCAACTTGTTCTGCTGAAGGTACTACAGAAGGTGTTAAATGCTCGGAGTGTAATGAGATTTTGGTAGTACCTCAAACTACAAATAAATTAGATCATACCGAGGAAACCGTTCCTGCGGTTGCGGCTACTTGTGAAAAAATCGGCTTGACTGAAGGTAAAGAATGTTCTGTTTGCGGCGCTATTATCGTTGCTCAAAAAGAAATCGCAGCAACCGGTCATAATTACGATGATAGTCAGATTGATAAAAAAATTGTTTACTGCAAAAAATGTGATGACTATAAGACAGTGACCGGATTGTATGCTGAATATGTTGGTGGCGATATATACGTAGGAGATTATGCAAGCAAGAATAATATTAACGTATATCTTGTTTTGGATTCTGCCGAGAAAATTTTGACAAATGATTTCGACGTTGATACCCTAAGAATTGCTCGGTGCGGAGCCAATTACTTCAATGTGAATTATTACAATTGGAATACAACCGTTGTCATCGACGGATATATCGCAGAAACAAATCCGAACTACTTTACATACACGGTTTCACAGGGGAAGGCGACCATTACTTCCTATACGGGAACAGAGGCATCGGTTAGAATTCCCAATACAATTGACGAATATCCTGTTGTGGCAATTGGCAAATCCGCCTTCAGGGATAACCTTTATATCAAATCGATCATGCTTTCCGAGAATGTTCAAACCATTGCTGAATATGCATTTAGCGGATGTTCAGTGTTAGATACAGTTGTATTGAACGAAGGCTTAACAAAAATTTGTTATAACGCTTTTGCAAATACGGCAATTACCGAGTTGGTAATACCCGACTCCGTGACATCAATTACGAACAGTGGCAACAGTTTTAATTATTCTATTGTGGAAGGCTGTCAAAAATTAAAGAGAGTGGTAATAGGCAGCGGCTTAACGACAATAACCATGTACTTCTTCCAAGACTTGCAGGCGTTAGAAGAGGTAGTGATCGGAGAAAACGTAA
>JAFTIL010000070.1 GCA_017456905.1 Clostridia bacterium
GAGAACCGTAGGTTCTATCCCTCAGCGGCGCCTCTTTTGTAACTTTTCTCTCGACGAGGAGAGAAAAGTTAGTAAGATAAACAACAATTTATATAACTAAACTCCCCCTCGCGGTATGTGGCTCGCACGGGATGCACTGCCCCGAGCCAGAGCCGCCCCGCAGGGGCCAACAATTTACCCAATCATATCTCTTCTTGCACCTCGTCGATTTGCACAAAATTTTCGATTTTATTCAAAATCCTCTTTACAAAATCACAAAAATATGCTATAATATAATTGCAGTTAAAGGAGGTCTCCCATGAGCCCCGCCTGTCTTTCCGAGGCTTTGCGAGGCTGACGCTAACTGATTCCTAACCTAAGGAGGAACACAGTATGAAGATCACGATCGTAGGAAGACAACTGAACGTTTTCGAGGACACCAAAGCCATGATCGAAAAGAAGCTTGCCAAGCTCGACAAGTTCTTCAAGGACGGCACAGCCGAGGCGGTGGTCACCTTAAGCAGAAAGCGCAACACGTCCACCCTGGAGGTCACCATCAACGCCTCAGGCACCTTGTTCCGTAGCGAGGTTGATGCAGACGATTTCCGTGTCGCCATGGACGAAACCATTGACAGAATTGAACGGCAGATCCGTAAAAATAAAACTCGCCTCGCCAAGAGGCTCCGTGAAACCGCCTTTATTCCCGATCCCTTCCCCGTGGAAGAGGAGGTTGAGGAGGATCCCGGGCTCATCATCCGAACCAAGCAGTTCGAATATCAGCCCATGACCGCTGAGGAGGCTATCATGCAAATGAACCTTCTGGGTCACTCTTTCTACGTCTTTACCGATGTGGACACCGGCAACACCTGTGTGGTCTATGCCCGTAAGGACGGCTCCTACGGCCTCATTGAACCCTTAAAGTAATATCCGAGATCGGCTCACCCAAGTGAGCCGATCTCTTTTTATCATAAGGAAAGCCCTCGGATTTATCCGAGGGCTTTTGGATGATCAGTTCATATTTTCGTAGCCGATGATGGTCTGGATCAGGGTCTGAGCGTAGACACGCACGAAATAGTCATTGGGATGGTTGATGTTATTACCCGAATAATCGTGGAACTCCTTATGCTCCAGCACAGCCTTGCTGACAGAAGTCATGTTAGCCACAACGCAATTAACGTCATTCTTACAGAATTTTTTGGCGATCTTTGCAAGCTCGGCTTCCTGACGGTCCTGATGGCTGTACCAGCCATTGGTGGCATTGGGGTTAGGCACCATGGTGGACACGAAGATGATGTTGGCATCTGCACTGCCTTCGAGGACTGCGTTAGCGATCCTCTCCATGTTCTTAGCGGTGCTGGCGGGTTGGATAGCGCCGTCGTTCATGCCAAAGCCCACAATAAAGAGGTCACAACCATGTGCGGCGACCTTATCCTTGATATAGGCGTCCAGGTTTTTCACACCATCCTGAGAAGTCCAGCCGCCAACGGCGGTGTTGACGTAGGTAATGGTTCCTCGCTCTCCTGCCACGTAGTCCTCGGTAGGAACGTTGGCTGTACCCGTAAGACCTGCCTTCTCATAGTGGACGGTATAGTCAAAGAGATCTGCCAGGGCCTTGACCACCAACATGGGGTAGGTATCCTGATAGGGCGCATAGTTAGCCAACCAGGTCGCGCTGGCGCCGTAAGTGATAGAGTCGCCGTAGAACAGGACGGTCACGTCTTCGCCTGCCTGAAGCTTCTTCACGAAGCCCTGCAGAGTCTCCAACTCCGCAGGCTGGTTGTAGCCATTCCAAGCATCGGCATGGGTGTAGTTGACATTGACCTGATAATCGGTCATGGGACGGCCCTCGCCCCAGTAGATGTTCACGTTCTTGCCTTCATAGTTAGCCGTGATGTTGATCTGGGGATGGGAAGGATAATTGTAATACTTGGCACGGGTAATGCAAGGAATGGAAGAGCCCTCGAGAAGCTTCAGCTTGCCATCCACGATCTCATAATCCTTCCCTGCTTCGTAGGTCTTGGTGCCGTCGAAGGAGGTGACGGATACAATGGACTCGATGGGATAGAGAAGGGTCTTCTCGTCGCCGTAGTCAAGGAACATAACGGTCTCGTTATAGGAAGTGGTGCCACCGAAAATCGGCTGCATGAGGGTATTCAGATCAGACATATTGACCTCCAGTCCCAGTTGATCCTTGATAGAGGGCTCAGTAGGAGCCTCGGTGGGGGCTTCTGTGGGTGCCTCGGTGGGTAGCTCGGTCTCGGGGACCGTGGGTTCTTCGGTAGGTGCTTGTGTGGGCGCATCGGTCACGGGAGCAGTATCGGGAGTGGTCTCTGAGGGAGTGTCACCCTCGCAAGCCACAAGGCCGAGGCACAGGAGAGTGATCAGCATCAAGGCAAGGCCAATCCATATTTTTTGTGTTTTCATCTTTTTTATCCTTTCGAAATCAGTTCATGTTCTCATAACCGATGAGAGTCTGGAGCAGGGTCTGCGCATAAACACGGTAGAACCAGTCGTTGGGGTGGTTGATGTTGTTGCCGGAGTAGTCATTGAAGGTCTTGTGTTCCTGAATCGCCTTGGATACGGAGTGTACGCAGGCTACAGCCACGGACTTATCGTTCTTGGTGTAGGCCTTAGCCAGACTGAGGAACTGCTTTTCCTGCTCCTTGATGGGAGCGAAATCCCAGTTGGAGCCGCTGTGAGGCGTCATGGTGGAGACCATCATGACGGATGCCTCAGGCTTGAGTTCCAGCACGCCGTCGATGATTCTCTTGAAGTTGCCCTTGGTGGTGGTCGCGGGAGAACCGCCGTCGTTCATACCGTAAGCAAGCACAAAGAGGTCGCAGCCGTACTTGTCGATCTGATCCTTCACGAACTTATCGAAATTATTCACACCGTCGGTGGACGTCCATCCGCCGATAGCGGTATTGACGTAGGTGATGGTACCGCGTTCGCCGCCTACATACTCGGTGGTGGGAACGGGATGACAGGGCATGGACGCAGTCAGGCCGGTATTGATGTACTTAACCTTATAACCGAAGAGATCAGCCAAAGCCTCGGTAAAGAGCATGGCGTAGTTACCCTGCTTGGGCTCAACGCCCTCCAGGTAAGTGGAGCAGGCGCCCCATGTGATGGAGTCGCCGTAGAAGACGACGGTGACGTCCTCGCCTGCGATGAGCTTTTTGACGAAATTCTGATAGATCTCAAGCTGGCTCTCCTGCAGGTAGCCTTCCCAACCAGCATCGTGGTTATAGGTCACGCTGACCTGCCACTGTTTGACCTGGCTCTCGCCCCAGAACATGGGCTTGCCATTCATTTGAATGAGGGAGCCTGCGTGGTTGTAGTATTTGTCGGAGGTGATGCAACGGATGGAGGAGTTCTCGGTAACCTTCAGCTTACCGTCCTCGATAACGTAGTCCTTCCCTTCTTCATAGACGGTCTTGCCATCATAGGAAGTCACGGAAACAATATCTTTAATGGGATACAAAAGGGACTTAACGTCGCCCTTGTCAAGGAACATGACGGTTTCTTTGAGAGACTGGGTGCCTGAGAAAATGTTCTGCATGACATCCTTGAGATCCTCATCCTTAATATCAAGGCCGATCTGATCCTTCATAGGAGCCTCAGTAGGGGCTTCGGTGGGAGCTTCGGTGGGAGCTTCGGTGGGAGCTTCAGTAGGCTCTTCGGTGGGGGCTTCGGTGGGTGCGTCTGTAGCCTCAACGGTAGCCTCGGGGGCATTGGTAGCGGGGGCATCGGTTTCCTTGGGATCAGAGGTGCTATTGCAGGCGACAAGGCCCACGGTAAGCAATGTAGCAGCCAAAATGATCAGTCCTTTGTTTTTAAAATTTTTCATGGTTTCTCCTTTATTATTAGCCAAGTGGCTTTTTATTATTTTCTTCCCGTCGATCCGAAACCGCCCGCGCCGCGGTCGGTTTCGTCCAGTTCATCCACCTCACAGAAGTCGGCGGTGATAACAGGCATGACAAGGAACTGGGCAACGCGGTCGCCGGGCTCAACGGTCTGGGGAATATCTCCGTGATTATGGAGGGCCACCATCAACTCACCGCGATAGTCAGAGTCAATGACACCCACCTTATTGGCAGGGGCAAGTCCTCGCTTGGAGGCCAGGCCGCTGCGGGCAAAGTTAAGACCAACGTAACCCTCGGGGATGGCCATGGCCAGTCCCGTGTGGATAAACACCGTCTCGCCGGGATTGATCACAACCGGATCTCCCTCAGGGAGGGCGTACAGATCCGCGCCTGCGGCTCCTGCCGACCCGTAGGTAGGCAGGATGGCAGCGGGATGGAGCTTTTTGATCTTCAATTCCATGGGGCACCTCACACAAGGATCACGTGATCACCCGAGCCCAGGGTCACGCCCGTGGGAACAAAGGCACAGGTAGTGCCGACAGGCACGGATATCTCATAGCGAGTTACATCTCCTTCAGGACGGAAGGCTACGCGGATGGTGCCGTAGGGGCACTCGTGGATGACTTCGGCCGCCTTCATATCCTTGAAGGAAACAGGGGCCACGGCAAAGGTTCTAAAGCCGGGAGTCACGGGGGTAATACCGCCCACGTAGGCATACAGGAAGTAGGCAAAGCCCGAGTGCATGGGATGGTTATAGGAAGACGAGCCCTTTTCTCTCGGCTGAGAGAAATCATGCTCGGGGCATTCCCAAAGGGAGGTAGCACCCTTATCCATCATAGTACCGAAGCTGTCGTGATCACGGTTGAAGAGATATTTCATAGCGATATCTCCCTGCCCCGCCTCGCACAGCGCGGGAACCAGGTACTTATTGCAATAGATACCCGTGGACATGGCATAATCGTCTTCCTTCATGAGGGTCAGGAGCGCTTCGGCCAAGGCTTCTTTTTCGCCGTCCGGATAAAGACCTGTCATCAGCGCCACGCCGCAGGTACCCCACGTGCCGTAGCGGTGCTTCTCGGGAATCCAGAAATGGCGGTTAAATGCTTCTTTGACGCGGGCCGCCCATGCGTCGTAATCAATAGACGCAGGCAGACCGAGAGCCTTGGACAGCTCGCTCATACGGATCATGATCTCGTAGAACATGGCGGTAGAGGACTCGGGAACGGGCATCCGTCTTTCGTGCTCATGGCCAATGGGAGGACACCAATCTCCAAGGCCGCGAGAGATGATCAACTCGTCGGCGTAGAGGGATGTATCGTTCTTAGCGTCATTGATCTCATGCTGAACCCACTTTTCCATCATATCCCAATTCTTGCGAACCACGGTCTCGTTGCCGTAGTAGTGGTACATCCAGTAAGGAATGATGACCTGGGCGCATCCCCAAAGGGGGCTGGCCTCACCGCATCCGCGCTTACCGGGGGATATCATCTGCCACACACCGTACACCTCGTTGGTGGTACGGATATCGTTAAGATACTTTTCGTAGGAGGCTTCGGTATCGTAGTTCATCATGCCCGTGTTGCACACCACCTGAGCGTCCCCCAGCCAGCCGCACTTTTCTCTGCCGGGGCAGTCCTCGGGAAAGCCGTGGTAATTGGCGCGGAAGGTATTCATCATGATGGCCTGCAGGCGGTTCATGTCTTCAGAGGAAGATGTAAAGCTACCCGTCTGCTTCAGGTCGGTAGAGATGGCGTAAGCCTTGAACATCCGCGTCTCAGGATTGGTGCCGTAGGCGCGGAGGTCGAAATAGCCCGTGATCTCCATGTAGCGGAAGGCGTGGTATGTAAAGCGGGGACGCCAAACTTCACCTTGCTCGTCGCCGCGGGAGATGTAGACATCCTGCTGGACGACCTGGGTCGCGAAAGAGCCTGCGGAGCGGAGGTCAAGGTGACCTTCGGAGTCCAGATTCTCGGCAAAGCGGAGGGTAACCTGCGAGCCGCGGGCGGCACGGGGGAGATTGACCTCTACAAAGCCCGCAATGTTCTCGCCAAAGTCGATGATCCACCCGCCGTCATCCTTGCCCGAGCAGTTGATGACAGCCACAGCGGGCAATTCTTTGAAGATACGGACGGGAGGCATGAGGCAGGGCGTCAGGACGCCCTTGGGGGTGGTGTCCTCCACCACGCCGCACCAACCATCCTCGTCGCCGTCGGGATCGGCAAAATCGGGGGTCTCCAGTCGGGTGTCGTAAGTCTCACCACCGTAGACGTTGTTAAGGACGATGGGGGAATATTTACACGTCCACGTACCGTCGGTATCGGTGGCATGAATCGTCTTGGTACCGTCTGCGAAGGTCAGCTCCAACTGTGCCATGAGACAGGCATCACCGTAGTAGAAGCCCGTATGGGACCACACACGCGACTGGGCGTAAAAGCCCTCGCCCAAGAGGGCAGCAAAGGCGTTCTTCCCTTCCTTGATGAATTCGGTCACGTCGTAGGCGCGGTAAAAGACCTCGCGCTCATAGTTGGTCATGGGAGGGTCGATGAGATCCTCGGAGATCTTTTGGTTATTGATGTAATATTCACCGCAACCAAGGCCGCTGACGTACAGGCGTGCCTTGACCACAGCCCCAGTGACAAAGAACTTTTGGCGCAGGTAGGGAGCCCAGCCCATCATGAGCTTTTTCGGCTTGATCCATTTGCCCTGCCACTCGTCGGGCAGAATAGCGGTGCCGAAGTTAAGCGAAGCCTCGGCCCCTTCGCCGTAGTTGTCAGTAACGGTGAGGGCCAGCGTGTAGTCGGTGCGGGAAGCAAGGGTAACGTCAACAGGGATATGTATTTGCTCGGAGCTATTCACCAAGCCCGAATCCCACACGGGGGCGGCAGTATCGGCACAGCGAATGATGGCGCGGTAAGATACTTGCTTAACATTTTGGCTGTCAGAATCGAGCTTCCAGCTCATGTCCAGCCCCGAAACGGGGGTGCAAAGAGAGGGCGAGGCGCCGTTCAGGCGCAGATCTCGGATGTTCAGCATAGGCGGTTCCTTTCTTATTTTATTCTCCAACCACTCTGATCACCCGACACCCGCCGGTATAACCCTTATCGGTCACGATCTGGGGGACACCGTTGGGAAGGATGTCTTCGTGATGGAAGTGGAGGTGGCCTGTGATGACGGCCTTCACGGAAGTATGAGGGTCGAGGGCAACGGCCTCGTAGAAACACATAACGTGGGGGTCGTTGCCGTTAAACGCCTTGCCGCCCACCATGAGGAGATTGCGCCACGTGGCGAGGCAATCGGTCTCCATGGATTCAACGTACAGCGGCACGTGCATTATAAGAATGATGGGCTTTCCCTTTTCACAGAGAGTCAGGAATTTGTCCACCGTCTCTTTTGATACGCGGTCAAGGCTGTCGTCCACGGCACAGACGATAAGATCATCATATTCCATCCAGGAAACATGGGGATCTCCGCCGCAGAGATCGGCAAATTTGGGGTAATGGAGCGCTGTGGCGTTGGGAGTATGGTAATCGTCTGCAAAGCTCCAATCGTGGTTGCCTACTACGTAGAGAGTAGGGATACCGCTGTTTTTGATGCCTTCCTTGAGCGTACCCATATTGGCCTCCGAGGGGAAGTCGATGATGTCACCCGTAAGCAGGAGAAGATCGGTTCCCTCCGCCTTGGCACGGGTCATATAGTCATTCCAAAGGGCGGCGGCTCCATCCCAAGCGTGGGTGAAGAAATTCCGACGTTCTTGGGCGTAACTGCGCCGCGTCTCGGGCATCTCAACCGCCTCGTCGGGCGAAAACTCGCACATATGGAGATCGGTGATATGGAAGAAGGTATAATTTCGGGTCAATCCTTTGATCCTTACCTCGAAATCGGCAGGCTCAATGCCGTGCCAGACCTCGGGGTAGGTATACTTGGGGAAACTCACGATGAGACCTCCTCACCCTTGACGGTGATGACACGGCAATCGCCGGTATAGCCGGTGGAGGTGATATACTGGGGCACACCGTTGGGGAAAGTGTCCTCATGGTTGAAATGGACGTGACCTGCAAACACGGCGACCACGGGAGTATCTTCAGCTACGCAAACAGCGTTGTAGAACTGCTGGACGGAACCCCAATCGCTACCCATGGCACCGGGGCCCATGGTGATGTTGCGTCCACCCCAGGCCTTTTTGACATCGGGCGCCAAGGTATCCGCGTGGAGCGGCACGTGGAGCAGGAGGATGATGGGCTTGTTCTTCTCATACAGAGCGAGGAATTTATCCACCGTGGACTGGGTGATCACGTCAGTGCTGTTATCCACGGCCACCACAAGGAATTCATCGTACTCCCGGACGGAAATATAGGGATCACCGCCCGTCAGCTCAGCGAAGCGGGGGATATAAGTAGCCACGGCGTTTTGAGACATATAATCGTCAGCATAGGTCCAGTCATGGTTGCCAAGACAGAAGATGGGCTTGGCTTTGATGCGGGTCGCATTTTCATACAGCATGGCAATACCCGTCTCCGAGGGGAAGTCGATGAGGTCACCTGTGAGGAAGGTGGCATCTGCTCCGATCTCATCGGCATAGTCGAAGAGCGCGGGGAAACGCTCCTCTGAAAGCAATCCGTCAGCGGCGAAGGAGTTGCGGCGAGCCACGTTATAATTATAGCGGGAAGTTGTCCACGTCTTGCCCTCCTCCTCGGTAAAGGCGCTGACGTGGGTATCGGTGATCTGCAGGAATTTGTATTCCTTGGAGAGCCCGGGGATGGTCACGGTGGCGTAAGAGGGCTTGATCAGCTCCTTGCCCATGAGCTCAAGCATTTCCAGCTTATCCGAGGTAAAGGCAATGGAGCGGATATACACGGTCTCCCCTGCCCCGGCGGCCTTGTCCACAAAGTCGATACGGATACTGTCCAGGGTATATCCATCCTTAACGGAGGTCACCAAGGGCACCTTGACAGTCTGCCATTTGTCGTTTTTGATGTAGGTAGCTTCGCCGCGGATCTTGGAAGTATTCTCTCCATTGGTGCCGCTGAGCTGCATTTCAAACTTATTGTTTGTCGCTCCCTCCACCTTGAGGGTCACCACAGCATAGCCGCAATCGTTCCAGGTCATGGGCTCCATACCGAGAAGCGCCATATACGCGGCGTAATCCAGCTTGGCGTAAGGATCGCGGAGGTTGCCGTCGCCCACGGTGGTGAGCTTCAATACGGGGTTGCCGTCCTCGTCGGAGACGACCTCCACGGCGGCGTTCTTGGTATCAAACAGCGTCTCATTCTTAGGAGTATCGAAGAAGGAAAGCTTGTCATTTTCATCGGGCGCTTCCTCGGGCACCTCGAAGGGAGGCTCGGTCTCAGCCTCGGTGGGAGCTTCGGTAGGCGCCTCCGTAGGGGCTTCGGTAGGCATTTCAGTTTCGGGAGCGTTGGTCTCGGGAGCGGCCGTCACTTCTACTTCGGTTTCGGGATTTGTAGCGGCATCGGTGGCGGGTTCAGTAGTACCGCTGTTGCAGGCAACAAAGGTCAGAAGCGTGCAAACCGCCAAAAAGAGGGCGGCGAATTTTTTGCATTTTTTCATGTTCATTCTCCTTACATCTCTTTCAGAGCGCGAACTTCCTCAAGCCACAGAGCAGACATGGCATCCGAGGGCATTTTCCAGTCTCCGCGGGGAGACAGACCTACAGATCCCACCTTGGGACCATCGGGGAGGCAGGAGCGCTTGAACTGCTGGTTAAAGAAGCGACGCAAAAGGGTCTCCAACCATTTGAGTAGAGTGGCGTCGTCGTACACGTCACCAAGGGCAGCTTTAGCCAGGCGATACAGCTTTGTAGGGGTATAGCCAAAACGAAGGAGATGGTACAAATAGAAGTCGTGAAGCTCATAGGGTCCTACCAGATCCTCGGTGACCTGGGCGATCTCGCCGTTCTCTTTGGCGGGAAGCAATTCGGGGGACACGGGGGTATCCAGGATATCAAAGAGGGGGACGGACAGAGCGGTGTTTCCTTCTGCCTCAGCCTCACGGGCACAATAGTCGATGAGGTGCTTCACCAAGGTCTTGGGTACGTCGCCGTTGACGCTATACATGGACATATGATCACCGTTGTAGGTGGCCCAACCCAGGGCCAACTCGGAAAGATCACCCGTTCCCACCACCAAACCGTTCACCTGGTTGGCAACGTCCATGAGGATCTGGGTACGCTCCCGCGCCTGGGCGTTCTCGTAGACCACGTTATGATCGTTCAAGTCGTGATCTATATCAGAAAGATGCTGCTTGACAGAGGCAAGGATATCTATACAGCGGAAGTCTGTTCCCAACGCCTCACACATGGCTTCGGCGTTTCCTCTTGTTCGGGCGGTTGTACCAAAGCAGGGCATGGTCACTGCCAGAATGTCCTTACGGGAGCGGCCCAAAATATCCATGGCACGAGCCATGACCAGGAGGGCGAGGCAGGAGTCTGAGCCGCCGGAGATACCGATGACCGCTTTTTGAGCATAAGCGGCGGTGAGGCGACGGGCCAGACCGTGTGCCTGGATATTTAAGATCAACTCACAGCGGGCGCCTCCTGTAGCATCCTTGGCCGGCAGGAACGGATGGGGATCGTAAGCACGGGTGAGGATGGTCTCCACGGGCATAAGGTCAATATAGACCTCTGTGTAATCGCCCGTGCGGGTATTTTCGAAGGTATTGAGGCGGCGGCGTTCCTGGGCCAGCATCTGCACGTCGATCTCGGTCGCGCAGATATCAGCTTGAGAAAAGGGTGCATTTTCGCAGAGAACGGTCCCCTTCTCCGCCACCAGGCAGTGACCGCCGAAAACGAAGTCAGTCGTAGATTCACTCGTACCCGCCTCGGCGGTCACACAGGCGCAAAGCAGACGGTCAGAAAGCTCGGCTGCGGCACGGCGGCGTTTTTCGGTCATACCCACGATCTCGGGCGTAGCGACAGGGTGACAGATCACCGTAGCGCCTGCACTGCAAGCACCCACGGCAGGGGACACGGGAAGACTCAAGTCACCGCCCACCGCAACGCAGAAGGAAAAGTCGGGGACGGAGGGGCAGACAAAGATCTGCTTTTGCCCCAACTGGATAAAGCACCCGTCGAATTCATAGGCCAGGTTGTTTTCGGGGGATGGAGCAAAATACCGTCCCTCATCGGTGCGATTGGAAATATGAACCTTGGGAACAAGACCCAAAAGCATCCCGCCAAAGCAAACGGCGGCACAATTATAGAGCTTTCCTGCACAAGCCACAGGCAAGCCTACCACAGAAACGGCAGGCAGATCAGCCGTCATAGCCAGATAAGTGCGAAGGGCATCCAAGGCGCTGTCAGTAAGCTTACGGTTCAAAAACAGATCGCCGCAGGTATAACCCGTGAGGCACAGCTCGGGGAGCACAGCAAGCACAACGCCGCTCTCCGCTGCATTGGTAACTGCGGCCGCACACGCAGCTGCATTGGCCATACAATGGGCGGGGCGCAAATCCTTGGGGGATACGGCCGCGACTCTGATAAATCCATCCTTCATAATTTTTCGCTTCCTTTCACGATCAAG
Organism: Clostridia bacterium; assembly: GCA_017456905.1. GTDB lineage: Bacteria > Bacillota > Clostridia > Oscillospirales > CAG-272 > CAMEON01. Next base: position 11,381 of record JAFTIL010000070.1, read on the forward strand.
TGGGAAAGATAAAAATAAATATACATAGTTATTATAACAGATAAAGCCTGAAATAGCAAGGGGATTAACAAATTTATTTGCACAAAGCTATTAAAAAATACAGAAACACCGCTGAGGGAGCGAAGTCCTTCAGCGGTGTATGTCATATAAGTTCAAGGATCAGTAAAATTCCTCAATGTTAGCAAGCACGTAATCTCTCATGCGGCGGCGGATATACTTGGCGTTGCCCATGACGAAATCGCGGATCCACTCGATATCGTCCACGCCTGCGGCGCTCTCGTAGGCATCCAAAAGCGCGTCGGACATATCTCTTTCCCCGCAATAGGAGAGGGTGCGGCAGAGAGAGGAAATCACATCAGCATCGGCTCCCGTGAAAAGCTCCCAAACGTCGGGGCTGTCAAGCTCGATAAGATCGTACAGCATCTTATAAGCTACCAAAGGCTTGTACACACCGTTCTGACCAAAGCGGATATTGTCGCTTGCCAGCACGTTCTTGGTCCATACCTGCTCCTGGGAGGAGGAGATAAGAGTCATGTAATAGCCCATACGGCTGTTGATCTTTTCAAAGGTTAGCTCTTCTTCGCTGATATTCTTCTTTGCCTTGCGGTCGTAGAGAAAGAAATTTGCATCGCCGTCGTGAGACAGGAGCAAAAAGGCCAGGATAGCCACGCTGATGAGGATCAGCTCAACGGCCAATACAGCCGCAGTGCCGGAAACGAAGGCGGCCTCCGCATTGGCAACGACGGTGGAAAACAGAATGATAGCGCCAAGGAGAGCAACACCCGCCATGGCGAGGAGAACGATCATTACTTTTTTGCTGTTCACTTTCAGATTAAAATTCATACAAGAACTCCCTTCACAGCGCTTCATAAGATCACACGAAGCGCATGATACTATGGTACATTATATCATAACTTTTCGTTTTTTGCAAGTGCTTTCATAAATTTTCTTGGTCTTGAAGCCAAGTTTTCGTGAAAGCTCTTCCCTGTCCTTTGAAAAAAGCAAGATCTATCTTCTTTCTTTAGGATTTTTCTTGCATTTTTGGAAAACATATGGTATAATAATTCCAATCAAATCAATTTTTACGAAAGAGGTGTAAAAATTATGGCAAAGAGCGTACAGAATATTCTGGATCTCATTAAAGAACAAAACATTAAAATGGTAGACTTCAAGATGGTCGACATCAACGGTCAATACCGTCACGTCACCATTCCCGCCGAGAATTTCTCTGAGGACACCATGAAGAGCGGCATCGGCTTTGATGCCTCCAACTACGGCTACGCCGTGGTGGAAAAGAGCGACATGGTCTTTATCCCCGACCCCGACACGGCGGTGATCGACCCCTTCTGCACCATCCCCACCCTGTCCATGACGGGCAACGCCATGATCATTGACACCCCCGAAAACCGCCCCCTACCCCAGTACCCCCGCAACATCATCCGCGCGGCTGTTCAGCACATGAAGGACAGCGGCGTGGCTGACGAAATGAAGATCCTGCCCGAGTTTGAATTCTATCTCTTTGACAACGTGGGCTGGGAGGTCAGCGGCCGTGAGGTTTCGGCTACCGTGGATGCCAAGCAGTCCTACTGGAACAGCGCCACCGAGGGTCTGGGCGTCGTCGTTCCCAAGCAGAAAAACTATCACATCGCCAAGCCCTTCGATATCTCCTACGAGTGCCGTAGTGAGATGTGTATGCTCATGAAGGACATGGGTATTGAGATCAACTACCACCACCCCGAGGTGGCCGCTTCGGGTCAGTTCGAGATCGAGCCCCAGTTGGGCGAGGTGGTCCACATGGCTGACGCCACCATGCAGATCAAGTATATCATCCCCAACACCGCCTTGAAGTACGGCAAGACCGCGACATTTATGCCCAAGCCCATCTACGGCGAGGCAGGCAGCGGTATGCACGTGCATATGCTGCTCTTCAAGGACGGTCAGCCCGTCTTCTCGGATGACGACGGCTACTCTCACCTCTC
>JAFTIL010000071.1 GCA_017456905.1 Clostridia bacterium
GAGAGAACTATGAAATTTTTGTATTTAAGAAAATGCCGAAAACCCTTGATATTACAAGGATTTTGAGGGAACAAAAGAAACAGTTACGCGCGGGTTTTCAAGACCGCCTCGTTATGACCACTTCGATATCCCTCCGTATATGAACTGCCGTTCGGCAGATTTCATCGGATATTCAATTTTTTAGAAATATTTTTAGAAATGCGTTTTTATGATGCTTTCGGAGTGCCCGAAAAGTCAGTGTTTACAAGGCTTTTCTGCGTTTTTGCGACCGCTATGCTCGCAAATTTTCAAGACCGCCTCGTTATGACCACTTCGATAACCCTCCATTCAGAGAAACGATATGTTTTACAACATCACAAATCGATACAGTCCTTCGAGACATATCAAACACGGCTGATTATACCACAAAAAGCTTGGGTTGTCAAGTCATAAGCAAAGTTTTTTTCTTTCCTGCCGTCTCCGCCGGGAAAAAATTGTGATGAACGCATGAAAAATTCGTTTTGAGACTTGAAATACACGTAAAAATCGTGTATAATAAATAATATAGTTATGATCAGGCTTTATATACAGCAAGGAGGACGAAAAAATGGGTCACGCAGAATATTTGGATCAGAAAACTGACACTTTAGAGTTCAGCCGCGAGGACAGAGAATGTCTGTCCCTCCTGCTTACCCGTCTCTCCTCCACCCATGACGATCCCATAGAGGGATTGGCGGGTTATCTTGTAACCGAGGATCCCACCTATTTGTCGGACGACGCAGACGTCAAGCTACTGGCGCGCTCCATCGGCCGTGACAAGCTGCTCCGCATGATCCTCTCCCTGGTGATCAAGTCCGGCCCAGATCAAGAGGAGGTGTGATACCGTGCATGAGGATGTGACGACCGCTATCCCCGTTTTGATCGACCTCCGTCACGACACCCCCGTCCCCGTCTCCTTCATCGACGCGCCCGTTGTTTTATGTCTCGGCAATTTCGATGGGGTCCACAGGGCGCACGCTTCCCTGCTCCACCGCACGCGCACTCTCAGGGACGAAAAGCTGCCCCAAGGACTTTGCGGTGTATTCACCTTCTTCCACCCATCCTCGGATTATCTACGCGATCAAGGCGCATCCACTACCGTCCCCGGGAGGGTGACCCTGCGCAGGCCCGATCTGCAACGCCATTTGACGACGCTCAAGGAAAAGCTGAGATTGTTCAAAGAAGAAGGCATGGATTTCGTTGGCCTTTGCGATTTCAAAAAGATCTGCACCCTATCCCCCGAGGCCTTTCTCGCATTTCTTACACGCAGACTGGATGTTCGCGGCGTTGCTTGTGGATATAATTTTCGCTTCGGCGCTTACGGAAAAGGCTCTGCCGATACTCTGGCGGCTCATTTTGATCATCCGACCGAGGGCCTTTATTGCGTTGTCGTGCCCCCCTTCTGCCTAGATGAAGAACCCGTCAGCTCCACGCGGATCAGGGCTCTCTTGACCCAAGGATACGCTGAGACAGCGGCTCGCCATCTGGGGCATCCCTACGTCCTTGAGCGAAAGGTAGTCAAGGGGAAGCAATTAGGCCGCAAGCTGGGATTTCCCACGGCCAATCAGTATTTTTTGCCGGAAAGCCTTGTCCCTGCCCACGGAGTTTACGCTGTGATCTGCCACACGCCGCTGGGAATCTTCCCAGGCGTGGCCAACGTGGGGGAGCATCCTACGGTAGATAAAAACGCCGCCGTCAACTGTGAGACCCACGTGATCGGGCCTCACCAAGACCTTTACGGTTACCCCATGCGGGTGGAATTTTTATACCGCTTGCGGGACGAAGCCAAATTCCCTTCCGTCGAAGCATTGACAGAAGCGATTGCCAAAGATGCCGAACTGGCCGTCAAATACGTTCAAGCATATTTAAAATCTCAATGATCCGTTATCAAGCGAGAAAGGAGCCGCCATGTCACCAAGAAAGCCCACACAGCGTAGGACTTCAAGCGCCTTCAAGACCAAGCGCCTGGCTTTGTCCGCCGTGCTGAGCGCCCTGAGTGTTGTGATCCTGGGTGTCGGGGCGATCCTTGAGGTCATGGACATTACCACCACCATGCTGGCTTCCCTTCTGCTTCTGCCCATCATGATGTGCTACGGTAACGCTTACGCCTGCCTGGCATACGCTGTGACGGGTATCCTTGCGCTCATTCTCATGCCTCACAGCATGGCCCCCTTTATGTACCTTGCCCTTGTCGGTTACTATCCCATGCTCAAAAGCAAGCTGGACAAGCTTCCTCGTTGGATCGCCTATCTTCTCAAAGGACTTTTGATCCTCCTTGTGTTGATGCTTTATTTCTTCGCCTTCTATCTTCTCATGATGCAAGGGGCAGGCACCTTTGCCGACGCATTTACGTTGGCCTTCGGCGAAGAAGGCAGTCACGCCTGGGTGGGTTGGGCGACCGTGCTTTTGGCTTTCATCTCCTTTTTTGCCTATGATCTGCTCATCGACAAGCTTCTTATCCTGTACCGCTGTAAGTGGCAAACACGGGTAGAGCGGTGGATAAAATAAATAAGCTATATGATAAAAACAACGAGGATACGACCTCGTTGTTTTTTATCGTTTGAAGTTTCTTGAATTCATTCAGAAAATCAAAAAGCGAGCCGTTTCCGACTCGCTCTTTGAACATAATAGAATCAATATCTATTACTTGTACTTTCTCTTGCGTGCAGCTTCAGACTTTTTCTTACGCTTAACGCGAGGTCTCTCGTAGCACTCTCTCCTGAGGAGCTCTGCCAAGGTCCCAGAACGAGCGAAAATCAAAAAGCGAGCCGTTTCCGACTCGCTCTTTGAACATAATAGAATCAATATCTATTACTTGTACTTTCTCTTGCGTGCAGCTTCAGACTTTTTCTTACGCTTAACACTGGGCTTCTCGTAGCACTCTCTCTTGCGGAGCTCTGCCAAGGTCCCAGAACGAGCGACCTGACGCTTAAAGCGGCGAAGAGCACTGTCCAAAGACTCGCCCTCCTTGACTTTAACCTCTGCCATTTCTGTTTTCCCTCCCCTCGCTTAACGCCGGAGATAGCCGCCGAAAGCTTCTCCCGTTTTATTTCGGTATCGAATACCGAAACGCGGAAATTGTCCACTATCGGCAAACTCTTTGCTTATTATACTCCAATTCAAATGATTTGTCAATAGGAATTGCGAAATTTCGTTGGATTTTTTTGATGTTTTTTCCGCCTTTTCAAAGATACCGCCAAGGCGAAAAGCATCTCTGCCGTATGACATCAAAAAAGCACTGCATATGCAGTGCTTTTTGGAGCTGGTAATCAGATTCGAACTGATGACCTCGTCATTACCAATGACGTGCTCTACCGACTGAGCTATACCAGCATATCTTGAACGTCTTTGGAGCTGGTAATCAGATTCGAACTGATGACCTCGTCATTACCAATGACGTGCTCTACCGACTGAGCTATACCAGCAAACACAAGGCGCTCAAGACTTGACTATTATATCATAGGACTTAACTTTTGTCAAGAGGTTTTTGAAATATTTTTCATTCTTTTTTGCGCTTTTTTGATGAGCGGCACTTCCCTGCCTCATTTCGCGCACGCATGCCAAGCCCTTAGCTTGGCGGGGATTCGGTTACACCAATCATTCTTCAAAAATATAAAGGGCATCGCTATGCGATACCCTTTATATTTTTGGTGACCCATCGGGAACTCGAATCCCGGACCCCTTGATTAAAAGTCAAGTGCTCTACCGACTGAGCTAATGGGTCATATTTGTGCCGTACATTTTGGTATTATATCATAAGCTAAGAGTTTTGTCAAGAGCTTTTGGAAATTTCTTTTCAAATTTGCCTTTCCCAAAAATATTCCCGCGGCGTAAGCCGCGGGAATGTCATAAACAATAATTTTAGCCTACCTTCTTGTAGAAATTCTCCAAAGCGCGGTTAGCAGATTTGGCGTTCTGTCTGATGAAGGAAGCGGTCTCAGCCTGATCGAGGTTAGTGACCAAGCGAGGAATGAAGTACACCATAGCGTCCATGTTGCCGCTGAGGTCGGAGAAGACCAGACCCAGGTCAGACACGGTGGTGGACCAGATCAGCTCAAGCATTTCGGCATCCTCGGGAGCATTGGCAACCTTGGATCCCAGCAGAGTCTCATAGAAAGAGGTCTTAACGTCGTTGGTGTGGTAAGCCAGCATTTCCATCACGTCACCGACCATCTTCTTGTTCTTAACGACATTGGAAACAGCCAGCATACCGTTCCAGTTCATGTGCTGATAGGATTCCTGAGCAGCATCGTACTTAGGATAAGGCAGGATACCCGTCTTGATATCCTCACCCTTATAAGCAACGAGACCGAAGGTACCCTCAAGGCTCATCAATACACGGTTGGAGGTCAGCTGCAGAGGCTCAGCGGGCTTCGTCATGCCTGCGGGACCCCAAGCATAAGTATACTCGGCGTTGCAGAGAGCGTAGACCTTCTCATGGAGGTTGGTCAACTTTTCGGTGCTCTCCTTAGCTGCGCAAACATAAAGCTCACCGGTATCGGGATCCTTATCGGCGATCTTCAGATTACTTGCGCTGACAAAGCTGGACAGAGGAACCCAAGCAAAGCAGGAGAAACCATAGTTACGCTCAGGGTTATCAGAACTGTCGGTTACGAGAGAGGCCACAGAGACCATCTTATCCAGAGTCCATTCCTTGTTACGAACAACGTCGTACAGGTTGCCTTCGGTGGGTGCATAGGGCTCGTACATCTCCTTATTGAAGACGACAAGGTACACCTGGGAGAGGCAGAAGTCGTTGTAAGCCAGGAACATCTTATCGTTGATGGACAGGTCATCCATCAACTGCCGATTCCAATAATCGGCATCCAAATTCAGGCTTTCATCCAACTCGTTCATATCGAGCAGATAGTTGGAGGTGATCAGACCGGAAATACCCATATAAACGTGGGTCATAAGCATCTGGTAAGAATCGTCATTGGCGCCAACGGTTGACTTGAACTGAGTGGTATAGTTCTGGTAGTCACCGCCGTCAATGGCTTCGATATCTACGCCCAGATATTCCTCGACCATGATCTCACGCTCGTAGATCTTATCATCCAGGTCGTTACCCTCTTCACGGTTCTCGGGATCTACGAAGTAGTAGCCCTTTCTGAAAATATCGGAGCAGTACAGGGCGACGAACTCTTCGTCGTATTTGGCGCTCTCAACATAAGGCTTTCTCTCAGTCACTTCTTCCTCATTGTTACCTGCGTCACCCTGAGTTCCCGCAACGGTCTCGTCACCACCGGGAGTTTCATTGTTCTCACCGCAAGCGGCAAGAGGGATCAGCATACACAATGTCAGAAGAAGGCAGAGTACTTTGGTAATAGCTGATTTCATTTCATCAGACTCCTTCCTAAAAATAGTAATTATATTGTACTACATTTTTCGAAATTTGTCAACCGGGTGTTTCAGTTGTTTAAATTCTTTTTACTTATTGACAGGGGGCGGGCGAATGTGGTATACTTTAGGAAAGAAATTTTCGGAGGTACGCATATGCTGCATCTTCTTCCCTACCCCCAAAAGGTCGCCGGCGGTGAGTCATCTGTCCGTCTTTCCCTTGCTGTCAGCGGTGATCTTTTCCCAATGGCCACCAAAACCTTTGTAGAGTATACGCGCCGCATATACGGCGTCGAGGTGTCCGTATCTGATGGCGGTCTGACCCTCGTTCTTGATACTGCACTCCCCTCGGAAGGTTATCGTCTGTCTGTCACTAAAAGCGGCGTGGTTTTGTCCGCCGCCACCGAGGCAGGCGCGCAGAACGGTGTGATCACCCTGCTTCAGCTCATGGACGGTACGCTCGACGACGGATGCATGAGTCTCCCCGTATGTGAGATTGAAGATACGCCCGACTGCTCCTGGCGCGGCATGATGGTGGATCTGGCCAGAGATTTCCACAAGCTCCCCGTGCTGTACGATTACGTGGACCTCTGCCGTTTCTATAAGATCCGTTATCTGCACCTGCACTTCACCGATGACCAAAGCTATACCCTGCCCTCCCGCGCTTATCCCGCGCTGTCCACGGCCAATCGTTTCTACACCGAAGACGAGCTGAAGGGCTTGATAGCCTACGCCAAGGCTCGAGGGGTAGAGATCATCCCCGAGATCGACGTCCCCGGTCACTGCACCTCCTTTGCCGAGGGCTACGGCGATATTTTCGGCCGGGACGGTATCATTTCCCAGTCCGAAGCATCCATGGAGGCTATGGAGACCATTTTCGGTGAGCTTTGCGATCTTTTCTCGGAATCCGAATACATTCACATGGGCGGCGACGAGGCCTCCATTGCCAAGTGGTGTGATGATCAAGGCACTTTGGAGGCCTTCCGCGCCAAGGGTGTGGACGTGGACGGTATGGACAAGCAGGCTTTGGCCGAATACCTGTACGCCGCCTTTATCGCCCGTATCTGCGAAAAGATCACAGCCTGCGGCAAGACCCCTGTGGTATGGGAAGGTTTCCACGAAAGCGTCAACCACATGATCCCGAAAAATGCGGTGGTCATGAGTTGGGAGAATTTCTACCAGACCACCCCCAGTCTGCAAAAGGCGGGCTTCCGTCTCATCAACTGCTCCTGGGCGCCCATGTACGTGGTGACTCCTGTGGCGCATTGGCCCCTCAACGAGGTTTACGATTGGAGTATCTACAAGTGGCGCCCCGTGCATCCCGGCTCCCCTTATCTCCACACGGGGCTAGAAATCGAGCCTACCAAGCAGGTAGAGGGCGGTCAGCTTCTGGCTTGGGGCGACCACATTCCCACACGTTTTGAGAACATTGACGACGGTGTGCGGGCCGAATTTGATCTTATGGCAGAGCGTGCGTCGGCTCTCTCGGAAAACACCTGGAACGTGGAAAAGCGCTGTGATTTCGAGGCGTTCTCCGCACGCCACGGACACGTGAGCCGCCTGCTGACTGAGTTGATAAGAAATCAAGGGGGTCGCGCATGAATTTTCTGTATTTGCTTGAATCCATAAGAAATCCCTTTTTTGACACGGTGGTACAGCTCATCACCCATTTGGGCAGCGAGATGCTGTTCATCGTGGTGGGAATCTTCATGCTGTGGTGCATGGATAAAAAACAGGGATATTTCATTCTGCTGACGGGCTTTTTCGGAGTATATCTCAACCAGTTTTTGAAAATCACCTGCCGCATTCCCCGCCCGTGGGTGCTGGATCCCGAATTTCCCATCGTGGAGTCTGCGCGGGCAGACGCCACAGGCTACTCCTTCCCCAGCGGACACACCCAAACGGCGGTGGGCCTTTTCGGCGGCTTGGCCATCTGCCGTCGGGAGACCTGGCTTCGCATTGTCTGTATCATCATCTGCGTGCTGGTTCCCTTTTCACGGATGTATTTGGGCGTACACACGCCCTTGGACGTGGGCGTTGCCACGGTCACGGCAGTGATGCTGGCCTTCGGGATGTGGTATCTGTTTACCAAGGTAGGATACACACGAAAATTGATGTTCCCCCTGCTGGGTGCGCTGTCGGCTCTGGCCGTCGTTTTCCTGCTATACGTGCTTCTTTGGCAATTCCCTGCCGATATTGATATGGATAATCTGACCTCGGCCCGTAAGAATGCCTGCACGCTGTTTGGCGCGCTTTTGGGGCTGTGGGTCACCTATATCTTCGACGAATATATCAAGCCCTATGACACGAAGGCGCCCATTCTCGGCCAGATCCTCAAGTTCGTCCTTGGTTTTATCATAGTGCTGGGCATCATGGAAGGAACGAAGCCTCTATTCAATCTCATTTTTGGCGAGGGCAACCTCTTGGCGCGGGGCATCCGTTACTTTTTGACGGTGTTGTTCGCGGGGGTGATCTGGCCCTTGACCTTCAAGTTTTTTGCCAAGATCGGAGTGAGAAAGCATGGTTGACGTAACCCTTCGCCCTTTTGAGGCTTCCGACAGAGCGGCTTACGTCGCATTGTACGAGGAGGCGTTTCCCTCATCAGAGCGCAAGCCCTTTGACTATATGCTCACGCCGCCTATGAGAAATCACTACGAGCTTCTCACCGTCTCTACCCCCACCCTTGCGGTGGCAGGAGTGGTCATTTTGGCCTACGCCAAGGTATCGGGAGAGGATTTTGCCCTTCTGGACTATTTGGCGGTCTCTCCGCAGGTGAGGGGATCCGGGATCGGGCACGCCGTCCTTCCTTTGATAGGAGCGCATTGTCATGAGCGGGGTGCAAAACTGTTTTTGGAGATTGAGGCACCCGATCGCAAGGCCGACAATGCCGCGCAAAGAGTGCGCCGCAAGGCCTTTTATCTGTCCTGTGGACTCTGTGAGTGCGGCGTGGCGGCAAAAATGTATGGAACGGTCATGGAGCTGCTGGCCTATCCTGCTGACACCGAGGGTATCACCCTGGAGGTGTATCAGCAGGTGGTTAAGGCTTGCTATCCTGCTGACATGGGCTTACCGCAAGGTTTATAAAAAAAACGCACCTAACGGTGCGTTTTTTCTATAAATTGAAATCATCTGATCTCGGTCATGCCGCCCATGTAGGGACGCAGAGCCTCGGGGATGGCCACGCTACCGTCCTCACGGAGATTGTTCTCCAGGAAGGCGATGAGCATACGGGGAGGCGCCACTACGGTGTTGTTAAGGGTGTGGGCAAAGTAGTTCTTGCCGTCCTCGCCCTTGACACGGATCTTGAGACGTCTTGCCTGAGCATCGCCCAGGTTGGAGCAGCTACCCACCTCGAAATACTTCTTCTGTCTGGGAGACCAGGCCTCCACGTCCAGAGACTTCACCTTCAGGTCGGCCAGATCACCCGAGCAGCACTCCAGGGTGCGGACGGGGATATCCAGGGTGCGGAAGAAATCTACGGAGTTCTTCCACATCTGGTCATACCAGTAGTTGCTGTCCTCGGGCTTGCAGATGACGATCATCTCCTGCTTTTCGAACTGGTGGATACGGTACACACCGCGCTCCTCAATGCCGTGGGCGCCCTTCTCCTTGCGGAAGCAGGGAGAGTAGCTGGTGAGGGTATAGGGGAGCTCCTTTTCGGGAACGATCTGATCCACGAACTTACCGATCATAGAATGCTCGCTGGTGCCGATGAGGTAGAGATCCTCACCCTCGATCTTATACATCATAGCGTCCATCTCGGCGAAGGACATGACGCCGTCCACAATGCCTCCGCGGATCATGAAGGGGGGCACGCAGTAGGTAAAGCCGCGGCCGATCATGAAATCACGAGCATAAGAAATGATGGCGGAGTGGAGACGGGCAATGTTACCCATGAGGTAGTAGAAGCCGTTGCCTGCCACGCGGCGGGCGGCCTCCAGATCCAGGCCCGACAGTCTTTCCATGATATCAGTATGATAGGGGATCTCAAAATCGGGCACCACGGGCTCGCCGAACTTCTCCTTTTCCACATTGCAGGAGTCGTCGGGACCGATGGGCACGGAAGGATCGATCATGTTGGGAATGGTGAGCATGATCTCACGGATGCGGGCGTCCAGATTCTGGATCTCGGCGTCCAAAGCGGCCATCTCGTCGGCGTTTGCCTTTACCTTGGCGTTATTTTCGTCGATCTGGGCTTGGAGCGTTGCCTTTTCGGCATCGTCGGCGGCCTTCTTCATACGGCCGAACAGACCACCGTTGGCCTTGGAGAGCTGATTTCTCTGAGCCTTGAGCTGGTCGGTCTTCTGAATGTTCTTTCTTCTCTGCTCATCAAGGACGATGACTTCATCGACCAAAGGGAGCTTTTTTTCCTGGAACTTCTTTCTGATGTTCTCTTTGACGAGCTCGGGGTTTTCTTTCAAAAATTTGATGTCAAGCATTTTTCGTACCACGCTATATCTTTAGATTTTTTGTTTTTGGACACAGGGAGCGAGGAAAATCGTCCTATACCGTATTATTATACCACTCAGTGAGCGTTTCGTCAAGAGGGACAAAGGATATTTTTACAGCTTAGAGATATAAATTGTTGTTTGCCGCAGTGCGGCGGCCAATGCCGGGGAGGTTCAATCCGTGCGTGCTTCATCACGCGATGGGCTATTTGGTCAAGTAAATTGTTGTTTAGCTTCTTTTTCGCTTTTCTCTCCTCGTCGAGAGAAAAGCTCCAAAAGAGCGCCGCTCAAGGGAGAAGCATCTCCCTTGAGAAACCCTCTCAAGGTGACGCACGCCGCTTTCAGCGGCTACCGCGTGTAGGCTATCAGCCAACGCCGTTTACCCGCCCCCACGGCGGAGCGCCTCGGGGCTCATCAAAAACCTGTTTCTGCTCCCTGATTGGGAGTGATAGGGCAAATTCAGGGCCGTACCCGTGAACCCACAGTTCTGAC
>JAFTIL010000072.1 GCA_017456905.1 Clostridia bacterium
CCTCCGGGAGGGGGCTCCCGACGAAGTCGGGTGGGGGAGCCCGCGATAAAACAGGCTAAATCGTTGTCGGATAAAGAGATTTAACTTTTTGTTTGCGCTTTCTCCCTCAGCCGCCCGTCGCATTCGCTGGGCGGCAGCCTTCGGCCCTGGTCGCAAGCATAGCTTGCTTCCCGCTTTGGCTAAAAATATGCCACCGGCATATTTTCTTAACGCGTCGCGCCCTCCCGGAGGGAGCCTTACAAGAGATATCCGTGCCCCCGTAAACAACAATTTACCTGAACAAACACCTCATCGCGTGATACAGTTGACATAGGATGCACATCCCCGAGCAATGGCCGCCGGCACTGCCGGCAATTTACACTTTAATGATTCGGTTTAAACTTATGCTCGCTTCTCCTGACATCCTGTCTCGCCGCCTTTTTTTCTGCGGCCTTCTGTGCCAGCTCTCGGTCGTATTTATCGTATGCGAGGATGATCTTCTGCACCAGGTGATGGCGCACCACGTCCTTCTCGGTCAGATAGTGGATGGCGATATCCTCGATGCCCGCGAGGATCTTAACAGCAGATGCAAGGCCCGATTTCTGCCCCGAAGGAAGGTCCGTCTGGGTCAGGTCACCCGTGACCACCACCTTAGAGCCGAAACCAAGGCGGGTGAGGAACATCTTCACCTGCTCGGGAGTGGCGTTTTGAGCCTCGTCCAGGATGATGAAAGCGTCATCCAAGGTACGGCCTCTCATATAAGCCAAGGGAGCGACCTCAATGACACCCTTTTCAATGAGCTTCTGGTAGGTCTCGGTGCCCATCATCTCCCCCAGGGCATCGTAAAGAGGACGGAGGTAGGGATCGATCTTGCTGAGCAGATCGCCGGGCAAAAAGCCCAAGCGTTCGCCTGCCTCAATGGCAGGGCGGGTGAGGATGATGCGGGCCACCTGCTTTTCCTTCAAGGCCTTGACGGCCATGGCCACGGCCAGGAAGGTCTTGCCCGTACCTGCGGGGCCAATGCCGAGAACGATGGTATTTTTGCGGATGGCCGTCACGTATTTATTTTGGCCCACGGTTTTCGCCTTGACAGGCTTACCCTTGGCGGTGACGAAGATGGTGTCAGAGCCGATGTCAGCCAGTTCCCCGCCCTTACCGTCGGCGATCATGTCTACCACGTAGCGGACGCTCTGGTCGGAAAGATTGTCGTTATAGCGCACCATGTCACGGAGATACTCCACGGCGCGGGCGGCGGCGTTGACTGCTTCCATGTCCTCGCCGCTGATCAAGATGGCGTCGCTGCCGTCCTCTCCCGAGCGGTTGCGGAGGGTCACGCCGAAGGCACCCTCGATGATGCGGGTATTGACGTCATAGCTGCCGAAAATAGCGGCGGTGACGTCGGGGCTGTCTACTTTGATGATCCTTTGGTTCATACGGAAATATAACCTTTCTTTATGGCAAGACCTCGAAGGTCTGTTCTTTGGCAATGTCTCTGATGCACTCAAGGGTGCAGGTGAGGATATAGGCATCCTCTCCGAGGGTGGTGGTGATGGTCTTGGAGAGCACCTCGGCATCTCCCGGGAGAGATCCGATCCTTTGTGCAAGCGCCAGATAAGCCAGCGCCTCTGCCTCGGCGTAGGTGCGTTTTTCTTGTGTCACGGTATAGGGGATATACCACTCGGTGACAAAAGAGATGGGGAAATCCGCATCAGAATTTGAAAAGGGTGCAGATACCCTTTTTATTATATCACAACTCCCGTCTGAATTGAAGTCCTTTTTTGAAAATTTTATATGATTTTCGAAAAAAATCACGGATTTCTGACTGGAGATGGCTTTCCCATCGGTCACGTAGGTCTTTTTGTCGTAGGCGAGAGGGATCATGACATTGATCTCCTCTACGGTACGGGCGTAAACGCGGCCCTCGGCGTGAGTATAGCGGATGCCCATCTGCTGGCTGTCATAGAGGCCGCTGACGAGCAGGTCGCCTTGATCCACCCATTGCCCCGCCCTGACGATCACGTTGCCTCGCTCAAGCTCTACGCGGACGATCTGCCCTCCCGTATCGGCCACCAGGTTGGCAGGGGTGTTCGTCGCGTTCGACGAGGGCGATGCAGTCTCACGGATCTCTACGTAGGCCACGGTGCCTTTCACATTGACGGATATCCATGCGAGTGCGGGATTTTGCATCAGGGCGCGGTTTTCTGTACGGTCTGCCTTGAAACGGCCAAGGTAGCTCCCCACGCCAAAGCCGCATTCTTTCAAAGTAGCCTCCACCTCTCGTTCTGTAAGGATCCGATTGCCGCTGACGCGGATATCCCAGACGAAGCGTGAAGAAAAGATCAGGAGGGCAACGGCCAGCAGGCCGCCCACCCACAGGCCGGGGCGGCGAAACAGACGCGCAAGGATGGAGGGGAGGCCGCCCGTCTTTATTTCGGTCACTTGAACACAGCAGGCTTCCGCCGCATCAAGGGCTTTGCTTGCGGTGGTTGCCTTCATACGGAGGGTGAGGTGACCGTCGGCGTACGGGGTAAATTGGTCGTAAACGAAGCCGTGGAGGCGGCAGAGCTCCAGAAAGTCGGCGGTTGACTCCCGAGAAACGCACAGGATTTTGTAGCCGGTAAGGAAATAGGTGAGCATGGGGTGTCCTTTCGTTGCTAAGTTATTATAAATTGTTGTTTAGGCGGCAGTGCCGCCGGCCAATGCCGGAGATATTCAACCCATTCGAACCGCATACCGCGAGGGGCGATAAAGCGTTAAATTGTTGTTTATGGGGGCGCTTTGAATGAGGCCCCCTCCGGGAGGGGGCTCCCGACGAAGTCGGGTGGGGGAGCCCGCGATAAAACAGGCTAAATCGTTGTCGGATAAAGAGATTTAACTTTTTGTTTGCGCTTTCTC
>JAFTIL010000073.1 GCA_017456905.1 Clostridia bacterium
CTCCTATCTTATTCCTTACGGGGGTCAATGTACTTCACAGCATCATTGAACCGTCCGTAGGTACCCTTGGCCTTCTCGTAAGCTTCGTTAGGCTCCATGCCCTTCTTGATGAAGTCGGTCATCTTGCCCAGAGATACGAACTCATAGCCGATCACTTCGTTGTTCTCATCCAGAGCCATGCGAGTGCAGTAGCCCTCGGTCATTTCCAGATAACGCACACCCTTGGCACGGGTACCGTACATGGTACCGACCATGGAACGCTCGCCCTTACCGAGATCTTCCATACCTGCGCCGATGACAAGACCGCCCTCAGAGAAGGCAGACTGGCTGCGGCCGTAGACGATCTGGAGGAACAGCTCGCGCATAGCGGTATTGATGGCGTCGCACACCAGGTCGGTGTTCAGAGCCTCAAGGAGGGTCTTACCGGGAAGGATCTCAGCAGCCATAGCTGCAGAGTGGGTCATACCCGAGCAGCCGATGGTCTCTACGAGGGCTTCCTCGATGATACCGTTCTTGACGTTTAGGGACAGCTTGCAAGCACCCTGCTGGGGAGCGCACCAGCCCACACCGTGGGTGTAAGCAGAGATGTCGCTGATCTGTCTTGCCTGAATCCATTGACCCTCTTCAGGCAGAGGGGCGGGACCGTGGTTGGGGCCCTGTTTGACGGTACACATATTCTGAACCTCATGGCTCATTGCGTACTCGCACTTGTACTCATTGCTCATGATACATATCTCCTTTGTAAGAATAACAAATAAAATAGGTAGAGGCGGGCGAACACAGTTCGCCCCTACGGTCAGGGGCGGTCTCTGTAGGGGCGTCTTTATGTGGGCGCCCACAAGGTAGCGGTAGGCCACGCAGGGCCTCCCCTACAGTGGTCATTTCAAACCAAACCGCAGATCAATCCTCAACGAGGGACTCGATGAGGGGGGTAACGGCATGGAGATAAGCTTCTCCGATATAGCACGCGCCGTCGGACGTGGGGTGTACGCCGTCAGCGGCGTAGTATATGGGTTCTTCGTCGGCCTCGGTATGGAAGATCTCGTCCATGGGAAGATAAGCGTCGGCGTACTTCTCTGCGAGTCGGGCAAAGATCGCCTGCTTCCGCTCCAGCTCGGGGCGCATATGCGCTTTATCCGGCACATCCAGGAGGATGGGCTGGATGAGGAGGATCTTGGCATTGGTCTTTTCCCTGATCTCGGACAGGATCTTGACGAGGTTGGCTTCAAAATACTCGTCGGTCGTTTCGATCCTCTCAAAGTCATGGTGATGCCACACGTCGTTGACGCCGATCATGATGGACAAAATATCGGGCTGGATCTCGATAAAGTCGCTCTCAAGACGCTCTACAAGATGCTCGGTTCTGTTTCCGCTGATGCCTAAGTTGACAAATTCAAATTCTGTATCTGGGAACGAATCCTGGATCATGGCCGACGCATATTTCGGGTAGCCCTCACCCATATCATTGGGATTACTTCGGTCTCTCCCGGCATCGGTCACGCTGTCTCCTTGAAATAAAATTTTCATAGCGATTGTCGGTGCCTTTTCTAATGTATTTCTATATGGAATTACTTACGACTCAGTCGTGGACGATCTCGCCGTAGATCTCGCCGAAAGCAGCAGCGGCATTGCACTCATCGGTGTCGATGTGCATAGCCAGTGCGTAGCTGGGGCTGACACGTACGACAACGTCATCAAAGATGGTGGTTCTGTCAGACTTGATCAGCACCTTGACCACTTCGCCGTTGGTAACGCCCAGACCCTCTGCGTCTGCGGGGGTCATGTGGATGTGACGCTTAGCGATGATACAGCCTTCGTCGACAACATACTCACCTGCGGGGCCGACCAGCTTGATACCGGGGGTACCTGCCACGTCACCGCTCTCGCGAACGGGAACAGCCTTGAGGCCAAGCGCACGGGCATCGGTAAAGGAGAGCTCAATCTGGGTAGCGGGACGGGTGGGGCCCAGCACGCTGACCATCATTTCGCCCTTAGGACCGACCAACTTCAGCTTGTCGTTGGCGGTGGCGAACTGACCGGGCTGGCTGAGCATCTTCTTAACGATGAGCTCTGCGCCCTCGCCGTACAGAGCCGCAACGGCTTCCTTGGTAAGGTGTACGTGTCTTGCGGAGGTTTCTACGAGAATTTTGTTTTCCATAGTTTGTAATCCTCTCTTATACTTTGTTTTGCGACATAAATGGGTTTAATTCGCATTCTTAATTATTATATCATATTGTTTGTGAATTGTAAAGTATTTTTTTGAATTATTTCGGGGCGTATATGAAATTTCTTTTTGGGCATAATGATAAAAAGTGCAGTTAGGGAGATAAATTGTTGTTTAGTGGTTAAGGGGGTGCAGGG
Organism: Clostridia bacterium; assembly: GCA_017456905.1. GTDB lineage: Bacteria > Bacillota > Clostridia > Oscillospirales > CAG-272 > CAMEON01. The sequence continues at coordinate 2,362 of JAFTIL010000073.1, forward strand.
GCGAAGCCCCTGCACCTCATGCGGGTGGCCGGCAGTGCCGAGGACGGCCGTGAGCGCCTCGGCGCGCGGCGGAAGCCGCAAGAAAATTTTCGAAAAACAAAATTGGTGTTTCCGAAAAAGTAGAACCCACAAAAATTCTCTTGTAGAACAAGGAAGTTTTGCTCCGCAAAACAATTTGATTATTTTCAGGGCGCTCAAGGCCGCCCCCGAAACCGCCGGCCATTCATCATAGGTTCAGGGGGCGCAGCCCCCTGAACCCCCATGGTCATCTGACCCCC
>JAFTIL010000009.1 GCA_017456905.1 Clostridia bacterium
GAACAACGTAACGCTCATCACTGCAGAGCATATGCAGATAATCAACGACAAGCGTTCTAAAGAGAAAAACAAAAAGTAATAAATAAAGGAGATTTTTGAAATGAAAGTAGTATTGGCAGGCGCTTTTGGAAATCTTGGTGCCGATGTTCTCAAGTGCCTTTGTGCGGACGGACACGAGGTTATTGCTGCCGATCTTCGCGAGACGGTCGTCGAGGGCTGCGAGGGGAAGTATACCTTCAAGGCAATCGACGCAACAAACCCTGAAAGTATGAAAGGACTTTGTGATGGCGCGGACGTTGTTATCACCACGGTAGGTCTTACGGGAGCGTCCACCAAAGTGACTTCTTACGACATTGACTACAAGGGCAATATGAATCTTTATGCCGAGGCAAAGGCTGCAGGCGTCAAGAAATTCAATTACATATCCGTTATCTCCTGCGACGAGGCAGGCGCGGAAGAGGTTCCCATGCTTCATGCAAAGTACCTCGTGGAGGAAGAGATAAAGAAAGAAAAAATGGACTGGGTGATCTACCGTCCCACAGGCTATTTCTACGATATCGCCAAGGTATTCAAGCCCTATGTTGACAAGGGAGAGATGCAGCTTCTTAAGGGCTTTGGCGGAGTCAAGGCGAACGTTGTAGATTGCCCTGATTTTGCTCGTTTTATCGTTGACCATATGAATGATACCAACGTTACGTATAATGTCGGCGGTAAGGAGACCTATACTTACGAAGAAATGGCAAAGCTCTGCTTCGATGCGGCCAAAAAGCCTCTGAAGATCAAGTGGGCACCCATATGGCTCTTCGGCATTCTGGCAAATCTTCCAAAGATCAAGAAGGCAGGAAAGCACGATATTATTTTGTTCTCCAAGTGGACACTCAGCCACGATCTCGTTGGTGATACCGTGGTTGGAGACAAGAGCTTCGGCGAATACATAAAGAGCTATTTCGGAAAGGAGAGCAACTGATATGCCTTGGACACTTTTAGGAATTCTTCTTGCGGTTTGCGCGGTTGCGTGTGCCGTTGGATTTTATAAATTTGTATATTTTCTTTCTATCGGTTACGGCTTTGCGGTAGCGCTTGGTGGAATTGCTGTCCTTGTGATGTATTTGATCGCTCCAAGCGCCACGCCGATATGGATAATTCTTGCGCAAACGGCACTCTTTATCGCATACGGTATGCGCCTTTCGGGCTTTTTGCTCATTCGTGAGTTCAAAAACGCAACCTTCAAGAAAACCGAAGTGGCAAAGGATACTCTTGCCAAGAACGGTGAAAAGAAGATGCCCGTATTTGTTCTCGCCACCATCTGGATCACCGTTTCGGTTTTGTATGTGGCACAGGTCAGCCCCATGCTCTTCCGCTACGTTAATGCATCAACTGACGTGATCGTTCCCGTGGTCGGATTTGCGATCTCTGTGTTCGGTCTCGTTCTTGAGTCGATCGCCGATAAGCAGAAGTCGGTGCAGAAGAAGGAAAGACCTGATATGGTAGCTACCAAGGGCCTATACAAGATGTGTCGTTGCCCGAATTACCTCGGCGAGATCCTTTTCTGGACGGGTGTGTTCGTAAGCGGTATCACCTCATATCTGTCTGCCGGTCAGTGGATCACTGCCGTTATTGCGTATATCTGCATTGTTTTCATAATGTTTAACGGAGCACAGAGACTTGAAAAGCGACAGATGGGTCGCTATGGTGATAACGAAGAGTATAACAACTATGCAAACAAAACTCCTATAATAATTCCGCTGTTGCCGATCTATCATCTTAACAAGAACAAATAATTGGATCGGGAGAAAAATATGAATGACTTTTCTATTTCCATGGCACTCGTAGATTATATTCCGGTTATATTCTTTGCAATCGCGGCGATCATATTGCTCCGCGATCTTTACGATAAGATGAGTAAAGGCGCATATGCACTTTTTTCGGCAGGCGTGATCGACGTTGCCATTGCAGGAGCTCTTAAGGCGACCTGGAAGTTGCTTTACGCGGCAGATGCTTGTAATTTTGAGGCACTTGACGCTATGTTCTTTCCCGTTCAGTCAATAGGATTCCTTCTTGCAGGCATCGGTATTCTTACTGTGCTGGTGCACAAGAACTCTCAAAAGGCTCTTATGGCGGTGACACCCCCGGTCTTTTCGGGTACGTTTGTGTTTGTGAGCCTGATGGTTGTGGGGCTTGGCATTATGGACGTGGTGCTTTGCATTTTGTCAGCCAGGCTTAAAAAGCCGGGGCTTATTGCTGTCTTTGCATTCTCTTTCGTATGCTCGCTTTGCATGGGATATCTCTCCAGTCAGAATTTTGCAAAATCCGCTATGAACTGGATCGCAGAGGGAGTAAACATACTTGGGCAGGGAACGCTATTGCTCGGCACGGTCCTGCTTCATAAAAACGGACTTGCAAAGCTGGCTCGTTGTGGTAGTGAAGATCAATGACCGATATTGTGCCGTGAACAGAAAACGAAAAGGTCACGCAAAGCGTGGCCTTTTCGTTTTGTTTACTCTATTAAAATCGAACAACGGCTGCCTATACTTGAAGCCCGCAGGGCGGCTGACGACAAGTTTCCCTTGCGGTCACGCTGACCTCAAGGGAAACTTGTTCATTTGGCCGAAACGTAGCAAAGGATTGAGAACATATTGAATTTATAGAGCTTTTGTGATATAATATATTTGAAGGGAGGGAGATACAATGAAAAGTTTTCATCATATACACTTTAAAGGGAAATTTCGTGACTATCAGCAGCGTGTTCTTGACAATGCTGAAAAGTATCTTGAGGACGGAAAAATAAATATTGTTGCAGCACCCGGTAGCGGAAAAACCGTCCTTGGTCTTGAATTGATTCGTCGCCTGGGTTCACCTTGTATTGTTCTGTCTCCCACGACCGCAATTCGTCAGCAATGGGGAGAAAGATTTAAGGATCTGTTCCTTGATGATGCGGAAGATTTTTCGCTGCTCTTTTCGAATGATCTACATCACATTAAACTTTTAAATTCGGTAACGTACCAAGCGTTATATACTGCAGTTGATAAGATTTCCGCGATCGAAGACGAAGATATTGACTGCTCTGATGTTGATATCTTTGCCGCTATGAGAGAATTTGGAATAAAAACCATATGTCTTGATGAGGCTCATCATCTCAAAAACGAGTGGCAGAAAGCACTTGAAAAATTTATTTCTGCGCTTGATAAAGATGTGAAGATTATTTCTCTTACGGCTACGCCGCCATATGACTCGGAGGGCTCGGAATGGAGCAGATATATGAATATCTGCGGAGAGATCGACGAAGAGATTTTCGTTCCCGAGCTTGTTGGGCAAAATACTCTCTGCCCGCATCAAGATTATGTGTACTTCAATTATCCGACAGAATCGGAAATAGAAAGCTTCCGCACTCACAAAGAGCGTGCCGCTCTTGCGGTTGAAGAACTTGGCAAGCTTGACTTGTTCGCCCAGGTGTGTCAGACCTTAAATACTGAAAAAGACTACGAGGCATTATTCTCTGCTGCCAAGGAACATATCGCGCTTGTCACACTGCTCCGTTATTATGGCTTTGAAATTGATAAAAAACTGATTCGCGAGCTTACCGCTAAAAGAGGACTGCCCTTCTTTAAAATGCAGTATGCCGAAACGGCGATCCAATTCCTTCTTAATGGAGAATTGATTGCCGAAAAACAGAAAACAGAGATTATTTCTATTTTAAAGAATTATTCTGTTTATGAAAAGAAGAAAGTCACGCTTGATCTGAATGAGCGTTTAAAAAGAGCTTTGATCTCCTCGGTGGGAAAGCTTGAGAGTATAAAGCGTATCGCTTCAAATGAGGTTTCGGCAATGGGTGAGCGGCTTCGTATGCTCGTCCTTACCGATTATATCAAGAAAGAGAATCTCTCTAAAATTGCATCTACTGAAGAATTCAATTCGGTGAATATCGTCAGCATTTTTGAAACCCTCCGTCGCGCCAACTTAAACGTAAACATTGGAGTTCTTTCGGGATCTCTCGTTATTCTTCCCAAATCCATTGATCTTTCGGATATCAAACATAAAAAAGAGGATATTGCGGATACGAATTACTGCGCAGTCGAATTCGCAGGAGCGATTCATCGCGGCGTTGATTACGTTGGAAAGTTGTTCGAGGAAGGTAAAATCCAAATACTCATCGGAACAAAATCGCTTCTCGGTGAGGGATGGGATTCCCCTTGTATCAATTCGCTTGTTTTAGCAAGCTTTGTTGGCAGCTTCGTTTTGTCCAACCAAATGCGCGGACGTGCAATTCGCATTGATAAAAACGATCCTCAAAAATCGGCAAATATTTGGCATCTCGTAACGGTTGAGCCGGAATATTTGTTCAAAGATAAAGCTACGGAGAGAATCTCTGCATACCTCAAAGAGGATTACAAGGAGCTCCATTCGTATGACTATGATATTTTAAAACGCCGTTTCGATTCCTTTATGGGACCCAACTATACGACGGGAACGATTGAGAGCGGAATTGAGCGGATTACCTTGATCAAGCCGCCTTATGATAAAAAGGGTATCGAAAAAATTAACGAAGAGATGTTAAAACTGTCTGCCGACCGTGGCGAAGTGAAGAACAAATGGCGTGGAGAAGTGGCAGACGGAAGCTTTGCGGTCGGTATAGAAACTGAAATTCCCAAAGAGGCAAGAATTCCCGTATTTACGTTTTGGAATTTTGCATTGAATGCGATTATTGTTTCGACAGAGATTTCGTTGTTGCAACCTCTGATGAGGCTGATTGCAAACAATAACATTCCGATGACATTGGGAACTCTTGCGGTGATGATTGGATTGTTTATTGTTTTATACCACGGTATAAAGAAGATGGTGCTACACTCCAATCCGGCTAACTCAATTAAAACGCTCGGTGTTGCCGTTTACAAAACGTTGTGCGAATGTGATCTGATATCGCCCTCAGCAAAGGTTGAAACAACCGCATACAAACAAATCTACGTTGTTGCTTTACATTTGAGAAACGCATCGATTCACGATCAGAATGTTTTCAATACAGCGATGGCAGAAATGCTTTCACCTATTGAAAATCCTCGTTATATCTTGATTTCCAAAAACATATTCAAGCATTATAACTATGAGCTTTCTTTTGCTTGCCCCTCGATTATCGGCAAAAAGAAAGAATACGTAGAGGTATTGGCAGAAAAGTTAAAAGCTACCACTGGCAACTTTGAACCCGTTTACACGCACCGCGAAGATGGCAGGCGGTTGATCTTGAAATGCAGAAAGCGTTCTTATATTACCTTTAATGAAAAGGCGATGGGAAAGAAATATAAGGTTTCTCATTGGAATTAAGGTTCAATTCTGTTGGAGCAACTCAAAAGAGAGAAATCCGAAATGATTGCCAATCGGTGATGGCTTCGGATTTCTTTTGCTTTTCGGTGACTTGCAATGATGCGCCGAATCATGTGGCATCGTGCAAGATCATCGCTCCCAAACGGCACAAATTAATAAAAAATAGATTATTTGAAAAAAATATTGTTTTTTTTACAATTTTGAGTTATAATTAAATAAACAAAATAATCAGGCGCTTGGGCTGTATTTGTTCAGATCTTTTGTAAAATTAATGCTTTAGGAACCTTTTATTTATGAAAAAAGACTTAAAAACAAAATTGATCAACAGAAAAATAAAAAAACCGGATCCGATTATGATGTCGATCGGTATGTGGGTATTGGGAATTGTCAACCGATTTTACGGTGTGGAGTTCAGTTATGACTATGACCCTGAATTCATCAAAAATCAGCCTGCGATTCTGCTTTCCTCACACGCATCAAGGCTCGAATTTATCTATACGATTTACGGATTTCGGCGAAAAGACGTCAACGTGGTATGTGGATTTCAGAACATATTGCAAAAGGGCATCTATCATTTATTGATCAAGCTTGGTGTCATATCCAAATATTTGTATCAGCCTGATTTTATGTGTGTAAAAAATATGTTGAAGGTTCTTAGGCGCAATGGTGCGCTCGGACTTTTCCCCGAAGGCATTCAATCAACCAGCGGAAGCACACACCCGATCAACCCCGCAACGGCACAGTTCATCAAAAAAAGCAAGGCTAATATCGTGGTATGTACCTCTCAGGGGGCGTATCTGGCCACCAATCGGTATTCGTCAGATCGCAAAAAAGGGTATATAGGCATAACCTATCGCTTGCTTTTTACTCCCGAAATGCTGGATGATTTGACCGAGGAACAAATTTATCAGTTGATTTTACAAAAAATCAGTTATAACGATTTCGCCTTTAACAAGGCTGCGCGACACAAGTACATAGGAAAAAAGGCAAATGCGTTCGGCATTGACAAAATACTCTATCAGTGCCCGGATTGCAAGGAAGAGCATACGTTGCGCGTCCAAAACGATACCGTGGTGTGCGAAAGCTGTGGCTTTCAGGTGCGAATTAACGAATATTACGATCTGGTCGATGTTAAAGGCAAAGGATGCCCTGCCGATATTGACGAATGGTATAAATGGCAACGCGGATGCGTGGCAAATCAAGTCAAGGATGATGATTTTGAGATGTCTTTAAGTGGCAGTCTTTGTACGATACATCTCGACAAATTAAGAAAACCGCCCAAAAACCGAAAGATTTTATCGGTTGGAACGGCGCGACTTACCAATCGCGGACTTTCATTTTCAGGAATTCTTGACGGGGAAAGTGCTGATTTTGAGTTTCACGCGAAATCAGTATATTCGCTGACGTTTTCCACGCAAGGATTTTTGGAGTTTTATTACAAAAACGATTATTTTATGATCGTTCCCGATGAGAAGGACCGTTGCTTGATAAAATGGACTCTTGCGGCAGAGGAGATACACAACCTTTACGACGAAAGATGGCGGTCTGCTTGTTCGGACGTATATAGCATAGGAGAAAAAATCTATGGGTAAATCGACAGAATTAGATGTAAAAGTAAAATTTGGACTGAAAAGCTTTATCACGGTTGTCGCAATTCTTCTGGCAGTATTGATAGCCGTTGGCGTGCTTACTTTCGTAATCCCTGCAGGGCGGTATACGATTTATACCACTGATTTGTCCAAAGCAGATCAACCGTTTTATCAATATACAACCGATGAATCTCTGAATAAGCAAATCGTGATCGATTCTTACAGAGAGCTTACGGATGATGAAAATGCATCACGCTTGCCGGTGCTTCGTTGGTTTATTGCTCCGATTGAAGCTTTGCTTTTTGGTAGCAACAGCACCAATATGCTGATGATCATTGCTCTTTTATTGGTTCTTGGCGGTACGTTCAAGGTTCTTGAGGAAAGCGGAGGGCTTGTTTCGCTCGTAAGAGTGATTATGGTCAAGCTTCATTCGAGGCGCTTTGCTGCCATTTGGATCATAACCGCTGTTATTATGCTTTTGTCCGCTGTATTTGGTCTTCAGGAGCAGTTGCTTATCCTGTATCCGATCTTTGCAATGCTTTGCACCGCCCTAAACTGGTCGCGCTTTACGGCCATTTCTCTGGTTTTGATCTCGTCAGGCGTGGGCTTTACTACGGCTATTACCAATCCCTTGACCATAGGAACGGCATCGATCGCTGCCGACGTCAGTGTTGTTGACGGTATGTGGTATCGATGTATCATCTTTTGTGTCATGTACGTTGTAACTTCGCTGTTTTTGACGTGTTTAGCCAAGCGTGATGAAAAACGAGCAACGGAAAAGTTTGATTTTAGGGGCTTTACATTGGTTTCCGAGGAGGAGCATACCGAGGATATTCGCAAGGCAAAAATGATTGTTGCGCTGTTTTCGCTTGCTCTTCTTTCGGTCATTGTTGCCACCTCGATCGACGCGCTTCGGTCTCTGGCAATGGTGTTTATGGCGGTTGCGTTTATCGTAGGTACGGTTATTGTTGGCAGAATCTTATTGGGTTCCTATAGACGCCTCGGCAAATGCTTTGTCAATGGAGTAAAGGACGTCCTTCCCTCGATCGTCATCATTATGATCGCCTTTGGTATTACATACATAGCGCAGCAGGGCAACATATTGCATACGATTTTCTACTATTTTTATCATTCCGTTACGAATATTTCGCCATATATTGCGGTCATTGTTCTGTATGCTTTTGTGTTGATTATTGAATTCTTTATTCCAAGTGCGTCCGCAAAAGCTGTTTTGATCATACCGATGCTTACCCTCGCGCCCATCGAAGGCATCAGCAAAACGGTTATCATTCTGACTTATTTGTTCGCCGATGGGTATACGAACGTTTTATATCCAACCTGTGGCACATTGCTGGTCGGCTTAGGACTTGCCAACGTAAGCTTTGCAGAGTGGTTCAAGAAAACGATTGTATTTCAGCTGCTCTTGTTTGCTTTATCTCTTGGATTCCTGATGATTGCAGTTTTTATCGGATTGTAACAAAGGGGCATTATGCAACGCATGGCTTGAGTTGCTTTTTATACTTCGAAATTTCTGTGTGAATAAAAAAGCAAGAGCACGGCCATAGGCCGTGCTCTTGCTTTTTTGTTTGATTTTCTGTGCCGATCTTGGTTGATATGAACACTTCAGAATTACTTCACTCAGCCCAAAACCACACACGCATATCCGTCTCGGCGCGGTTGGCGAAGGCATTGTAGGGGATAAGCTTCAGCTCTGCTTCCACGGTCTTGGGCGGCTGATTACGGTAGAGACTGCTACCGTCACTGACGCGCTTTACGCAAGGAACCGTCAGGGTGGGGAGGCCGTAGGTAGCGTTTGATGCTTCGACGGCGGTGAAGCTCGCGGGGAGGATGTAGTTGTGGAGGTCGGACTCGCCATTGTCCACACCTTCTGCACAATATACGATGGGGCCCTTCATGATGGCGGCTTGGCCGGCGGCACGGAGAACGCGGGAGTCGGCCCAGACGCGGCGGGGAGTGAGATCCATTTCCAAAACCACGGGAGTACCATCGTTATCGACTATAGCGTAGCCGTTTTGGAGGGTGTGAGCCTTATTCAGGGTATAACTCTCGCACCAGGCGGGGATGCGAATGGCCAGCTTGGAAACGCCTGCGACGGAGACGGTGACCTTGCCCTCATTGGGGTAAGCAGTCTCGATGGCGGCAGTAACGTCTCCGTCGGTCATATCCGAGGAGGCAAATTGGTTGATATAGAGGGTATCGCCGTCCAGTCCGTAGACGTAACCGCCGAGGGATGCCAGTAGGCGGTTGACGTTGGGGGGACAGCAGGAGCAACTGAAGCAGGCCACGCGGCGGTGGGCAGGGAAGCGACGGGCGCCCCAGGCGTTGGTAAAGCGCTCGGACAGGTTGATCTCCAGGGGGTTTTCGTAGAAGAACTGGGCGCCGTCGGTGGAGAGACCTGAGAGTACACCGTTGTAGAGGGCGCGCTCAATGACGTCGGCGTAGATCGCGTTATGATCCAGAGCCAGCATACCGTTCCCAAAGAAGCAGAGGCCGATGCCGGCGCAGGTCTCGGTGTAGGCCTGATCGGGGGGGAGATCGAAGGGGGTGGTGAAGGCCTCTCCGATATAGGTGGAGCCCAGGCCGCCCGTGATATACATTTTGCGGTTGGTGATATCATCCCATAGCTTCTTGCAGGCGGCGGTGAGGGTCTCGTCACCCGTCTCCTTGGCGAGATAGGCCATGCCTGTGTAAAGGTAGACGGCACGAACGGCGTGACCCACGGCAGAATCCTGCTCGCGGACGGGGAGGTGGGCTTGGTTATATGCGGTCTTATTGAATTCATCCACAGTGCCGCGGGTATTGATGAAGTGGGCGGCCATGTCGAGGTATTTTCGCTTGCCTGTGTGGCGGTACATCTTTACCAGAGCTAGCTCGATCTCCTCGTGGCCGGGGGTGTGGAAGGAGGCGGAGTGCTCCTCCATGAACACCTTGGCGATGTAGTCGGCATATTTTTCCATACAGGCGAGAAATTTGGTCTTACCCGTGGCCTCGGCGTAGGCGACGGCGGCCTCCATGAGGTGACCGGCGCAGTAGAGCTCATGCCAGTCGCGGTTGGCCCATCGGTTTTCGGGCTGAACAACGGTGAAGAAGATATTGAAATAGCCGTCTTCGCACTGGTTGCGGGCGATGTCATCTATGATCTCATCTACCTTGGCTTCCAGGTCGGGGTCGGAGTTGTGGTGGAGAATGTAAGCCGCGCCCTCCATCCACTTAGCCACGTCGCTGTCCCAGAAATAGTGCGGCTGGATGGGATCCTTTTCGGGAAATCCGAACTTAAAGGCACCGATACGGCCCGTCTCTGAAAAGCGATCGTAGACGGCCTTGATGGTGGCGGTGCGGTTCAGCTCCTGTTTGTCGAAGAAGAAGCCGTTTTTAAGGTTGACTTGGCTGTGATGGATGAGTTTCATCTGATCCTCCGTTTCTCCGCTCGGCGGGCGTGTAAATACGATAAAATTTGGGTCACCTCTAAAAACTCTCTTGACGGAAAATCCACGGTGATTTTTCCGTCACATTTCACGCTTTCGCTTGCGAAAGCGATTTTCCCTTCGCGTAGCTCCACTACGCGTGCGAAAAATTGTATCATTTGACGAAAAACTCCCTCGCGGCTTTCTCGCCAATAGAGTTTTTAGAGGTTCCCTGATGACTTGCGTCGAATGTACGATTTCATCAATTGACGGGGCGGGCGTTATTTCCTTGAAAACAGACCGCCGGGGAGAGCGACCACGAGGCCCTTGATCTCCAGCATGGTCATGGAGGACATGATCTCAGACATGGAGAAGCCCTCCTTCATGAGATAGTCCACGGCCACGGCGTGATCCAAGGGCAGGGCGTTAAAGATCCCTCGCTGGATCTCCGAGAGGGAGGCCAACACCTCCTCCGAAAGATCCCCTGCTCTGGGGACGGAGGGCGGCACGGGACGCGCGTTCGTCGTCTCTGTGGGCGGGATCTTGCCACGGGTCTCGACCGCCTCGGACGAGGGGTGAGGACGTTCTTTTTTCGGTGAAGCGGTTCTTCCCTGCTTGGCCTTGGGTTCGGGATGCGCAGGTGTCTTGGATGAGGGAGGCGTATCCGTTTTCCGAGCCGTGTCGGATCGCTTGACGTAGACCGACAGGCGTTCCAGGACCGCGTCGTCCAATTCGGACTTCATTTCAGCGGCGGCCAGGCGGGACATTTGCAGGGTATCGCGATAGAGAAAGCTGTAGTTTTCCAGAATGTCCGCAGGCTTCAGTACCACACCCGCGCCTTCCGAGATCAGCTGGTTGGTGCCGGAGGTGTTTTCATCCCCCACGTTTCCGGGAACAGCAAAGATATCCCTGCCTTGGGCAATGGCTGTTTTGGCAGTAATAAGCGCACCCGAGCCCTTCCCTGCCTCCACCACCACAGTGCCTTGAGAAAGGCCGCTGATGATACGGTTTCGTTGAGGGAAATGGAAGCCCAGAGGGCGGGTAGCCGGCGGATACTCAGTCATCACCGCGCCGCGGCGGATGATCTCATCCATCAGCGGCTTATGAGCGGCGGGGTAGACCACGTCGATTCCGCAGCCCAGAACGGCCACGGTGCAGCCGCCTGCGGCGATGGCACCTGCGGCGGCCACCGCGTCTACGCCCAGCGCAAGACCCGAGACCACCACCGTTCCCACGGCGGACAGCTCATAGCCTATTTTATACGCCATTCGCTTGCCGTATTCGCTCATGGTGCGCGTACCCACCACCGAGATACACAGATCACGGTTGAAATTCGGCAGTCTGCCTTTATAGTAAAGGAGCAGGGGCGGATCCTTCAGCATACGGAGAACCGAAGGGTATTCCTGATCCTGCCAAAACAAAATGCCCACATCATTTGTCCGGCAATAACGCTGGATACGGTGGCTCTCTTCCAGATTTTTGTCGCAAAGCGCTTGCTTCAATCTCTCGTCGCAGGGAAGCTCGGCTACGGCGTCTTCACCCATGGAGAATAGCTCGTAAGGACTGTATTGCTCCAAAAGCGGGATAAAACCGGGCTCGGCCACGCCCACGCGAAGCGAAAACCAGATTTCAAACAAATGATCCTTCATGCCAGGACTCCTTTCGTGGGTTTCAGGGTACACCAAGGGAACTTTTTAAAAAATTCCCTTAGGAATCCCTCAAAAACTTTAGAAATAATTTGTTAAAAGGTTTTGGAAGTCTTGAAACCTTATTCAAAAGGTTTCAAGTGGGGGTTTGGGGCAACGCCCCAATCATCGCCCTACCTACACAGCTCCCACATTAGGAGAGCGGCGGCGACCCCCGCATTGAGGGATTCGGTACCTGCCTGCATGGAGATATAGATACTGCGTGTGCAGGCTTCGATCAGCCCCTCCGACAGTCCGTGTCCTTCGTTGCCTATGACCACGCAATCTCCCTGCACAAAGGGCAACTCTCCAAGCTTTGCGGCATTGGCGTCAAGCGCCGCGGCAAACACACGGCGGCCGCTTGCGGTGATGCACTTTACGGCGGCGGTGAGATCGTCTACACGGGTAATGGGCATAGAAAACAGGGGGCCCATGGCGGCGCGGAGGGTCTTGGGATGGTAAAGATCGGCGCAGTCCTCGCTGAGGACAAGATGACGGATACCCAAGGCGGCGGCGGAACGAATGATCGCTCCCACGTTGAGAGGATCGCGGACGGATTCCAGAAGCAAGACGGGGCCTTCGGGGAGTTCAAACGCATCTTCCATCTTTATTATATACATTTTATGAAATCTGTCAATATATTCTGCCACACAAATTACGCCTTCGGGAGCATTTTCTTGAGAAATTTTATCAAAAAGCTCATCGGACAGCAAAAAGGCGGGACATTGGACGGTCTCCGGAGACCTGCCCGTCAGCTCCTCAAAACGAGCCTCTACCTTTTCTCGGCTTCCCTGCCGCAGAAAGATGCATACGAGGGGAACGTCGCGCATCACAGCCTCGCAAAACAGCTTGACACCGTCGAAGCGAAAGCGTTTCTGTGCCTGTCTTGCTTTGCGGTCCTCCAGCTTACAGAGGTCCACGACGCGGCGATTCTGGCGGGACACAATGACCTCGCCTTGGTAAAAAAAGCCCATAAAAAATCCATTCCGCCGCCTTATGGCGGCACAAATATAGTTTGAAATTCGACCGTGTCGCTTGGCGACAAAATGGGGGGCGCCCCATTTCAGAGAGAAGTGGGCGTGAAACAGTGAACCTCGATTTTGGGCCATTGAACTTTCACGCCTACACCCCCATTCTATGACAAAAACCCGGCACACCTGTCCGGGTTTTTATCAAAATAGCTTACAGAGCTGCCTTTGCCTGCTCGCAGAGAGCGGTGAAAGCTGCAGCGTCAGCGATAGCGATCTCAGAGAGCATCTTACGGTTCAGGGTGATACCTGCCTTCTTCAGACCGTTCATGAAAGTGGAGTAGTTCATGCCGTTAGCCTTGCAAGCGGCAGAAATACGGGTGATCCACAGACGGCGGAAGTCTCTCTTCTTCATGCGGCGGCCTGCGAAAGCGTAGTTGCCGCTCTTCATGACGGCCTGCTTAGCCATCTTGAAATGCTTGGACTTGCTGCCCCAGTAGCCCTTAGCGGCCTTCAGGACCTTGTTTCTTCTCTTACGGGTCATCATTGCGCCCTTAACTCTTGCCATTGTTCATTTCCTCCTTTTCGTCGTTTGCCGATCACTTCTGGATCATAGCTCTGATGTTCGCAGTCATTGCGTCGCTCAGAATTGCAGAGCCGCGGAGATGTCTCTTTCTCTTGGCGGTCTTCTTACCCAGGTTGTGGCGGTGGTGGCAGTGGTTGATCTTCACTTTGCCGGTTCCGGTGACGGAAAATCTCTTGGCAGAAGCGCGATGTGTCTTAACCTTTCCCATTTTCGTGTTCCTTCTTTCGTGTTATTTAAATATTTTTTGCTATGGTTTTGAGAACCTATCGAACGTTATTTGGACTTGTTCGAGAGAGGATTGATGATCATGCTCATAAAGCGACCGTCAAGCACGGGCTTCTTTTCGCACTGACCAACCTCGGATGCGTCGGCCTGGAAACGCTCCAAAAGCTCGCGGCCGATGGCCTGGTGGCTCATCTCACGGCCCTTGAATTTCAGCACCACACGAACCTTGTTGCCGCTCGTCAGGAATTTCTTTGCCTGGTTGAGCTTGGTCTCATAGTCGTGGGTGTCGATGCGGCAGGAGAGCTGGATCTCCTTGACCTCAATGGTCTGCTGCTTCTTCTTGGCTTCCTTTTCACGCTTCTGCTTTTCAAACAGATACTTGCCGTAGTCCATGATCTTGCACACAGGGGGATTTGCCTGGGGCGCGATCAGAACCAGATCCATGTCTTTCTCATAAGCCAACTTCTGAGCCTCCTTGGAGCTCATAATGCCCAAGGGCTCACCGTCTGTGCTGATAACTCTAACCTCGGGGAGATTGATCTCCTCGTTGATGGGGGTTTGAGCTTCTTTAGCGTTGGTTGCGATAGGTACACACCTCCAAAAATAAAAATTGCACCGAAGCGCAAAGCCCCGGCACATACCTCCACCTACGGTGGGTTCGGTTGGTTCGGATCCTTATGATCCTCCCCTATTGACCGAGCGCGCTCACAGGCGGCAGGGTGGAAACCGGGCGGTTTCGCTTCTTTACTGGGGCATTATACCACACATTCTTTGGTTTGTCAAGAGGTTTTTCAAAATATTTTTCGTTTTTTTCAGCGGTGCACCCTTCAAAGGCCGTTCATACACAGCTTTCGGGCACACCGCTTTATGTAACGGGCAAAAGGGCATCTCTAAAAACTCTATCGCTGAACGAGCGGCGAGCAATTTATTGGGCAATTCGAACAAAAATTCGCACGTGTAGCGGACGTTAGTGGGGCTACACGAAGAAAATCTCCCTCGCAGGCGAGGGGGTGAAGAAGTGCCGAAGAAAGTGCCGCCGCTTCGTCAGTGAGAGGGTTTTTAGAGGTGGCCAAAATCAATCCACCTCGTAGGTCTCGTACATGGCGAGATAGGCCTCGAACGCCTCCCTCTGGCGCAGGATCAGCTCGCTCTCCTCCTGTCGGCGGCGCATCGCCAAACGGTACTCGTTTCTCAAGCCGTTGTCGACCATGGCGTGACATTCCTCTCCCCAAGCGTCATCCTCTTTGAGTGCGCCTAAAAGACAGGCTCTTTGCCAACGCTCGTCATTACTGATGCTCTGCACGGTACGGCGCTGAGCGGCACGGTTCTCCACGGTCCTATACAGCACGCCGTTGCGGCGGGACAGGGTTTCGGCCATTTTCAGCAGCTCGTTCATTCCCCCTCCCTGCTCGGGCAAACGAGCGGCATAGACACGCCACTGCTCCGCAGGCAAGGTGCCTTCGAGGATATGTTCATATGCTTCAGCAAAAGCGCCTTCGTTCGGTACCGTATCCAGATCAAACAGCTTGTCCCTCTCCTGGGTACAGGCAGCCTGCAGACTGCGGAGATAGGCGGCGGTATATTGCCAATCCTCTCCCGCTTCCTCTGCAAGACGAGGAAGTCCGACGGAAATATCCACCAGCCAACGGGCGATGCTATCATCGCCGCCGCGGCCTCTGATCCAATCCTCCCCCTGGAAATCACAAACGTCCAGCATCCGCTTCAGCTCATGCTTCACGGCTTCCAAACGCTTTCTTCGGTAGGCCGTCAGGCGCGTCACCTGCTTTTGCAGACGCACGCAAGTCTCATAAAGCGAGGCTTGGTCATCAGAACCCTTGGGGCACAGCAAGGGGCGAAGGGTCAGCCAATGCTCCGAAAGCAACTCGCGGATAAACCCACAGTTGGCGGCAATGCGGCCGCGGTCCTCGCTGTTTTCTGCATCATAAATCTCGAAAACAGCAGAAACCTGCCCATAAGTCAAGCAGTCCTGCTTCTCATCAGCAGTGAGAGAAGCATCGTCTCTGCCCAATCTCAGAAGATCGGACACGTGCAGCGCCAGGACCTCCTTGGTCTTTTCCAGGAGTATTGGCCTGGTTTTAAAAGCCTCGGTGACAAATTCACGCTCCACCACCGCTTCGGGGATAGGATCCTCGGCCTTGTCGGGATCGTAACCCTCGGGGAACAACGCGATCAGATCCTCCATCGCGGACAAGCGTCCCGCGCATCGCGCCTTCACCGCATCAAAACGGCCGCCGCAGATCATAAAAGCACCCGAGACGCTATCCCATCCGGGACAACGGCCTACCAACTGATGCGCGGCCTTTTCGGCAATATCCGAAAGCTCTGCCCCAGAGGACAGAAGGCGCATATATTGCTCCTCCATGCGGATACGATGGCGCCACAAAAGCCCGGGGCTTTCGACCATCCCCCGCTTATCCGAGGGTGAGGGCTCACAGCCGCTTCTGGACAACAGCAACAGAGCAAAAGGATCGGGATGGTTCAAAGTCAGTC
>JAFTIL010000074.1 GCA_017456905.1 Clostridia bacterium
ATATACAGAATGAGTGAAATCAAAAACCCCTGGTGTGACTACTCATCCACCGCTTCGCGGTCCCCCTTCCCTCTCAAGGGAAGGCTTACCACGGGCATCCTCGCCCCAAGTCATCACATCGCCGTTAGTAAGATAAACAACAATTTACAGCACCAACGCCCCCTCGTGGGATATAGTGCGTATGAGTTGAACATCTCCGAGCCAAAGCCCCACCGCAGGTGGCCGCCCCGCAGGGGCCAACAATTTACCGTTATATAACCCCTCGTGGGATATGGTTGACATGGATTGAACATCCCCGGTATTGGGGGCGGGCACTGCCCGCTAAACAACAATTTATCATAAATAACAGTACAATAAAAAAGAACCCGCCTCGGCGCACGTATCAGTATGCGCCGAGGCGGCGGTTTCTTATTCAGTTTCGGCGGTTGTGTTCGTATCCTTGGGGACCTCCACCTGCCGCACGGAAATAAATCCAAAGGCGTTGGTGGTAAACTCATAGGCTACCCGCTCGGCCATTTCGTCTCCCGTTTTGGTATCACGATAAGCATAGACAATGATCACGGACGAACTGCTTTGGGCAGTCTTGTACTTAAAGGTATACTCGGTCTCCGAGGTATATCCCTTGTCGGTGAGCAGGGCTACCTTTTCTTCGTTCACGAGCTCCACCCATTCGGCGCCGTCTTCCATATTGGCAGGAAGGGTGACGCTGCAGGTGCGATTGCCCATGAGCAGGAGGGTGATGACCAAAATCAGGATCACCGCCACCACGATGATATCGGACAGAGCAAGGGAGCGCTTCCCTTTCCCTTTGAGGTTGGTCTCTTTGCCGACGGTGTCACGTGTCTCTTGGCCCATACGTTGACCTCCTTTTGTGAAAACCGACTTATCTGTCACAGTTCTCCCAGTTGTGGTAGACGTCCAGTACATCCTCGTCCTCGTCCAGCTTGTCGAGAAGCAGACCCATGAACTTGATATCGTCCTCATCAGTCAGTTCGGTGTAGGTGGAGGGGAGCTTGGTCACTTCGGCGGAGTTGATGTTGTAGCCCAGACCCTTCAGGGTGTCGGCGATGGCGTAAACGTCATCGGGCTCGGTGGTGATCTCATAGATACCCTCGGTGGCCGCGAAGTCCTCAGCACCTGCCTCCAGAGCCTGCTCCATGATGGTGTCCTCGTCGTAGTCGCCGTCCTCGTCGTTGATGACGATCATACCCTTGTCCTCGAACATGAAGCTCACGCAGCCCGAGGTACCCATGTTACCATGGTACTTGGCGAAGTAGGAACGGACGTTGCCTGCGGTGCGGTTTCTGTTGTCGGTGGAGGTGACCACGATGACGGCCACGCCTGCGGGACCGTAGCCCTCGTAGGTGATCTCCTCGAAGCTCTCGCCCTTGGTGCCGTCGGCCTTCTTGATGGTGCGCTCGATGTTCTCGTTAGGCACGTTGTTGGCCTTGGCCTTCTGGATGAGATCACGGAGCTTGGAGTTGGAGGCGGGGTCGGGACCGCCCTCCTTAACGGCGATGGTCAACTCTTTGCCGATCTTGGTAAAGATCTTGGCTCTCGCCTTGTCAGTCTTTTCTTTCTTGTGCTTGATGTTAGCCCATTTGCTATGTCCGGACATAATATATACCTCTCAAATTAATTATTTTCTAATGAATCCACCAACGTTGATATCATCGGTGTTTTTCCCTCTCCGTCAGCTTCGCTGCCACCTCTCCCATAGGGGGAGGCAATTCAAGGGCTCCCCCCTTGGGTAGCGAAGCGGCGACGCGGTAGTGAATGACTGCCAGTGGCAGTCAGAGCCGCGGCGTGACCGAGCCGCAGCGAGACAGCTCCCGCGAAGCGGGTGAGAGGGCAAATCAAATCAGATCTTCTCGGTCTTTCTGAGACAGATGAGCCCAAAGGCGCTACCCAGCACGTGCTTGGTGGCTTCGGTCAGCGCGAGTCTCGATGCCTTGATGGCAGGATCCTCGGCGTTGAAGATGGAACATTCGTGATAGAAGCGGTTGAAGGCGGTGGCCACGTCAAGGATATAACGGGTCACGACCGAAGGCTCGTAGTCACGGATGGCCATGCGTACCTTCTCCTCATACTGGGAGAGAACGATGCACAGAGCGCGCTCCTGGGGGGTGGTGATGGTCACGCTGTCCACGGCCTTGGGGGTCTCGTCACCGGCCTTTTCCAGGATGGAGCAGGCACGGGCGTAGGTGTACTGGACGTAGGGACCCGTGTTGCCGTCGAAGGACAGGGCGTCCTCCATGTTGAAGTTGATGTCCTTGATGCGGTTGTTGGACAGATAGTAGAACACGATGGCGCCCACGCCCACGGCCTCGGCGATATCGGTTCTTCCCTTCAGGGCGGGGTTCTTTTCCTCCATGATCTCGGTGACCTTCTCAATGGCGGCGGCGAACAGATCCTTCAGAAGCACCACGTTACCCGTTCTGGTAGCCAGCTTCGCGCCGTTGACCGAAACCGTACCATAAGGTACATGCACCAGCCCCTCGTACCAATCGTAGCCCATCAGCTCCACCACCTTGAACCACTGCTGGAAGTGGAGGATCTGCTGGTTGGAGGTGACGTAGATACACTTGTCAAAATCGTACATCTCCTTGCGATCCACCGCGGCGGCAATGTCACGGGTGGGATAGAGGGAGGAGCCATCCCGCTTCAAAATGAGGCAAGGAGGCATACCGTATTTTTCAAGGTCAACGATAGACGCACCATCGTCGATCTTGAGGAGCCCCTGATCGCGGAGCTTCTGTACCTGCGCGGGCATGAGTTCGGTGTAAGCAGACTCACCCTTATAGCTGTCAAAGGTGATACCAAGCTGTCCCAGCGTCACGTCATTGGCCTTGATGGACTTTTCCACCAGCCAGCGCCACAGGGCCAAATTCTCCTCGTCACCCTGCTCCATCTTGCAGAACTCAGCTCTGGCCTCATCCGCGAGGGCAGGATCATCAGCGATAGCGTTGTTGATGCGGACGTACAGATCCACGAGCGCATCCACGCCGCCCTCTTCAACCGTCTGACGGTCGCCCCACTTTTTGTAAGCTACCATCATCTTACCGAACTGGGTACCCCAATCACCCACATAGTTAATGCCGACACACTTGTAGCCGGCGAACTCATGGAGCATTTTCAAGGAGTGGCCGATAACGGTAGTGCCTAAATGTCCAATGTGGAAAGGCTTGGCCAGATTGGGAGAGCAGTAGTCCAAAACCACGGTCTTGCCGTGACCCAGATCGGGGGCGCCGTAGTTTTCTTTCTTTTCCAAAATTTCGGGGATGAGGGCATTGGCCAGATACGCGCCCGAGAGATAGATGTTCAGATAGCCGTTGACCGCTTCGGCCTTTTCGATGCAATCACCCGACACCAGGGGGGCGAGGGTAGACGCGATCTGCACGGGGGAGCGGCGCAGGGTCTTGGCCAGCTTGAAGCAAGGCAGGGCGATGTCGCCCATGGCAGGATCGGGGGGATACTCCAGGAGGGTCTGCACGCCCTCCGCGTCCATGCCGCAGTCGGGGGCGATGGACAGCACGCCGCCGAGGATGGCCTCCGCGAGCTGTGCTTTGATCTTCATCATCATAAAAATTCAGTCCTTTCGGGATTATGGTGTGCCGATTTTACGGCGAAAAGTCTTTAACTGATATATTATATCATAGTTTTTTACATTTTGCAAGTCCTATTTGCAAAAAAGTGCCCACCGCGCAGAAAATACGGTGGGCCAAAAATACACGATGACAATTCCGGAAACAATTAAGGTTGATACATAGCTCTCTGCAATAGACGTATCACTGACCGTCTTTCAGGCACGAATAGAGGCGCGATGCGTCCTTTGGAGCTTAGGATTCGTAGCGTATTTGCACAGAATTCAGAGCAAACATACTCCAAATATCCACTTCCTCCCACATCTCGGCCGTCCCTTTATAATAGATCACAGAAAGCTTTGTGCAGTCGGTCAAGGAATCCTCTTCAAGACTTAGGATACCGGCGGGCAAGTGAATGGTTGCGAGATTATAGCAACCGTAAAAGGTATCTTCTTGAAGCACCACCACTCCTTCGGGAATGGTCACAGTAGTCAGGGCCGTACAACCTTCAAAAGCACCTTTCCCTATACTCAAAAGTCCCTCGCACATAGCGATGCCTTTGAGCCTCATACACCCCCAAAAGGCTTTTTCGCCAATGGAAGTCAGGGTATCGGGTAAGGAGACCTCGGTCATCTTTGCTGAGTAAAAGGCACGGTCACCCACGGCAGTCACAGTCTCACCGCGGGAGGTAGACGGAGGGATCATGATTGCGCCCGTGAAATTGCGAGTAAATCCACTGACATAACAGGTGCTATCCCCATTGGAGGTATATTGAATACCCTCTTCTTCATAGATAACCTTTCTTTCGGTCATCTCATCTGAATCAATCACCGTTTCCTTTTCTTCCGGCACCATTTCCTCGGTTCCAAACGTGTTTTCTTTTTCTGTAGGCGGTTCAGTCACAACAGGAGGATTGAGCCCTGCCCAAATGATACCCGACAATACGCTGAGGCTCACCATCACGCAAAGTATGGCCACACCCCACCCCCCGGTCATAAAAAAGGCAAAGGCACTTTTCGGTTTGGGTTGATCGAAGATGATGGTCTTGTCAAACCACTCTATATATTCGTTGATGATATCGTCAGGCAGTTGTCCTATTTTTTCAAATGCAGTAATACCTTTCATATCTTATACCCCTTTTCCTCAAGATACCGTCGGAACCTTTCGCGTGTGCGAAACAGCCTCACCGACACAAGATTTTCAGAGAGCCCGCTTTTCCTTGCCAACAGCTTGACGGGACAGGCGTGGAAATACTTTCCCACGAATAAAAGACGGTCGATTTTTTCTTCGCGGCGAAGAAAATCTGACAGGAGGGGTACGAGGGCATCTGCCTCTTCTTCAGGCATAGAAATACAATTCTCCAGCTCGGAAAAGGTGATCTCCAGATCACGGTCCCGCTTTTGTCTGTGCAGATAACGGAAACGATCTATGGAGAGATTTCGGGTGATACGGCATAAAAAAGTACGGAAAGCAGAGGGGCGCTCGGGCGGAATTGTGTTCCAAGCCCTGAGATACGTATCATTGACACACTCCTCAGCATCGGGCTTACTGGATAGGATGTTCATAGACACCTGCATACAAGCGTCGCCGTGCTTTTTATCTGTTTCTATGATGGCTCTCTCATCGCGGGCAAAATAGAGATCCAGAATCTCGTTGTCTTGCATGGGGACTCCTTTCGAGGGATGGGTGTTAAGTGAATTGTTGTTTGCCGCAGTGCGGCAGCCAATACCGGGGATGTTTAACCTGTGCGTGCTTCATCACGCGATGGATTATATAACGGTAAATTGTTGTTTAGCGGGCAGTGCCCGCCCCCAATACCGGGGATGTTTAACCCGTGCGAACGATATCCCGCGAGGGGGCATTGGTGCGGTAAATTGTTGTTTACGGATTTATGATGGTAGCGGGCGAAGCCCGTAGCAAAGCCTCCCCCTCTGGGGGAGGTGTCACGCTTCATGCGTGACGGAGAGGGTTCATTAGGTGGTAATTCGCGTTTTTACCCTCTCACCCGCCCGTCGCATTCGCTGGGCGGGAGCTCTCCCAA
>JAFTIL010000075.1 GCA_017456905.1 Clostridia bacterium
AGCGATGGCGCCGGGGTGAGGATTGAACACCACACCGTTGCCGGCGGCGATCATGCCCATGCTGTTGCAGATGACGGTCTCGGAGGGGTTGGTGGAGGGGGTGATGGCACCCACCACACCGATGGGAGCGCGCTCGGTGAGGGTCAGACCGTGATCGCCGGTCGTGGCCTCGGCTACGATGTCCTCGGTGCCGGGGGTCTTGTCGGCCACCAGGATCTGCTTGGCGGTCTTGTGATCCACACGACCCATTTTGGTCTCGGCTACACCGAGGGCGGCCATGGTGCCTGCCTCGGCGCGGCAGTAGTTACGGATGGAGGTGATGAGCTTTTCCCGCTCGGCCACGCTCATCGCGCGGATGGCCTTATAGCCAACCTCGGCGGCGGCGATGGCGTCCTCCATCTTCTCGTAAATACCGACCAGCTTGCGGCCGCCGTACTGGGTCGAGGACCAGGAGGGGGCGGATGCGGCGGTATTTTCCGTCCGCATCTCGGCCACAACCTTGGCGACCAGCTCGGCAACCTGAGCTTCAGTCCAGTTAATAGCCATAATCGAGTTCTTCCTTTCTCTTGGAATCAAGTAAAGCGGTCAGATAGCCGGATTACTTGCCGAGAGCGGCCAGAACCTTGCGGGTGATCTCTGCAACCAGAGCGTCGTCAGCGTTACCGTGGTTACCACAGTCGCACTTGCCGGCGTTGTCCTTGCACTTGCAGTTGGCAGTACCCTTGTTGGGGCAGGTCTTGCAGCCGGGATGCTTGCCGGGCAGACCCATCTTCTTGCGGAGCTCCATCAGTCTCTCCAGCTCGTGGCAGGAGATCTCGTCGATGCGGCTGTTGGCACCGACACCGATCTGACGGGCGTACAGGTTGATCTTTGCGTTGAACTCAACCTCTTCCATGGTGAAGCAAGCGCGGAGCAGGGTGTTACCGACGGTCAGAGCACCGTGGTTCTTCAGCAGGAATGCATCGTGCTTCTGGATGTAGGGCATCAGGGACTCGGGAATCTCCATGGTGGAGGGCATACCGTAGTCACAGGTAGGAACGTTACCGATGGTCAGAATGGCCTCGGGCAGGATGTACTGGTCCAGCTCAACACCGGCAACGGTGAAGGCGGTAGCCACGGGAGGATGAGCGTGAACGACGGCACCGGCATCGGGACGCTCCTGATACACTCTCATGTGCATCTTGATCTCGGAGGAGGGATTGAGCTTACCGTCGATCTTGTTACCGTTGGCGTCGATCTTGATGATCATGTCGGGGGTCATGAAGCCCTTGGAAACGCCGGTAGGAGTGCAGTAATACTCGTTGGGGCCGACCTTTACGGAGATGTTACCGTCGTTTGCAGCAACGAAACCGTGGTCGTAGATGCGCTTACCGATGTCGCAAATTTCCTTTTTGATTTCAAACGGAGACTGTGCCATAGCTTTGTTTTCCTTTCGCTTTATAAAATTTTTTTATTTTCGTTCAGTGTCCCGGAAGAGGACCCGATGGAGTACGAAGGGGAGAGGCTTACAGGGCCTTAGCCAGAGCCTCGGTATCGCAGGCGATCATGAATTCCTCGTCGGTGGGGATAACCAGGATCTTTGCGGGGGAATCGGGGGTAGAGATCTCCAGAACGTCGGTGTGAGCACCGTTGGCGTTCTTGTCGGCATCGAAGTACAGACCGAAGAAGGACAGGTTGCCGGCGATCTGCTCGCGGGTGCGGCGATCGTTCTCGCCTACGCCTGCGGTGAAGACCAGCACGTCAACGCCGTTCATTTCAGCGGCGTAGGTACCGATGAGCTTGATGGCACCCTGGCACATCAGATCGAGGGCCAGCTGAGCGCGCTCATTGCCCTGACCGGCAGCTACACGCACGTCGCGGAGGTCGTTGGATACACCCGAAACACCCAGCAGACCGGACTTCTTGGTCATAGCGGTGTCGATGTCGTCACAGCTCATGCCGCTCTGTCTCATGATGTAGGTCACGAGGGAGGGGTCGATGGCGCCGCAACGGGTACCCATGGGCAGACCGTCCTGGGGAGTGAAGCCCATGGAAGTATCCACAGCCTTACCGCCGTCGATGGCGGTGATGGAGGAACCGCTACCGATGTGGCAGGTGATGATCTTGAGATCCTTGATATCCTTGCCCACGTACTCAGCGGCCTTGGCGGCTACGTAGCGGTGGGAGGTCCCGTGGAAGCCGTACTTACGGATGCCGTACTTTTCATACCACTCGTAGGGCAGAGCGTACATGTAAGCCTTGGGCTCCAGAGTGGAGTAGAAGGACGTGTCGAATACGCCGATGTGAGGCTTGTCAGCCATGAGGGCGCGGCAGGCGTTGACGCCCTTGATGGCGGGCGGGCCGTGCAGGGGGTTGATGGGCACGATGGACTCCAGGTACTCCATCTCGGCCTCAGTGAGGACGCAGGAGGCCTGGAACTTACCGCCGTGAGCGAAGCGGTGGCCAACGGCACCGATCTCGTCCACGCTCTCAATGACACCCCACTCGGGATCGGTGAGGAGCTTGAGGACCAGGGCGATGGCCTCGTTGTGGCTGGGCATGGGATAATCTTCCTCGTAGGTGGGCTTGCCGGGACGCTTGTGTGTGATGATGCCGGACAGGCCGATCTTTTCACAGAGACCCTTTGCCAGCACCTTGCGCTCATCCATATCGAAAAGCTGATACTTCAGGGACGAGCTACCGGCATTGACAACCAGTATTTTCATGATGACGTGTTCTCCTTTTTGCGGAATTTGATAGAAGACAAATCTATTCACCATGTATTATATCAAAATGACGAAGATTTTTCAATAGTTTTGCGGAAATTTCTTGTTTCAAAACTAAACAAACTTTTGAACCCCCGTTTTTGCAGATTTGCCCCTGTTTTTGGGACTGATAAAAAATTATCAATAATTCTGTCAAAAAAATAACGAAAAACCGCTGAAATTGTGAAAAGATCAGCGGTTTTTTATCATTATATATGGGGCTATATTTGTCATACCCTTGTCATACCCCCGGACGAGGGGGGACACGAGGGGACAAAGGAAGGGGTTTTAGGGGGGAATTGGGAGTTGTGCAATTTGACGAAAGGGTGTTGAGGGAATTTTAAATAATGAAAGAAATTTTTGGACAAAAAGTTGAGGAAGGGAAGAAAGGGACCGAAAAACGGACTTGCTTTGGAGGTGCAGTGAAAAATGGATGTCCATTATTTTTCCGAGTTTGGATCAAACTCAAAATTCTTGCGCGGGTATATATACGCAATATCGTGGTACTTTTGCAATGAAACAAAATAGAATTCGTCACCCTTGAGGGAGATGTTCTCGAGTCCCTTGGAGCTGATATAGTATTCCTTGCTCCATTCATAATGTTTTGCGCAACGTGGCACTCTCCAAGAAGCACCGCCGTTGAAATAATACCGTGTGATCGTCTTTGTGACGTCGGACCTTTTCCCCACGCTGTGCGGCTCATAGATCACCTCGTTTGCGGTGTGGCTGAAGATTTCTGTTGAAATAGAAATTTCGTCGTGCTCAATCGCGGATACAATCGCCCTTTTTTCCTTTTGGTACTCCTGGTATTCCATGATGAAACGAACGATATGATAAGCGGCAATGCAGAAGACGGCGATGCCGATAAAAGGGTTTCTCGTAAGCACGCCGGCCAAGACGGCCAGCGCGGTAACCGGAACAATGTAAGAAAATCGCCAATTCGCTTGGTTGCTTACTTGATCATGGAGCATTTTCATCAGATCAGACCGGATACCCTCCATGGTCAGCGTTTCCTTGTTCATTTTGATACCGCCTTTCTTGATTCTGTTCTATCACGGTCTCTCATCCAAACGTCTGCACAAAAAGCAAAACGGACTTGTAAGGCAAGCCCGTTTGTTTTTTTGGAACGTGTTGACAAAAAAGATACCTTATTCTTTTTCGTCTTTTTCTAAATCTTGATATAATTTTAAGTAGAAATCAAGCATTTTGTTTATTGTTTTTTCTCGTTCTAAAACAATTTCACGAATTGCCTTGATCTTTTCCATAGCC
>JAFTIL010000076.1 GCA_017456905.1 Clostridia bacterium
CGCAAAGACGGTCGATGGGAAGGACGAATCATTATCGGTTATAATGAAAACGGCAATCCCAAGACCAAAAACGTAACCGCTAAAACGCAGGCTGAATGTAAGGAAAAGCTCCAAGCTCTCAAGGAGAAATGGGGCAGAACCAGCGACAGGCTCAAGCCTGACATGCCGTTTGGCGATTGGATGGACTTCTGGTATCAGAACTTCTCCAAGCCCAAAATCAGACAGACAACGCAAGAGTGCTACGAGAACCGAATCTATAACCACATCATCCCCGAGATCGGTAAGATACCGATGAACAAGCTCACGCAGAACGACCTACAACAGTTCTACGCAAGGCTGAAGAAGGGTGGCAGGCGCAGGCTCACAGAGTTTTACGGCGAGGGCTTATCCGACAGAATGGTGCGCTCCTGCCACACCACCTGCCGAACCGCGCTGGAAAAAGCCGTGACCGAGGGCTTGATAACCACCAATCCTGCAATCGGTTGCCGTCTGCCCCCGAAAAAGGCGAAGGAGATGCAGGTACTGACACAGGACGAGATCAGACGATTTCTGATCCAAGCGCACGAGGAAGGATACTATGAATTCTTCCTTCTCGAGCTGACCACGGGTATGCGCCGAGGGGAGATACTCGGTCTTCAGTGGAAGGACGTCAACTTCGCTACAGGCGAGCTCCACATCAGACGGCAGGTGGTCAAGAAGGGGGCACAGACCCAGATCACCAATCCAAAGACCAAATCCTCGATACGAACGCTCATTCTGCCACCCGATATGCTGGATATCCTTGCGGAGCATAAGAAAACCGCCACCTGCGAGTGGGTGTTCCCATCCCCCGTCAAGGAGGGCGAGGCGAGTGAAACTGTAAAATCGTCCACCTGGAATGGAGCCGCAATCTATTCTGATCAGTTTGATGTAAGATTTGAACATTAAACAAGGCTGAGTCAATTGCTTTCAAAAAGCTCTTGACTCAGCCTTTTACAATTTGGGGTATAATTCCTGCTCATTCAGTAAATCACGCGGTTGCTCAATACCCTTTCGGTAAAAAGCAACCGCTTTTTATACTTTATCAGCGCCTCGGGATGTATGTTTTTTGAAAAATGGTTTAGGGCTGACTGGTCGATGATGACTCGGTCACTTCTTCAAATTGCTCCATGCCATGGAACTTTTCGCTTGGCCAAAGTGACATTAGTTCAGAGCGCGCCATATTTATTCATCAAATAAACTATATTCCTCAACAACCGCCTTGATAACAGATGCAAA
This sequence comes from Clostridia bacterium, assembly GCA_017456905.1. Taxonomy (GTDB): domain Bacteria; phylum Bacillota; class Clostridia; order Oscillospirales; family CAG-272; genus CAMEON01. The sequence continues at coordinate 1,258 of JAFTIL010000076.1, forward strand.
TTCCTCATTGCAAGGCAATTTTTTCTCAACATGAAAATCTTCTCGAATAGCAATAAAATATCGACCATCATATTTCATGATATAGGCCATCCAAAAAAGATTATCGTACTCATTGATCTCAAACTTTAATTGCAAAACCTGACCATCTTCACTATACAGCTTTTCCATCGAACCCGTATAATCTTCAAAATACGGCGGGGAATCAGCGTTTATGTCGTTGGCAAGCTGTTCCGCAAGAAGAGCGTCAACCCGTGCAACCTCTTTTTCAGCTATACTCTGCCCATAAGCAAGCCATTCATTTTCCGTAAAATTAATATCGTGGTTGCACAAAATTAATTTCGCCGACGCAACGTCGAAGCTCAAAGTAGTTTCACAATCCTTGCGCCTCATAAGTATTTTCGTGTATCCGGTTTTGGTACCCCAAATGTGATCCCTGCGCGCGATGAATTGATCTGTTGGAACTTCTTTGATTCTATGATACATCTGAGTAGGAAACAGATCTGTATGGAATTCTCTTTCACACTCACTCCACACGATATTATAACTCACAATTTCGTATTCTGTCGGATCTATAAACACATCGGCAATACAACTTGTACAATTTATCAAAATACAGAAGCACAAAAGAAAAAGAATAATTTTTTCTGTTTTCATTGTCTATCCTTTCACATAATCAATGAGATCCTCAAGAAAAACCTTACTAATCCGTTCACAATTCGTTTGGAATTTCGAACGTTCGAATTAGTAAGGTTTGGTCGGAGTGACAGGATTCGAACCTGCGGCATCGACGTCCCAAACGTCGCGCGCTACCAACTGCGCCACACCCCGATACGTGTCAATATCAAAGTTTACCATAGTATTATAACAGAAATGTATGTGTTTGTCAAGCCAGCAGTTCAAATTTCTTTGAGCCATATGCAGATCCGAATCCAACAGCGCTGCCTTCGGCCGGGACGGCGCTTCTTCAGCCTTGTCTTAGGCAATCACGACCAATCAAAAATGAAGAATTATGAAGAATCCCCGCTTCCGCTTGCAAATCTACTTGTCAAATGCTACAATGAATTGTCGTTTGACGGCAAATTTTACGGAAAGGTCGGTTCCTTCCTATGGGTTTTATTGAACGCTTGATTGAAGCCACCGCCTGGGCCATGGAAAAGCCCAAGGCTTACGGCCCCTTTCATCTCATTTTCACCTTCGTAGGTCTTGCGGTCTGCGTTTTGGCGGCTTATCTCCTACGCAACACGGGCAAAAAGGCTAACCGTGTCGTCCTTGTCAGCGCAGGCGTGTTCCTCATGATCACCGAGGTCTATAAGCAGCTCTTTTACTATTATCACATCGGCGGCGGCAGCTACCAATGGTGGATCTTTCCGTTCCAGCTTTGTTCCGTCCCTATGTACCTGTGTGTCATCGCGCCTTTCCTTAAGGAAGGTAAGCTACAGGACATGATGTATAAATTCATGACCACTTTCAACCTTTTGGGCGGTCTTATGGCCTTCATCGAGCCCTCGGGCATCGTCCATGAATACTGGACCCTGACCCTCCACGCCTTTGCCTGGCACATGGTGCTGATCTTCATCGGGTTCTATCTCATCGCTTCGGGCCGCGGCGCTAAGACCATCAAGGATTATCGCAACGGCGTGTATATGTTTCTCGTTCTGGCAGCCATGGCTTTCCTTATCAATTTGATCTTCTGGAACGTGTCCGAAGGTACCATCAAAATGTTCTACGTGGGCCCCGCCATCTCTCCCTTGGCGGTGTTCAAGGATATTGCCAAGGCCTGCGGGTGGTACGTCTGTACGGCGGTTTACTTGCCCGCCGTTTGTTTGGGAGCGTTTGTCGTTTTTTTACCCGTGTATCTGTATGAACAGGGGAAAAAGAAAAGAGCGGCGTTGTTCACCGCTCCTTGATTTTCAAAAGAACCGCGCGAGACGCGGTTCTTTTTATCCCCGAACATCACGCAAATCGAGAATAATTCTCACTATATGCGTTATTGCAATCTATTCAAAAATGTGTTATCATAAAGACACCGGTAAAGCATCTGCGCAGAAATCTATTTCTGAAAGGAATCACTTATGAAACTGAACATTGGAGAAAATATCCGTCGTTTGCGGCGGAAGGCCGATATGACCCAAGAGCAGCTGGCCGACAAGATGGGTGTATCATATCAATCGGTGAGCCGTTGGGAAAATGGGACTACCTACCCCGATATGGAATTTCTGCCTATATTGGCGGGGATCTTTGGGGTGACGGTGGATGAGCTGATCGGCATGGAGGAGAGTAAGAAAAAGGAGCAGATCAACGCGCGCTACACCGAATATTTTGAGCTTTGCGAGCGTGAAGACTCAGATCCTCAAACGGTGGTAAGCCTTATGCGGGAGTTGCGGCGGGACTGTATGACGGATCCTGTATTTGCGGGGTATATGTGGCAGTTATTCGGTGGCGTGCATTGGGGAGCGGATGCACTCAAGAACCATCCCGACGTTCTTTCGGAGCTGCGTATCAGCGCGGAAGAAATTCTGGAAGGGAACTTTGAACGGTGGTTGAAGGATTCGGTGGTGGAGCATATGAGCTACATTGAGGACGACGAGCACGTGGAATCTTTCCTGGATCGGTATGCTACCGAAAAGAATCTGACCAAGGATATGCTTTTGTATAATCGCTATCGGGATCGGGATGAATGGAATAAGTCTGATCCCTTGCGACAAAGACGGCTGTTTTCCATCATCCACGATCAGTTTGGCAACAGCGGACTTTGGCGTAGAGGCGACCGACCCAATCACGTACACGAGAGCTTACAGATCAATACAATCATGCTGAATTTTCTCCACAATCTCTGCGGCGTGACCCCTGACCCTGCCCATTCCATCACAGGGGACGGATCGGTGGACATTTTCGTGGGTGACCGCATGGAGTTGGGAATTCGACGTGCCTGCTATCTGGCATCCACGGGGGATCCCGAGGGGGCTTTCGTGGTGTTGGAGGATACGATTTCCATGATTGAGAAGGTCATGAGTCTGCCCGACAGAACCGTGCTTTCCTGCAAGAGCATTTGCCTCGAGGACGAACGGTTTGAGCTACGGCGAATGATAAACCATGACAAGGAAAACCCCGATTATGACAGAAGACCGTTTCTGCGGTTTTTCAGAGCGAACGGAAGCGACGAATACGTATATACTTTGGGTTTCGGGTTTGCCGAAAAAGCGCTTACGGCCCCTCACGGCTGGGAATGGTTCGACCCCATTCGTAACGATCCCCGCTACGCGGTTTATGTAGAGCGGATCAAGGCCGTGTTCGCGCCTGTCGCAGAAGACGAACCCTCCGAAAAGGCATAAAAAAATGCCTGCCCCACGGGATTCGGGCAAATTTCCAAAAAATATTCTTACTTTTTTTCAAAAACCCCTTGCTTTTTTTGAAAAAGTATGGTATAATACACCCTGTTGTGAACCAACACAGGGGTATAGCTCAGCTGGTAGAGTACCGGTCTCCAAAACCGTGGGTCGCGGGTTCGAATCCTCCTGCCCCTGCCAAAGCAAAAAGGTCGCCAATCGGCGACCTTTTTGCTTTGGTACGAGGTTCGAGGCGAGACACGCGTTCAAGCTGCCCGGGACTATGAAGTTTCTACTTTTGTGGTGCAGCTTGATGCCGAGCTTGCTCGGCGGGGTTCAGAATCCTCCTGCCCCTGCCAAGTCTTTAGGTCGATTTAGATCCGACAGAGAAAAAACGAGAAAAGCAGAGATTTCGAAAGATTTCTCTGCTTTTTTCGCGCC
>JAFTIL010000077.1 GCA_017456905.1 Clostridia bacterium
AGGCCCCCTCCGGGAGGGGGCTCCCGACGAAGTCGGGTGGGGGAGCCCGCGATAAAACAGGCTAAATCGTTGTCGGATAAAGAGATTTAACTTTTTGTTCGCGCTTTCTCCCTCAGCCGCCCGTCGCATTCGCTGGGCGGCAGCTCCCTCCCGGAGGGAGCCTTACAAGAGATATCCGTGCCCACGTAAACAACAATTTACGATTATAGATTATATATCCTCGCGGTATGCAGTTCGAATGGGTTAAACATCCCCGGTATTGGCAGGCGGCACTGCCGCCTAAGCAACAATTTATCGCTGTAAATAATCATTCATGATAAAACAAAAGGGATTCGCTCATACCCCATGGGTAGACGGAATCCCTTTGTTTGTTGCAAGGCATCGGCGGATACACACGGTACCCGCATCTGGCATGGCGCGGATCAATTAAGCGTCCTGCTTAACGTCCAGAACCTTCTTGCCTGCGTAGAAACCGCAAACGGGGCAAACCTGATGATTCTTGATCATCTCGTTGCACTCAGGGTTAGTACACTTGGAAAGACCGACAACAGTCAGCTTGGTGTTGTTGGATCTTCTGGTATTTCTGCGAGCCTTGGAAACTTTACGCTTTGGTACTGCCATTTTGCCACCTCCTCCTGGGCTTTCCGAAGCAAAGCGCGGTCACTCACCGCGTCGCTCCGTCTATCTGACCACCCCTACGGGTATCATTCTGATTTTGATTTTCGTTTTGCCTGTATTTCAAATGTACGGGATCACGACTCGCCTTTGTCGGCCGACTCATCATCTTCGTCAAAGCGAAGGGAGGCAAGCACGGCCCAGCGGGGGTCGATCTCTTTGTCGGAACAACCGCAGGCACCCTCTCTTTTAGGCTTGCCGCACTTGGGGCAAAGTCCCTCACAGTCCTCCGAGCACAAAAGGCGCATGGGGAAACTGAGGATCAAAGCCTCACGAACTGCGTCGTCAATATCGAGAAAGCCACCCTTGACGATCACAAACTCGTCCACGTTGTCTTCCTCCTGCTCCTCGGTCAGCGTTCCTTCGGTAACGACGGTACGCTCAAAAGGCAGGGCATAGACACCGCTGACAAGATCGAGACAGCGGGCACATTCACCGCGGTAAGGGATCTCGGCTGAAGCATCCAGCCGCATATATCCGCCGCGATTGGTGATCTCACCGCTGACGTGGGCCTGTTCGGGGAACACGACACCGTCAAGCGATTCCGGCTCAAGAAGAAAATCCACGATTATCCGGTTGGTTTCCCCACGCAACATGGGGCGCAGATCCAGATTCATAGGTTTCTCCTCTCCTGTTTGGAATGTATGCAAAACACGACAAGGATAATTATAACCGATTTCACTTCAAATGTCAATAGTTTTTTTAAATTTTCTTTTGTAGGAAAATACATTTTTCTTCATAAATCCTCCCTTTGGTGGTCATAATTCTCACAAGTAAAGCTTATATCACAGGATTATCGGGGAAAAATCTTTCAAACCCATTGACTTTCCCCCTGCCGTGTGCTATAATATACTTTGAATATAAATATATATCCATAAATTATATACTGTAGAAAGGAAAAAGAGATGAGTGACGTAAAAGCTGGCAAGACACCCGTGGTCGGTGGCAAATATCTGATGTATAAGGATCGTCCTCTGGTTCGCGAAGGCGATACCATCTGCTACGGCGATCTGACCGAAAAATATATTCTCGTTCTTGAGATCATGAGCTATAAGGAGGACGGCGGCGAGCAGTTGCCTGACGAAATTCTTGTTCAGGTGCTTGAAAGCAACGACCAGAGCAAGATCGTCCGTCAGGGCTTCCACAACGGCTTGTACGAAGCCTTCGGCTACGGCCTTATTTGGTTGGAGCACGCTTTAGCACAAGACGGCCAGTAAAAATTCAATTCCCATCAGACCAAACGGCAGACTGTACTTCTATAGTTCCCGGTCTGCCCTTCTATTTCGCCAAAGGAGACAATTATGAGCAAACGTTTACAATGCATTGACATTCTCAAAAAGGGCCTGAACACAGGTGCTTATCCTTCCTTCGCCGTTGCTGTCGGCCAGGGTCGCAAGGTGTATCTCAGCGAGGTCATGGGCAAAAAGCATACTCAGCCCAAGCCCACCTCCGCTCATAAGAGCACCCTTTACGATCTCGCTTCCCTGACCAAGCTGGTAGGTCCCACCATGATCGCCTTGAAGCTTCTGGAGGAGGGCAAGCTCCTTCTGACCGATCCTCTGTCCAGATATTTTACGGAAGAGGAATTAAAGGATGCTCCCCAGGGCCGTGCCGACGTGACCCTGTTTCAGCTTTTGACCCACACCTCGGGCATCACCCCCCATATGCCGCTGTGGGCGACCTATCATGTCGATGGTACTGCCTTCACACCCGAGGAAGCTGTCTCCGCCATTCTGGGCTCTCAGCCCGTTTGCAATCCCGGCGAACAGGTCAACTATTCCTGCATGGGCTACATCCTTCTCGGCAAGGTACTGGAGCGCATCACCGAGAAGCCTCTCGATGAGCTGGCACACACCATGGTCTTCAAGCCCCTGGGCATGAAGCATACCATGTATCGCCCCCATTCGAAAAACGTAGCCGCCACCGAATTTTCGGATATCCGTGAGAGCTATATTTGCGGCGAGGTACACGACGAGAACGCACATTTCCTGGGCGGTGTTTCCGCTAACGCAGGTCTTTTCTCTACCCTCGGCGATATGACCATTTTTGCCACCATGCTGGCCGAGCGTGGCAAGCTTTCCAAGGGGCGCTACCTTCAGTCCCGCACTTTTGATCTGGCCGTGAATAACTTCACCCCCGGTCTCGCTGAAGCCAGAGGTCTCGGCTTCCAACTCAAGCCTCCCATGCCCCAGCTTTCCTCCATGGGCGACCTCATGAGCGAGGGCAGCTACGGTCACACCGGCTTTACGGGCACTTCCCTGTTCGTGGACGCAGAAACCGGCCGCTGGGCTGTTCTTCTCACCAACGCCGTTCATTACGGAAGAGACAAGACCGAGTTTATCCGCTACCGCAAACTTTTCCACAACGCCTTGATGACAGAAGATCTCGACTGATCCCATAACAAAAATCGGAGCCCTGTAACGCAGGGCTCCGATTTATTTATTCAGCTTTTGTTACCACGCAAATTGCTCCAATCAATGCGGTTGACAATGGCGATCACGATGATGATCGCGGCCAGCGCCGTGATCCACGTCATGATCTGTGTGAGGATAGCGTCATCCCCAAAGGCCATTTTGCAAGCCAACCACAGGCAGATCTCGGAACCACAGGCACACAGCATCTTCAGAAAACGCTGTCTGAAGAAAAACAGGAGGACAATGAGCAAAAAGCAAATGACGAGCTCGGTAATGAGCGTTCCAAGCGAAAAGCCCTCCGCAATGATGCCGCGTGGGGTTGCGGTGTTCGTCAAAAAGTTGCTCATAAGCTGAAGCATGATGTACCTCCTACTGATATACAGGATACGCTTCGTTGTGATCGGCTGTTACGATCCATCGGCAAACTATATATCCACCTTTATTCATACATTATAACGCAAAACTTAAATTTTGTCACGCATTATTTTGTGACTTTTTGCTTTTTTTTGAATTTTGTATGGTTGCACAAAAACGCCGTGTCACTCATGGTTATTTTGTCGAAGAGCGGAGGCTGCCGTGAACAGTGCCTCCGCTCATTTTTATTTGTTTGAAAGATAGGTGTGAATCGCCTCAGCAGCAGTCTTTCCCGCCCCCATAGCGAGGATAACGGTAGCTGCGCCTGTGACGGCGTCGCCGCCTGCGTACACGCCCTCGCGGGAGGTCAGACCTGTGGTCTCCTCCACGATGATACCGCCACGGCTATTGACAGCCAACCCCTCGATGGTGGATTTGATCAAAGGATTGGGGGAAGTACCAATGGACATGATGACACAGTCCACCTCCAACACCCATTCGGAATCGGGGATCTCCACAGGGGCGCGGCGGCCACGCTCGTCAGGCTCGCCCAGGGACATTCTCACGCACTTCATTCCCGTGACGAAGCCGTTCTTGGGATCGCGGCGGTCTTCGGGGTTGTGATAACCTAAGATCTCCACGGGGTTATTGAGCAGACGGAAGACAATACCCTCCTCCTCGGCGTGCTCTACCTCCTCTTTACGGGCAGGAAGCTCCTCCATAGAGCGGCGGTAGACGACAGAAACTTCTTCAGCGCCCAAACGGAGCGCGGTTCTCGCGGCATCCATGGCTACGTTTCCGCCGCCCACCACGGCCACACGCTTGGCACGCAGGATGGGGGTGGTGGCATCTTCCTTATATGCTTTCATGAGGTTGGAGCGGGTGAGAAATTCGTTGGCAGAATAAACCCCCTTGAGAGATTCTCCGGGGATGCCCATGAACTTGGGAAGTCCCGCGCCCGAGCCCACGAACACGGCTTCAAAGCCCTCTTCAAACAGCTCGTCTACGGTGACGGTCTTACCGATGACCACGTTGGTCTCGATGGTAACACCCATTCGGCGCAGGCCGTCTACCTCCTTTTGCACGATGTGCTTAGGAAGACGGAATTCGGGGATGCCGTACATCAGCACGCCGCCCGCCACGTGAAGGGCTTCGTACACGGTGACCTCATAGCCTTGGGAAGCCAGCGCGCCCGCACAGGTCAACCCTGCAGGACCCGAACCTACGATCGCTACCTTGTGACCGTTCTTTTCGGGCAAAATGGGGTTTTCGTTTGAGAAGGTATTGTGCCAATCAGCCACAAAACGCTCCAAACGGCCAATGCCCACGGGCTCGCCCTTGATACCGCGGACACATTTCGATTCACATTGCTTTTCCTGGGGACAGACACGGCCGCAAACGGCAGGAAGGCTGGAGGATTGACGGATGATCTGATAGGCCGCCTCGAAATCCCCTTCCCTGACCTTTTCAATGAACTCGGGGATGTGGATGTTCACGGGACAGCCCGTGACACAGGGAGCGTTTTTGCAGTTCAGACAACGCGTGGCCTCATCCAAAGCCTGTGCTTCGGTATATCCCAGGGCTACCTCGTCAAAATTTCGTGCTCTGACAGTCGGATCCTGGGTGGGCATTTCATTTTTTACAGGGGACATATTGGGTTTTGCCATCTTACTCTACCCCCTTTTTCAAAAGATTGCAAGAGGCGTCTCGGGCATGGCGCTCGAAATCAGCATACATGGTGCTGCGGGACATAGCCTCGTCAAAATCTACCTCAAAACCGTCGAATTCGGGTCCGTCCACACAGGCAAAGACCGTTTTTCCGCCCACAGTGAGGCGGCAACCGCCGCACATACCCGTACCGTCTACCATCACGGGGTTCATCGACACCACGGTGGGAACGCCGTAGGGCTTTGTCGTAGCGACCACAAATTTCATCATGATGAGGGGACCGATGGTGATGACGCGGTCATAGCTCTCCCCTGCCTCAATGGCTTCCTTGAGAGGAATGGTGACCACGCCCTGACGCCCGTAGGAGCCGTCATCGGTCATAACGGTCAATTTATTGGAACAAGCCTTGAATTCCTCCTCCAAGATCAAAAGATCCTTGGAACGGAAGCCGATGATGCTATGGACTTCACAACCCGCGTCATGAAGCGCCTGCGCCACAGGCAGGGCGATGGCACAGCCAACGCCGCCTCCTACCACGCAGACCTTTTTGAGTCCCTCGATCTCGGTGGCCTTCCCCAAAGGTCCTACAAAATCCTGAATAAATTCGCCTTCGACTTTCCGCCCCAAAGCGTCGGTGGTGGCACCTACAGTCTGGAAGATGATCTTAACGGTGCCTTCGTTTGTATTGGTGCCCGCCACGGTCAGGGGAATTCGCTCCCCCTCCTCGTCAACACGGAGAATGATGAACTGTCCTGCTTTGGCCTTCTTTGCCACACGGGGAGCTTCCACGTCCATCATGATCACGGTGGAATTTAAATATTTCTTATGGATGATCTTATACATAGTTCTTCTTCTTTCAAAAGGGATGTTTCATATGATAACACAATCCGAGACGGATTGCAAGAGGTGACCGACAATTTATTTGCCCAGGCGCGCAAGAGATGCGCGGATATCCCCCAGCTCGTCGATGAGGGCTTCGGCGGTAGCACGGTCGCACTCGCCCAGCTCCATGAGGATACGGATACAGCGGTCGCGGAGCTTAACGTTGGTAGGACGCACGTTGATCATGAGGTTTCCGACCACCTTGCCCGTTTTGATCATAGCGCCCGTGGAGAGCATATTGAGAATCAGCTTCTGTGCCGTGCCTGCCTTGAGGCGGGAGGAGCCTGTGATGACCTCGGGACCTACGTAGGGAGCCATGATCACGTCGCAAATAGCGTGCATACGGCTGTCGGGATTGCAGGTGATACCCATAGGGATAGCGCCGATCTCACGGGCCTTTTTCAATGCGCCCAGTACATAGGGGGCACCGCCCGAAGCAGAGAGGCCCACCACCACGTCGCCTGCGGTGACACCGTCGGCCAGAAGCTCTTCCCCTCCGCGGACTTCGTCGTCCTCAGCGCCCTCTACGGCCTTGAACATAGCCCCGTGACCGCCTGCCAAGATGCCGCGGACGAGGTCATAGTCAACGCCGAACGTGGGGGGACACTCAGAGGCATCCACCACGCCCAGTCTGCCCGACGTGCCCGCACCGATATAAACGAGGTGGCCGCCCTTGTCCAGCCGCTCGGCAATGATGTCGATGGCCTTGGCGATCTCGGGAAGCTGGGTGGCGATGGCATCCTCCACCACGCGGTTTTCATTGTTCATGAGGGTCACCATGTCGATGGTGGACAGCTCGTCAATGTGAAGTGTATTTTGATTGCGTCCCTCGGTCTTGAGGGATGCCAGATCGGTACGTACGGAGTTTTTATGATCAGCCATGGCTTTATTGTCCTTTCTTTTTCATCGCCCAAACCTTCAACACGGCAGCCTGGGTCTTGGCGTCCTGTATTTCGCCTCTGATGATCATATCAACCATGTCCTCAAGAGGTATTTTCACAAACTCAATGAATTCGTCATCGTCGGGATCAGTCTCGCCCTCGGTGAGGTCCTCTGCGAGATACATATAAATGATCTCGGTCAGAAGCGCGGGAGAAGTGGCCAAGTCTCCGATGGGAGTGATACGGCCGGGGGTATAGCCCGTCTCCTCACGAAGCTCGCGGAGCGCGGCCTCCAGGTGGTCTTCCGTAGGGCTGTCCAGCTTGCCTGCGGGGATCTCCAAAGTTACCCTTTGCAATGCGTAACGGTACTGACGGACGCAAACCACTTCTCCGTCCCTTGTCAGCGGAACGACACAGACGGCGCCGCCGTGCTTGCAATATTCTCTCATACTTTCCCCGCCGTTCGGGAGGATAATATCGTCCTTATAGAGATGTAGGACCTTGCCATCGAAGATCAGCTCACTATTTTTCGTGGATTCTTTAAAATAGGTTTCGTTTTTCATTGGTGCCTCTCTTATTGACATAAAAATGATCGTTAATTTATCTTTTTATCAAACAACAATTTATCATTATATATTATACAACAAATCTGTGTTTTTGTAAAGAACAATCTTGAAAAAAATCCGCCGTTGTGATATAATATCATAAAATCCCTTGAGGAGGCGCACCATGGACGCAAACAACACCTACATTCTACCTGAAGAGCACAACCGAACCGCCCGCGTGATCGGCATTTCCGGGCTTCAGCGGTTAGAGGATGCCCACGTAGCCGTATTTGGCGTGGGTGGCGTAGGCGGACATTGCGTTGAAGCTCTGGCGCGGGCAGGCGTGGGACATTTGACCATCGTGGATGGAGACGAAGTCTCCCTTTCCAATATCAACCGCCAAGCCGTTGCTCTCCACTCCACCCTGGGCCGACCCAAGGTAGAGGTCATGGCTGAGCGCATCAAAGATATCAACCCCGCCTGTGAGATAACCTCACTCCATATGTTCTATCTCCCCGAAACAGCAGGCTGTCGGGAAACCGACTTGGACAGCTTTGACTACGTGGCAGATTGCGTTGACTCGGTGGTTGCCAAGATCCATTTGGCGGTGCTGTGCCACAAATTTGACACCCCCCTCATCTCGGCTATGGCGGCAGGAAACAAGCTCTATCCTGAGCGATTCGTGGTGACGGATGTGTTCAAGACCAATACCGACCCTTTGGCCAAGGTCATGCGCCGCGAGCTTAAGGCGCGCGGCATTCCCAAGCTGAAAGTCGTCTGTTCGGATGAAGTCCCTGCCCCCGTAGCCCAAGACGCGGGTCAGGAGATCACCCGTGATGATCCCCGCGCCCGTCCCGCCCCGGGCTGTCTTTCCTTCACCCCCGCGGCCATGGGCCTGATCATGGCGGGAGAGATCATCCGTTCCCTTTCGGGCATCGAGGAGACTATGAAGGCCGCCGAGGAGGCCAAACGAGCCGAAGAAAAGGCTAAACGGGAAGCGGAAGCCGAAGCCAGGATCAAAAAGACCGAGCGCTATTACAGATAAAAAAATTTCGGATGCAAAAGGCATAGCCTTTTGCATCCGTTTTTATTTGATTGAAGGGTTCAGAGGATCATCGTCAATCCTCTTTTCTTTTTCGCTTCTTCCCTGCTGTCAAAGCAGTCGCCAACAGAGCGGTGAGCACACCTGCGGAGATCGTGGTCGTAGATGCACATCCCTTGTTATCGACGGGTGCTTCAGTCGTCACGGAAGGAGCGACGGTGCCTTCGGGCTCGTTCACGTTGGGCGCAGTAACCGTAAAGTCAGGCTCTGTGGGTGCCTCGGTATCGGCCACGGAAGGCTGTGTATCGGGGGTAATCTCCTCACCGGGCAGAGCCGTATCCGAGGAAAGCCAATCGTAGACAGGCAGAGGGCTCTCTGTCAGCGCTCCGCTTTGCATGGTCCACTTGCGCTGACTCGTCACAGTCTCGCCGTCCAGCTTGTAGTAGGCCTCCACAATGATCTCCTTGCCGGCTTCACAGTAGTTTTTATAGTTGGGGATATCGAAGGAGAAGGTCTCGGTGGAGATACCCTGATCATCAGCCGAGAAGGCGGACACGCTCATGAGCTTGCGGTCAGCATACAGCACGGTGCTGCCGCTTCTGACCACCAAGGTCACGGGGAGATCCGAAATATCCGCGCCCGTGTCGTTGACGAGCGTCACAGGCACACGGACAGAAGAACCTGCCTTACGCTTTTCTGTGTAGGTCTCAATGACGATACCGAGATCCGCAAAGGAATTTTTCAGAAGAGACTTGATGTAGGGGCGGATCTGCAAAGATTCGGCGGTGGACACGTCGGGAGACAGGATATCCGAGGTCACACCCACAGCCGAGGGGAAGGAGGAACCGAGACCGCAGAAGAACTGGATGCCTGCGTAAGCGCGTCCCGCGCGGAAGGCCTCCACTTGGGCGGCCATAAGGTCGGCATAATAGACCAGGCGTTCCTCTTTGGTGATTCTGGGCTTGGCGGCGTTCCATGTGCCTGCGGTGCCGCTCATGGGCAGGCCCTCACGGTTGATCCAGTATTCACCGTGCTCGTTGATGATGAAGGCGTGACCCTTGTACTGATCCGCCGTCCAACCGATATCGGCGGTGGTGACGATGGGCGTCTTGTTGTTCATGGTCTCAAGACCCGAAATGCCCTGGGTGCCGATGATGTAGGGATGGCACTCGATGGGGTCGTTCTCTCCCACGGGAGGACGCCAGCCGTTCTCCCAGGGGCGGCTCTGGATATCGTATTCACGACCTTTCTTGATGAACTGGTCAGGCAGATCGTAGGTGGCCTCGTTCTGGGCGTCAAAGACCACCAGGGAGGGGTGATAGCCGCGGCTATCGATCCATGCGTAGATCTCAGGCAAAATGGTGTTGAGATGATCGTCACCCACGTTGCCCCAGATGGGATATTCGTCAAAGATCATCATGCCCATCTCGTCGGCAATGTCAAACCACTTGCTGTTGGCGTGACCCAGGTGGGTGCGGAAGCTGACCCAGTTCACGTCCTTGAACTCGGAGTAGAGCTTGCGGATCCAATCCTCCTCCCAGGGGGTATTACCGCAAAGAGGATCGTCGTAGTAGCGCTCGATGGCCACGTTGGTACCAAAAAGATAGAAGATCTCACCGTTGAGCTTAGCGTAGCCCGTCTTGGCGTCAAACTCAAAGGTACGCATACCAAAGCGGACGATGTGGGTATCTCCCGCAGTTTTGATCTCCACGCAGTAGAGATAGGGGTTATCGGGCGACCAGCACTTGTCCTTGGTCCATTCGGACAGGGTCACGTCGTCAATCGTCACGTCCAGCGTGCCGTTTGCCTTGACGGTGACACCGGATTTTACGGTCTCACCCACCATGACCGCCCTCTTCTTGGCTTTACCGTCCTTTAAGACACCCAGCTCGTAGACCGAGACGGTCACGTCGGTGGTCACATCGGCATCCGTGCGGTTTGCAAGCGTCGCTTTGACGGTTACACTTCCCTTTTCGATATCGGGCGCGACCTGCACGGCGGTGATATCAGGCTCGCGGTTGAAAATGAGGCTGACGGTGTCGGTGATGCCAGGCTCGTCCTCGGTGGATTCACCGTCGTAGAGGACATGGGCGGGGGTGCTTGCATTGTTGACCTGATTTGACCAACTACCAAGCATAATGACCAGCTCGTTGTCGCCCTTATGGAGCAACCCCGTCAGATCGGTAAGAGAAGGAGAATAGTTGTACTCGTAGCAATCCACGTACTGCCCGATGACATAGATATAACGGCCGTACTGGGCGGCACCAATGCTAAGAAGCACCTGTCCCGTAGGTTCTTTTTCAAGAGTGACAATCTTTTTGTACCAAGTCATAGAGGATGTGTAGTCGCCAAGATCGTAAGCCGCGTTGTGCCAGAGGCCGGGGACGAGGATGGAATTGGCAAAGCCCAAGGCGGGCACCGTTTCAGGGATACTCCAAGAGGTGATCTCGGAGGTATCCACCGCCCAAATGCCATCCAGATTGATGGTCAGGCGCTCTCCTTTGGCGGGTTGCCCCAAAATGACTTTCCCGGTAGGCTGATCCGCAAAATTGACGGTCACAGAGGCCAGCCACAGCTCACCCTCGGTGCAGGTGAGGGTCAGGGTGTCGCCCGCCTCGTATTCATTTCCGTCAGTACGCATTCCGAGGCCGCGATAGGCGTGGAGGGGCGTTTTACCGAGGGACAGCTTGCCAAGGGTGGCATTCCCTTTCTTCAGCTTGACCTCGGCATCCACCTCTGTCATGTAGGTGAAACTCATGACGTTATAAGTGTCCATACCTTCGGGAACCTTGATGTTGATGCTCTCGCCCTCTGAGAGCTTGACCGCCACGCCAAAGGGAGACATACGGTCTTCGACGGCCTTGTCAGATAGCTTGTCGGCGGTCACGACATTGGCAGGGGCATCGTCGGGGGAGGCGGCAGCTTCATAGGTGAAGAAGATGTAGTCAAGGTTGCAGTCCACGTTAGGGCGCACCATGATGTCCGACCCTTCGGGGATATAGACGGGGGTGGATGCGGCGATATAGGAGGACTTCATTTCCCATGAATTAGAAGTGGAGAACGGCAGATTACAGAGAGGCACGAACTCTTCGGCATCGGGATAGCGGATGCTCACGGTCATGCTGTTGGTATGAGGGGAGGCGTAGGCGATGTGAATGATGTTGGACTCTACCACCTTTTCAAAAATGAAATACTTACCGCCCGTACTACCCGCGACCATGTCACCCGATGCGTCAGGGTCAGCGAGACGGGTGATAGCAACGGGCGTCTTGCCGTCGGTGCCCAGCACGCGGGCGTCCTCACACTCAAAGCGGTCTGCGGGAGCGACCACAAAGGAAGCAGAAACCGTAACATCACCCGTCACGGTGAAGGTGGCTTTGTTGTCAGACACCGTCACAGGCTGACCATTGACGAAAATGTTTTCCACGGCATTGTTGCCGCTGGGGATAGCGGTGACGGTCACCTCGGTGCCGTCAGCCACAAAGCCGCTGTGAGACAGGGCGATGCTGCCACCCAAGGGAGTCTCGGCAGTCAGTTGATGATAAGTTTTTTCGGTCACACCGCTCACTTCCTTTCCGTAGACCTCAAGCTCCCACATGGACATACCGTAAGGCGCGAGAGCGCGGGTCACTTCTTGAATTCTGATAAAGCGTCCGCGCCCGGAGACAGCAGTCTCCTTCCATCCCGCGGCATCGGCGGTCTCGTCCTTGAGCTTGGCAAAGGTCTGCCCGTCGCTTGAGATCTCAATGATATATTGCGAAGGGTGTGCCGCCTCCCAATTGATGCGGATGCGGGAGATGTCAAAGGTGGCACCCAAGTCAAGGACGTACCAAGCCTGATCAGCGCACCCGCCGCCCGCTGCAAAGCGGCTGTCCGTCTTGCCGTCCAAAGCATAATTCGGAGTTAAGGTGCCATTTTCGCTGTGACATGAAATGGCCTTTTTGCCCTTGGCGATATTGGTGTTATCTGCGGCATAGACCGTCAAGGTCATGCCGAGGCTGGCAAAAAGCATAACGCAGGATAAGACCAACGCCAACGTGCGGCAGAATAAGCGCTTACGGTTGTGAGTCATGGTGAGCTCCTTTCGCCGGGCCGAAAAGTTCGGTTCCCGTGAGTTTTTCATTTGCATTATAGCACGAACAAGCGAGAATTGCAATAGAGTGGGTGTAATTTTGACGTATTGCACAAAGACTGCCCCAAGACAACAGCCTCGTCCACGCCTTGCTTTTTTAGGCTTTCAATTTGTTTGGTATTGGGGTTGTGGCAGCGGCACAGCTCCAAAACCAGTTTTTGTTCTGCTCTATTCATTATAATTTATCCTCCTTTCAGATGTGCTTTCATTATAAAAGAAAACCCGGACAGGCAGTGTCCGGGTTAGGCGTATGTTTATTTGATTGTATATGTTAAAAACACTCAGGGTAGGTAAAAAAGAACCCCGCCGGAGCCCGATACATGATCGGGACGGCGGGGGAATATGATTTATGAATACAGTTATTTTATGATCCGTATTTCTCTAAAATGATCGGTGAAGATTCATACAGTTCAAAAAAATCTATCTTGGGAGGGTCATTATACCGAATCACTTCATATAGAATTATTTGATTCTCATTACAATCGAAAAGAACAGATGCAAGCATTTCGTGGCTTTCAGCATCGTATATCAAAGCATCAGCACCTTCTCCATGTAGCCTGAGATGCAGTTCTACATATATATAGTGAACTTTTCCCTGATACTCGTAAAATCCTTCCAATTTCTCGGGATCATTTTCAACGGTTGATAGTACGATGCCTTCTTCTCCCAAAAGATGAGCATAATATGTGCCTCCTCCGAAATCAGAAGGGAGCGGAGAATAATAAGTATAACAACTGTTGAAACATAAACACAAAATGAAAAACAATAATACCAAAGAAACAATTTTTTTATTCATAAATATAATCTCCAATAAATCCTTGCAAAAATTTCTACCACCCCAAGATTCTGAAGGAAACCTGGGCGATTGCACTTTGATTCCCCTCTACGACAATGAGGACTCTGTCTGCGGTATCATTTACGACGATGTACCGTATTATTTCAACAAAAAACTGCAGGGCGACATTATTGAGATCACCAACAAGATGGGCTCGATTGTGGCAAGATATACCTACGACGCATGAGGTAAGGTAACCGCTATCACCGATAGCACAGGCGCTGACATTTCCAACAACGTGGGCCATGTGGTCAATGCCAACCCCTTCCGATATCGTGGATTTACTATGATGTTGGCGCCGCAAATATTGGTAGTGATTGGTGTCATTTTATACCTTCTTTTTCATTTGATGATCCCCATGCACACGCATACCAGGATGGCATACAAGAAAAGTTTCATCGTCGTGAACAGTAAAACCGCGAAATACATTTTGTGCCCATCGAAAAGTAGCTCGTCGTAAGTCATATGACGATATGTTTGTTTCGTGATCGCTGCCATGGCTTGTCCAAGGGCATTCAGAATCGGCGGAGCGAGAAAGTGAGTGACAACGCCGCCCACCGTGAGAGAACCGAGGATAACATAGATCAAGGTAGCCAAGTCCTGCCACCCTGTCAAAGTCATCAACACAGTGATAGCAAGGAGAAACGAGGCGTTAACAATCAGCTTGATGTGATATTTGATCTTGGATTTTATGATGAAGTAGGCCGAAATGCCTGAAAGGATGATATGATGAGGATGTATTCTATATGTGCTCCCAAATTTTTGATATCAAAGATCATTTCTTTTTTACTATGACAGAATCTTGATCAAATGAATATTCTATGTCTTGCCAAAGGTTGTAGTAATACAAAAACCATTTTTCAATATCAAACCAATTGTGGGCTGAAGAATTGGCATTGGCATTCGGATAATCATATGGATTTTGGTAATTACCCAAATAGGTCAAATTCTTTTGAGGATAATCGTTCTTCTTATAAATAACCATGAGCAAATTCATGTCCGGGGATGCATGAATGACTTCTTCATTCATAAAGAATCGTTCGGGCGCATCTACAGGCAGGATACGAAAATCCTCTAAACGCAGATTTTGAGGAAGCTCATCCAAAACGGCGTCATATACCTGCAATCGGGAAAGCGTGATACCATCACACCATGCTTCATCGGCAATTTTTTGCAGTAAAATATATTTGCCAACCATTCCGGTCGCTTTTGATTGGGCTTTATGAAAGCAATACGCATATACATCGCCCACTTGCCAAGGATTATATAAGATTGACATTCATTCAACTCCTTCCATCTGACGACTCTTTCAATTTATGTTATCACATTTTAATTATTTTGTCAATGTCACAGAAAAGAAAAAAGACCCTTCCGAAGAAGCGTCTCGTCTCTATTCTCTTTCCAACCAAAAGAAGAAGATTCTCGTAGAAAAGAAACTCAAACCATTTTGTAGAAACTGGAACCGCTGACTGCAAAGCAGATCAGCAAAGTTCAAGCCCTCGGTCAATTAGTATCGGTCAGCTGAATGCATTACTGCACTTACACCTCCGACCTATCAACTTGTAGTCTGCAAGTGACCTTACTCATTTAAAATGATGGGATATCTCATCTTGAAGCACGTTTCACGCTTAGATGCCTTCAGCGTTTATCGCAACCGCACGCGGCTACCCAGCTATGCCCTTGGCAGAACAACTGGTGCACCGGAGGTGCGTCCGACCCGGTCCTCTCGTACTAAGGTCAGCCCTTCTCAAATATCCAACGCCCACGACAGATAGGGACCGAACTGTCTCACGACGTTCTGAAC
>JAFTIL010000078.1 GCA_017456905.1 Clostridia bacterium
GAGTTGGGTTCTGAGGGAGAACCGTAGGTTCTATCCCTCAGCGGCGCTTCTTTTGTGCCGCTTGCGGCGCTTTTCCTTCCGCTGTAGGAAGAAAAGTTAGTAAGATAAACAACAATTTATATGACTAAACGCCCCTTCGCGGGAGATTGTTCGCACGGGTTGCACTGCCCCGATATTGGAAGCCGCACTGCGGCCAACAATTTATCGTTATATAACCCATCGCGTGATACGGTTGACATGGGTTGAACCTTCCCGAGTCAGAGCCGCCCCGCAGGGGCCGGCATTGGCCGCGGGCACTGCCCGCAAACAACAATTTATTTTCCATCGCCTCTTGCAATTCTCTGCGAAATCTGTTATAATGAATACAGAAAAAATTTACGCAAAAGAGGTGATCTCGTGGCTTACAAAAAGAAAAGAAGAAAAAAGAAGTATGGCCTATTGACCGTCATCGTAGCGATCATCGTTGCTCTGTTGGGTTTCCTGTATTCCCAAGGATATCTCGATGGCCTTTTGAATGCGGAAGACCCCGTCGTTCCCGTGGAGGGCCAGGCGGAGTTCCACTTTATCGACGTGGGACAAGGCGATGCCGCGCTCATCCGTACAGCCGATGGAAATGTCCTCATTGATGCAGGCACCAATGCCGCGGAGGACGATCTGATCGCCTACCTGAAAGCCGAGGGGGTCACCAAGCTGGCCTACGCCGTCTTTACCCACCCTCACGAGGACCATATCGGCGGTGCTGATGCCGTGCTGGAATACTGTCAGGTGGAGAATGTCATCCTTCCCGAAAAGACCGCCACCACCGTGGTCTATAACCGAATGATGGATGCCATTGAGGCCGAAGGAGCCAACGTCATCATTGCCGTTCCCGAGGCTACTTATACCGTGGGTGATCTCAAGCTGACCATCCTCGGTCCCGTCGGCTCTGACTATAAGGATATGAACAACGATAGCGTGGTGCTTCGTGCGGACTTTGGTGAGTCCTCCGTCCTCTATACGGGCGACGCCGAGGATGTTTCCGAGGCGGAAATGCTGGCCCGTTACCGTTTGAACGGCAAGCTGGACTGCGATCTGCTCAAGGTGGGCCACCACGGCTCGGATTCCTCCTCTACCGAGGCCTTCCTGCGCGCCGTCTCCCCCGAGCTGGCTGTGATCTCTTGCGGGGAAGGCAACGATTACGGTCACCCCAAGCAGGTGATCCTCGATCGCTTGGATGCCTTGAACGTGACCTACTGGCGCACGGATCTGCTGGGCTCCGTCGTCGTAGTCAGCGACGGCACGACCCTCACCAAAAAAGCGGCTGCATAAAGCCGCGAAAGATTGCCCTTGGGTGTATTGCACAATCTTGTGTAAATATGCCCAAGGCTTTTTTTGATGACAAATTGGTGTTTTTGTGCTTTACTACAATCGAAAATAAAGCCAAATTGTAAATATTGACACCTTTCTTGAAGAAAATCACAAAAAAACTGTTGACAGATTGGTTAATTTGTGGTATATTTAAATGCGAAAAACCGCACAAAGCTTTTGTGAATAGTCACCATAGCTTCCAAGCGGTATCATAGCGACCAAGACGGCCATGTCATCAGAGACTCATAGCAAGGAGGCAGAGAAGGGATATGCCGCGTTTTTTTATCCAAACGGCAGAGCTTGACGGTGAGCTCGTCACCCTCCATGGAGACGACGCCCATCATGTTGCCTACGCCCTGCGCCTGGCCGCGGGAGAACATATCAGCGTTTGCTGTGATGGCGTGGTCTACGATTGCGTCCTGGAATCCTTCTCATCCGATAAGTCCCGACCGTGGGTCACAGCCCGCGTCTGTGCAGCCGCTCCCTCAGATACCGAGCCCCCTTACGAGGCTGTGCTGTATCAAGCGCTTCCAAAGGGAGACAAGCTGGATACCATCATCCAGAAGGCCGTGGAGTGCGGTGCTTCCCGTGTGGTTCCCTTTGAGAGCAGCCGTTGCATTGCCCGAGCCAAGCCCGAGGCTGAGGCCAGAAAAACAGAACGGCGACAGCGTATCGCAGAGGAGGCCGCTAAGCAGTGTGGCCGCGGCATGATCCCCGAGGTGCTGCCTACCGTTACCTATCGGGATGTGCTGGAAAGAGCCGCCGGGGCAGACCTCGTGCTGTTTTGCTACGAGGGGCAGGGAACCGCGCCACTACGAAAGACCCTGGTTGAACGTCTTCCCAACATTTCACAGGATTCCCCCCGACCGAGGATCGCCGTGATCGTCGGTGCCGAGGGAGGCTTTTCCCCCGAAGAGGCCGCCGAGGCCAAAGAAAAAGGATTTGAAATGATCGGACTTGGAAAGCGCATCCTCCGTTGTGAGACGGCGCCTTCCTTCGTTCTCAGTTGTTTGTCTTACCAATACGAGCTTTAATACCCCCGCAAACGTACCTACCCCATCATTTACGTACCCACCGCCGTTGGGCGGATAAAATTAGGATAGATATTAAAAAAGAGAGGTATATATTTATGTCTAACAGACTGTTTCAGAGCGTGATCCATCAAATGAAGGACGTCATTGATCGCACCGTGGGTGTCATTGACGAAACTGGCGTCATCATTGCTTGCTCCGAGCTGGTGAAGATCGGTGAGGTGAGACAGAACATCCGTGACGAAATGGCTTATACCACCGATATGTTCTTGTCGGGCGGCTTTACATATCGCCCCCTGTCCAGCGGTGTTAAGCGCGAGTACGTCATTTTCGTGGAGGGAGAGGACGGCGAAGCCGATAAGATCTCTCGCCTTTTGTGCGTTGCCCTGGGCAACATCAAGAACTTGTACGATGAAAAGTACGACAAGGGCTCCTTTATCAAGAACATCATCCTTGATAACATCCTGCCCTCGGATATTTACATCAAGTCCAAGGAGCTGCATTTCAACGCTGAGGAATCCCGCATCGTGTTCCTCATCAAGTTCTATGGCAAGACCGATATGATGCCTTTTGAAATGCTCCAGAATATGTTCCCCGACAAGACCCGTGACTACGTGATCAGCGTAGGCGAGCACGACATCGTGCTGGTCAAGGAGGTCAGAGCAGGCTCCGAGAACAAGGATATGGAGAAGATCGCCACCAATATCGTGGATACCCTGTCCTCTGAGTTCTATACCAAGGTTTCCATCGGTGTTTCCACGATTGTGGACAACATCAAGGATCTGGCCAGAGCCTATAAGGAAGCTCAGATCGCTCTGGACGTCGGCAAGGTGTTTGAAAACGAGAAGAACGTGGTCAGCTATGAGAATTTGGGCATCGGCCGTCTCATTTACCAGTTGCCCACCACCCTCTGCGAGATGTTCCTCCAGGAGGTCTTCAAGAAGGGTAGCCTTGAGTCCCTTGACCGCGAGACTCTCATGACCATCCAGTGCTTCTTTGAGAATAATCTGAACGTATCCGAGACCTCCAGAAAGCTCTTCGTCCACCGTAACACCTTGGTGTACCGCCTGGAAAAGATCCGCAAGCTGACGGGCCTCGATCTCCGGGAGTTTGAGCACGCCATCACCTTCAAGGTGGCTCTCATGGTCAAGAAGTACCTGTCCTCCAAGAACTCCAAGTATTGATCAGACCTGACCTCACGGTTTGGGTACACGCGCCCTGCATAATCGCGTGTCCGTCGGCATAAAATGATATGTTGATGCGTCTGTGGAAGGCTATACCCACGGAAAAACAGTAAAAATTGAGGTACAGATCCCTTATGAAAAAATATGAATATCGAGTGGAGGGTGTCTTTGGCGTTGATGAAAACGATACAGACCCCTACAAAGATCTAAATGCCGCCCTGTGTCAGATCCCCATGGTGGAAGCTGCCGCTTTGCATGGCAAAGGCTCCAACGTTACAAGTTTGACTCTGACCTTTAAAGAAGCCCTGTCCGCCGGGGAGCGAGATGAGGTGGAGGCGTTGGTTTCGGCCCGCCTGACCAAGGAAGGCCTGACCCTGGAGACTCCCGCATTGTCCAATACCTACGTGACCGCTCCCGCGCCTAAGCAGGAAAAAACCGTGTCCCTTATGTCCGCTATTGGCGCGGTCGTCACTGCCGTGATCCTGGCCGTTTTATGTACCTTTGCCGTCATCACCCTGGCCCAAGACAAAGCGGATGACATGACGGTGACCGAAGGTGCGGGCGAGACGGAAGAGAGCCGCTACGCCATTCTTGACCTCCTGGACGATCTGTTTGAGAGATCCTCCCTTTATGAGGTGGATGATGAGGCCGTGCTGAAAGCCGTCCTTGACGCTTACGTGGTCGCTACGGGAGACCGTTACGCCGAATATTTCGACAAAGAGGCCTATGAGGCACTGAATGCCGAGCATGACGGTGAGATGTGCGGCGTGGGTGTGCAGGTCATCAACGGCCATGTCACGGTCAACGGCGAGAGCCTGCAGGCCATCGTCATTGCTCACGTGTATGCTGATTCTCCCGCAGAGGAGAAGGGTGTTCGTCCGGGTGATGCCATTATCTACGTAGGCACGGGCGATACCAAAGAGGCCGTTAACGAAATTGGCTATACCATGGCCCTTGACCGCTTGGCAGGTGAGGAGGGAACTCTTTGTGAGTTTACTGTCTACCGTGCCGAGACAGGCGAGGAGATCGGCTTTTCCATTGAACGTAAAAAGCTGACTGTCCTGTCGGTCATGTCCTCTGTCTGCACTACCGATCAGTCGGTGGGTATCGTGCGGGTCATTCAGTTCGACAATACCACCCCCGCCCAGTTCTCTGCCGCTGTGGAAGAACTCAAGGCGAAGGGATGTACTTCCTTTGTTTTTGATCTGCGCGGCAATCCGGGCGGATTGCTTACTTCTGTGGTGGACGTGCTGACCTTCTTCCTGAATGAAGGAGATGTGGTGCTCACCGCCAAGGATAAGTACGACCGTGTGGAGACCGTCAAGGTCGGTTCCCCCGACAAAAACGGCAAGCTGACCAGCGGTTCGGGTAAGCTGACTGCCGCAGATATTGGTAAGTACAGAGATCTTAACTTCACGGTGCTGGTCAATGAATATTCTGCCTCCGCCGCCGAGCTCTTTACCGCCAATATCCGCGACTATGAGCTTGGCAAGATCGTGGGTGTCACCACCTACGGCAAGGGCTCTATGCAGTCCACCTTCCCCCTGTCCTATTATGGCTATGAGGGTGCACTCAAGCTGACCGTCAAATATTACTTCCCCCCCTGCGGTGAAGGCTACGACGGCATCGGTATCACGCCCCATAGCGTGGTGGAGCTGTCCGAGGAAGCCGCCGGCATCAACATCAATATCCTGCCTCACGATAAGGATAATCAGCTCCAGGAGGCCATTCGGCTCCTGAAGCCTTAATAAGAAAATCATTTATATAGCGATACAAAGGAGAATGATCATGGCTGAGAATAAGCAAATGTATACACCCCAAGGTTATCAGGAGCTCGTAGATGAGCTGGAATATCTGCGGGGTAAACGAAGAGAAGAGATCCGTGAACAGATCGCCGTAGCCAGAGGCTTCGGTGACCTTTCCGAGAACGCCGAGTACGACGAGGCCAGAAACGAGCAGGCCAAGGTTGAGGCCCGCATCAAGGAGCTGGAGACCCTGGTGGAGAACGCCGTGGTGGTTGATGAAAACGTGCTGGATGCCAGCATCGTCAGCTTGGGTTCTGTGGTTCACATCCATGATGACGACGAGGACGAGGATCTGGTCTACTACATTGTAGGCTCCAACGAGGTATCTCCCGTTGAGCATAAGATCTCGGATATGTCACCCATCGGTCACGCCCTCATGGGTAAGCGTAAGGGTGATAAGGTGGTGGTGGAGGTTCCCATGGGTGAGCTTCACTTCACCGTGACCAACGTAGACCGCGCAAACAAGAAGGATTGATCTATATCCCCAACGGCTGTCATCCGGGAGGGCTTGAGAGGTGACCTATGGGTGACCCGGCCTGCCCTATGGGTGACAGCCGTTTTGCAATCAGAAAGGAAGCCTCTATGCGAACCGAAGATAATTTTGATCAGAACCTCGGAGAAAACAAACCCGAGGCAGAGCTTCATTTTGAGCAAAGTCCCTTTCTCAAATGGCTGGACAATTATTGGTACCATTATAAATGGCCTACCATCATTATCTCTTTTTTTGCTATCGTCCTCATCATTCTTATCGTGCAGATGGTGACTCGTCCCAAGTACGACGTCAATCTGGTCTGCGGCAGTACCTACCGCATGAACGCTTCGGAGCACGTGGCCTTTGAAAAGGCGGTGGAGAAATTCATCCCCGAGGATTACGACGGCGACGGAGAAAAGTCTGCCAATATCATCGTTTACGAGATCTATTCCGACAGCGAGTACCGTGAGGCACTTTCTGAGGCTGAGGCCGAAAGCCGTGAGTTTGCCATCAATCCCAGCTATAACGCCGACGAGCTTCAGAACTTTTCCCAGTATTCCATGATGGGCGAGGGTTACGTGTTTCTTGTCAGCGAATATCTCTATCAGCAACTAAAGTCGGGAGACCGACTTTGCTCGATGTCCGACCTGTACGGCTCGGATCCCATCCCCGAGGGTGTTACCGAGGACGGCTACGGCATCTATTTGAAAGAGACTCACTTTTATCAGTACACTCCCGAGATCCAGGCCATGCCCGATGACTTGATCCTCTGTATCCTTCGTAAGGCAGAATTCAAGGACGGCAAGGCAGACGTCGAAAAATATGCCCGCTACGAGGCGTTTTTCAAGGCCATGGCGGATTATCGGGTCAAGGAGTGACCATACTAAAAGCATGAAGAACGAAAGGTGGTTGGCGTGTGAAGAAAAATCATAAAGGCCTTTGGGGTGTGTTTATTTTGCTGGCCACCGCCATGATCTGGGGCTTTTCCTTTGTGGGACAAGTGTTAGGTAGTGACAGCCTTCCGCCCTTTGGCTTTAACGGCCTGCGCTTTTTGTTGGGCGGTGTCACCATGCTGCCTTTGTGCTTCTTTGCAGAAAAAGGAAAAGTTGCCAACCAAAAGGAAAGGGAAGCCCACCGAAAAAAGACCCGCATGACGCTTGTAGCGGCGCTGATGGCAGGCGTGGCCCTCTTTGGTGCCTCTGCGCTCCAACAATGCGGTATCAGTCTCATCCGCGACCCCGGAAAAGCAGGATTTATCACGGGCCTCTATACCGTACTGACTCCCATTGCCTATTGGTTGATCTTCAAGAAAAGATCCTCTTGGAATACCTGGCTGGGCTGTGTCCTGGCGGCGGTAGGGCTCTACCTCATCTGTCTGAAAGAGAATTTTCAACCCCACGTGGGTCCGGGAGAGCTGTTGATTTTCGGCGGCGCCTTTATGTGGACAGCCCATATCCTGGTGGTGGACTATTTCAGTGAGGCGGTGAATGCCTTCCGCTTTTCAGCACTCCAATATCTGGTGAGCGGCGGCTTATCTCTGCTTGTCTCGCTCCCTTTGGAAACCCTGACCCTTGAAGGCATCAAAAACGGCTTCGGCGCTCTCTTTGTATGCGGTGTGTTGTCGGTAGGCATAGCTTTCACCCTCCAGACCATTGGCCAGCGCATGGTTTCACCTGCCCCCGCCGCCATCATTATGTCTACCGAAGCGGTCTTTGCGATCGTGGGCGGTGTGCTATGGAATTTGCTGGTCCCCACCCATATGCAGGTGGATCAGACACTTTCTTGGGTGGGCGTGATGGGTTGTGGTGCCATGCTTTTAGGTATCATTATGTCTCAACTGACTTTTCCCTCCCGCAAAGAGAAACAAGATCTGCTAAGTTGATCCGAAAGGAGCCCTCATGCTTGACCTCATCCACATTTCATCTCTCTATTTCGTCGGCAACGGTCGTGTGGCTATGGGCGGTGAGGGAGCGGATATCCTCCAGATTTTTGCCCCCTGCTATTCTGTGCCGGGCATCCTGACCTTGAAATTGACCGACGCTGCCGTAATAGCCGAAAATTACCGTATCCGTGGCTCGGCAGGCTATGTAACAAAATTGACTCATACGGTCACCCACAAGCCCGTGGGTGAGCTGACTGACTATACCCATCCCACAGCCCCCGTGTTTATCCGCCGTTTCAAACTTTACCGCTCGGTGACCTTTGTGTTGGAGAGCCCGTTTTCCATGACGGATACCTCGGCTGTTTACGGTGGCTGTGCCCATGCCCGTCTCTTTGAGATCCCTGACGGCACCGTGGTCTTTTCCAAATCCAAAACAGATAAGGAGACCTTTTGCCAAGTCCTCCTCTCGCCAAACTGTACTGTAACTGAGGGGCGCGTGACCTTTCCCGAAGGAGAGTCTTATTTGATCTTTGTGGGCGGCGATCACGGCGAGCAGGGAAGAGAGAGCTTCCCGAATTGCATGAAGCTCTCCGAGACTCTATTGTCTGCCGACCTCGACGGTATTTTTGACGATTTCCTCGACTGTTGGCAGGAAATTTTTCAAGGCATCAAGGTGGACAGAGAAGCTCTTGCCACCATCCCCGATGCCGATGAGCTGATCGAGGCTGTGGCCACCGCGTTGATCACCCAGACCTCGGTAGAGGGCGGCACTATGGCGGGTGCGTTTTATCATCTCGCCTACGGACGGGATATGTACGGTGTGTTCCGCGGATATATGGCCTTGGGGCTTTACGACTACGCCCGCCGCATGATAGAGTTTATGGCCGACGTTTACGATAAAAAAGGCTATATGCCCAACGCATCAGGTATGGGGATGTCTTGTTCACATCGTCATGAGAACGATGACGTGGAACAAACAGGCTATTACTTACTGGAGCTTTTGGAATACGTTGAGGCTACGGGAGACGTGGATTTCCTACGCCGCCACCTGGACTATGCCCGCTTCCTCGTGAAGATCCAGGAGGCTCAGCTTGCGGGCGGCATGATCCCCTTCAACGGTGACGAAACCTACATCGCAGGTGGCATCTTCCCCCGTGGCGGTATTGATCACGGCTCCATGGAGGCCACCGCCCTCTATATTGGTGCCACAATGAAATTCCTTGACACGGCAAAGGCCCACGATCTTTTGGACGATACTTATATCAACGCTCGCCGAGCTCCCGCTGAGGAGGCCAAGGCGTTGTTCCTTGCGAATTTTACCGACGGGGCCGAGGTCTATATCAATCAACCTGCCCGTGCGGCGGTAGCACGGTTGCCCGACTACCGTCACGGCGTATGCCACCGTTGCCTGTGGATGACCAACCTTTTGCGTACCCCCGAGGGCGGCTATCTTTGCCCCAAGTGTTACGGCAAAGCCTCTGCCTCCGTGGATCAAGGACGCTACAGCACCGATTGCGCTCTTTGGATGTCGGTGTTTGCGGGATGTAACGCCTTGCCCGAGGAGATCATCCGCTCGGCCCTTGACCGTACCATCATCCGCTTGCGTCAGAGCGACTTTGGTGCGAACAACCCCGACAATACCGTGGGCTACGAGCTGGGTGTCATTCTCTATACGTTGGCTCAATATCTGCCCCCTGCCGATCTGTCTCAATACCGTGATATCCTGGACGCGCTCCTGGATGATCGTGTCAGGGGTATGGTGTGGACAGAATATTACCGAAACGGTAAGCCCAGCCCCGCATCCTGCCCCTACAGACCATGGGAAAGCGGGATAAACCTCGTGAGTATTTTGAAATATTGTGAAGCGATGAGATAAATTGTCGTTTGCCTCCGCAATCACTACATAAAAGGAGTCTACCATGACCACACAAAGACCTTCCTTCCATGCCAATTTCAACTGCGACCGTTGCGAGATCTACAACAATGACAACGGCCTTACCTCTTCCGCACGCCTGATCGCCGAAGGAGAAGCGCCCAAACTGCCCGGCACGTTGCAGACGGGAGAAAAAAGCTTCGTCCGTTGGGCTGTAGATCAGTATAACGCTGAGATCACCGAAACCAAGACCACCTATCCCGAGGCGGGCATTTCGGCGGTCAGACAGGCCACCACCATCTATAACGGCGGCGATCAGCCCCTTCTGGTGGATAATCTTTCTTCAGTTTTGGTCTCTCACATCGGTGAGGGCGGTCCGCGTTGGTATCAGAAACGCTTCCGCCTCTATTATGCCCAGTCCTGTTGGCAGGGTGAAGGGCAATGGACATCGGATTACGTGGAAAATCTCGGTGTTTACGGTACTTATAACCATGGCAATCAGGGTACCTTCCGCCTGGCCTCTATTGGCTCCTGGACCACGGGACATCTCTATCCCCTCATGGTCCTTGTAGACGAAGCCGAGGGAGACGCCTGGTATTTTGAGATCCATTCCCCCGCAAGCTGGTATATGGAGGTCAACGCCGAAGGCTATCAGGACAATTCCTACCTCTGCGTCTACCTGTCCGCCGCCTACGAGAAGAATGACGGTTGGTTCGTCAACCTCGCCCCCGGGCAGTCCTATACCACCCGCACCGCCGTGTGGGGCAGAGTCAAGGGCGGTTTTGAGGAGGCCATCGCAGAGTTGACCGCCTATAAGCGCCTGACCTATCGTACTGAATTCCCCGACGGCGTGGTTCCTGTCTGCTTCAACGATTACATGAACTGCCTCTGGGCTCAACCCACCCGAGACCGTTTACTCCCCCTCATCAAATCTGCCGCCGAAGCAGGCTGCGAGGTATTCTGCATTGACGCGGGCTGGTTTGGCAACGGCGGTAAGAATGCCTGGCACGAGACCCTTGGTGACTGGATCGCCGAGGACCGCTTGTTTGGAGAGGGCGGCTTGCAGGGTATCGTCGACGAGATCAAGGCTCACGGTATGAAACCGGGTGTGTGGTTGGAGATTGAAACAGTCCATATGATGTCCGAATTTGCCAAGGCTCATCCCGAGGCTATTTTGCGCTGTCATGGACATCCCATCGGTAACCCCACCTCATCTATGGACTTCCGCCGTCCCGTGGTCAGAGAGCACCTCATGAAGGTCTTTGACCGCCTCTATGATATGGGTGTTCGCTTTGTCAAAAACGACTACAACCACACCGTGGGGCATATGTGCGACTCTCTCGACGGGAAGACATGCTCTGTGGTGGAAATGCGCGCCCATACGAAGGCTTTCCTTTCCTTTGTGGAGGAAGTCATCAAGACACATCCCGGGCTTATGATCGAAAACTGCGGCTCGGGTGCCATGCGCTGTGACCATGCCACCCTGTCCCGATTCCATGTCCAATCCACCTCCGACCAGGAATACTATGACCGCTATCCCTCCATCATCCAGGGCATGGTGGCTTGTATGCCTCCCGAACGCGCCGGTATTTGGTCCTATCCCTATCCCATCGACTTCCACCAGATGCCTGTTTACGGTGAGGTCCTGCCCATCCCTGAGCAAAAATATCTGGACACCATTTCCGACCCTTGGCAGACTGCCTTTAACATGGTCAACGGCATGATGGGCTGCTTCTATATGTCGGGGCGGCCTCCCTATGCCGATGAGGCAGGGAAAGCCCTCATCAAAACCGCCGTGGATCTTTACAAAAAGAACAGAACGGCCTTGATGTCTGCCGTTCCCGTGTATCCTCTGGGGCTCTCCCGTATGGACGACACGGGCTATACCGCCTTGGGACTTCTGAACAAAGCCGAGGGGAAGTTCCTGCTGGCTGTCTGGCGCATGAGAAGCGACGATCCTTCCGTGACGGTGGATCTGTCCAAGTATCTGACCGACAAGGCATTATTGTCCGTGACGTATCCTGCCCTCGAAGGCTTCAATACTGTGCTGGACGATGGAAAGCTGACCCTCACCTTCCCCGCGGGCAACGAATATAACAAGGGAAATTGCGCCGCTTATCTTGAAATTTCTATCTGATCATGGCATATTCATATCAAAGTCTGACTCAAACGCTGATAGATGGCGGCATTGACCCCGCTGATGCAAAAGAAGAAGCCATTCTTTTGCTGACTGCCTTTGCGGGAGCAGATCGTGTGACCCTCCTTTGCGACCGCCATAAGCTCTATGCTACCCCCGCGCTGATGGCCGCCGTTGGCAAGCGGCTTACCCGTTATCCTCTTCAATATATCCTTGGTACGTGGGACTTTTTCGGTTGCACCTTCAAGGTGGACGAGTCCTGTCTCATCCCCCGTCCCGATACCGAACTCTTGGTGGAAACAGCCATTACGGCTCTCCCCAAGGGCGGCATTTTTGCCGATCTCTGTACGGGAAGCGGATGCGTGGCCGTGGCCATTCTCAAGCATCGCCCAGACCTCACCGCCGTAGCGCTTGAGCTCTATCCCGAGACTCTTTCGCTGGCGGTGGAGAATGCAAAGCTCAACGGAGTGGCCCATCGCTTGATCCCCTTGCGTGCTGATCTTCTGACCGAGGGCAGGGAAGCGTTGGCGGCTTATGCGCCCCTCTGCGGTATCGTGTCCAATCCCCCTTATATTCCCCGCGTCGTAGTGGACGGCCTGGCTCCCGAGCTTTTTTACGAGCCCCGCGCCGCTTTGGACGGTGGGGAGGACGGCCTGGTCTTCTATCGCAAGATCCTTTCGGACTATACATCCCTCCTTGCGCCCAATGCGCCTCTCATGGTGGAGATTGGCTACGACCAGGGAGACGCGCTGACTGCGCTGGGAAAGATCTATCTCCCGAATATACCCGCCGAGATCATTTGTGACTTGGGTGGGAACCACCGCGTTGCTGCCTTTCGGCACAATGCGGACTCAAACCGCATATCATGACGTAGACCGGCAATGGAAACGGTCGAATTGCAAAATGTATTTGTGCCGCCGCTGGCGGCGGAATGGAGACTTTCATGAAAATTCTTGTACTGGCAGGGGGACTTTCCCCCGAGCGTGACGTGTCCCTGACCTCGGGCAGTCTCATCGCAGGCGCCCTTGCCCGCAAGGGCCACACCGTCTGCACCGCCGATCTCTATACGGGGCGTTCCATCCACGGTGGAGAACCTGCTTTTTCGGAGGATCCTGTCCCGCCCTATGCCGTGGGTAAGCAAATTCCCGATCTGGCGGCTCTGATGGCAGAAACGGGCCGCGGCGCCCGCCGCATCGCCCCCAATGTTCCTGCTCTTTGGCGGGAGGCCGATGCCGTGTTCATTGCCCTTCACGGTGACGTAGGGGAAAACGGTCAGCTTCAGGCAGCCCTTGACATGGAGTGTATTCCTTACACAGGCACGGGCTACGCGGGAAGCCTTTTGGCCATGGACAAGGATCTGTCTAAGCAGCTTTTGTCCCGTGCGGGCATTCCCACGCCCCCTTGGATCACCTGTAAGCTCTCGGCAGGAATTGAAAAGACCGTCTCGCTCGTTGAGAAGGAGATCGGCTATCCCTGCGTCATCAAGCCCTGCTCTTGCGGCTCCAGCGTAGGCGTTTCTCTCGTTCACGACCATAATGAGTTGCTAAGTGCTCTGCACGCTGCCGCCGTTTACGAGGATACCATCTTGGCCGAGCACATGATCCAAGGCCGCGAGCTCACGGTGGGCATTTTGGGTGATCGCGTTCTGCCCCCCGTGGAGATCATTCCCAAGGCAGGCTTCTACGATTATCACAATAAATACCAGGCAGGATGCACCGAGGAGGTCTGCCCTGCACATTTGACAGAGGGTATTGTTGATTGCTTGAATGATGTCACCCGCCGTGCTTTTGAAGTTCTGCGTCTGCGAGGATATGCGCGCTTTGACTACATACTGGATACCGACGGCACCCCCTGGTGCTTGGAGGCAAACACCCTCCCGGGCATGACTCCCTTGAGTCTCTTGCCTCTTTCGGCCAAGGCTGACGGTATCGACTATGATCACCTCTGCGAGCAAATGGTGCTGATGGCGATGGAATCGTAAATGGTTGTTTGCCGCAGTGCGGCCACCTGCGGTGGGGCTCTGACTCGGGAAGGTTCAACCCATGTCAACCGTATCACGCGATGGGTTATATAACGATAAATTGTTGGCCGCAGTGCGGCTTCCAATATCGGGGCGGTGCAACCCGTGCGAACAATCTCCCGCGAGGGGGCGTTGGTGCGGTAAATTGTTGTTTATCTTACTAACTTTTCTTCCTACAGCGGAAGAAAAGTTACAAAAGAAGCGCCGCTGAGGGATAGAACCTACGGTTCTCCCTCAGAACCCAACTCCCATCGTGACGCACGCCGCTTTCAGCGGCTATC
>JAFTIL010000079.1 GCA_017456905.1 Clostridia bacterium
AGATCACCCGCAAGGTTCTGGCCGCTCTGGGTAAGTAATTTCCTCGTCGGAACCACTACTTAACAGAAAGGAAGAACCGACATGGCAATCAACTGGACTGAGGCACAGGTTGCCGAGCTGGTCGCGAAGGTCGTCTCCGAGATCCGCTCCGGTTCCCCTGCCGCAACTGAAAGCTGGGATTCCACCCAGTACAACGGTCGCAAGCTGATCGGCGTTTACGCCACCATGGAGGAGGCCATCGCCGCCGCCGAGGTAGGCTACAAGGCCATCCGCGCCACCAGCGTCGCTGACCGCGAGAAGTTCATTACTTCCATCCGTAATTACTGCCGCGCCGAGGCAGGCACCATGGCTGCTCTCGGTGTTGCTGAAACCAAGATGGGTCGCGTGGATCACAAGACCGCCAAGCACATGTTGGTGGCCGACAAGACCCCCGGCACCGAGGACATCGTGGCCGAGGCCAAGACCGGTGACTACGGTCTGACCCTCACCGAGCGCGCTCCCTTCGGTGTGGTGGGTGCCATCACCCCCTCCACCAACCCCTCCGAGACCGTCATTTGTAACAGCATGGGTATGATCGCCGCCGGCAACGGCGTTGTGTTCAATCCTCACCCCGGCGCTATCGCCACCTCCAACTACGCCGTTGACCTGGTCAACCGCGCCGTTCACGCCGCAGGCGGTCCCGAGGTACTGGTAGCTTCCGTGGCTAAGCCCACGCTGGACACCGCCAACGTGATGTACAAGCACCCCGCCATTCGTCTGCTGGTCTGCACCGGCGGCCCCGGCGTGGTCAAGGCCGTTCTCGCCTCCGGTAAGAAGGCCATCGGTGCAGGCGCGGGTAACCCCCCTGTCATCGTGGACGACACCGCAGACATCGAGAAGGCCGCCAAGGACATCATCGACGGTTGCACCTTCGACAACAACCTCCCCTGCATCGCAGAGAAGGAAGTCTTCGTGTTCAACAACGTGGCTGACCGTCTCATCGCGGGTATGCAGAAAAACGGCTGTATCCTTCTCACCCGTGAGCAGGCCGACAAGCTGGCTGACGTGGTGCTGAACAAGAAGGTCAACGAGAAGACCGGCAAGGTCTCCTACGTGGTCAACCGTGACTGCGTGGGCCGTGACGCCCGTGTCATTCTTGCCAAGATCGGCATCAACGTGGGTCCCGAGATCCGCTGCGCCATCGCCGAGGTTCCCTTCGAGCACCTGTTCGTGCAGGAGGAGCTGATGATGCCCATTCTGGGTATCGTCCGCGTCAAGGACATCGACGAGGCCATTGAGTTGGCTTGCAAGGCTGAGCATGGCAATCGCCACACCGCCCATATGCACTCCAAGAACATCGACAACCTCTCCCGCTTCGCGAAGGAAGTGGAGACCACCATCTTCGTCAAGAACGCTCCCTCTTATGCAGGTATCGGCTTTGGCGGCGAGGGTCATACCACCTTCACCATCGCAGGCCCCACGGGCGAGGGTATCACCTCGGCTAAGTCCTTCACCAGACTCCGCCGTTGCGTGATGGCCGATCACTTCAGAATTATTTGAGGAGTACGCCAAAGTGAAACTTTTTGAAAAAGTTTCACTCTGGACTCCTTTCAAAAACTTTAAGAAATTTATTCATTAAAGTTCTTTGAATCCAAAACTTTCTGTCAAGAAAGTTTTGGCAGGGTTCGGGACAGCGTCCCGAGATACTATAGAAAGGAAACAAAAACAATGGATATTTCCGCTAATCAGATCGAAGCCATTGTCCGCCAAGTCGTCGCCTCTATGGGCACCTCCGCACCCAAGGCCGCAGGTCCCCTGCCCAAGGTTGCCAAGGTGGCTATGTTGGTCGGCCCCAAGAAGATCGAGATCCAGGAAGTTCCCCTGCCCCAGTTGGGTGAGGACGACATTCTGATCAAGGTCGAGGGCGCAGGCATCTGCGGCACCGACGTACATGAGTGGAAGATGGATCCCTTCGGTCTCATGCCCGTAGTTCTCGGTCACGAGGGCACAGGTGAGGTCGTCTACTGCGGTAAGAACATTACCAAGGACACCGCAGGCAAGCCCCTGGGTGTTGGCGACAAGATCGTTACCTCCGTTATCTCCTGCGGCGACTGCTATAACTGCCGCATGACCCCCGGTCGCACCAACCTCTGCGCCAATCAGGGCGTTTTCGGCCTGATCGGTGACAAGAGAGGGACCGACGAGGGCAACCGTGCCAACGGTTGGTTTGCCGACTATATGCTCATCCGCGGCGGTGAGGCTTCTGGCGCTACCTTCTTCCAGGTCAACGAACTGAACCTCAACCAGCGCATGATCCTCGAGCTGGCTTGCGTTTGCGTACACGCCCTCGAGAGAGGCCAGAAGACCGGTCTTCTGAACTTCGGTTCCAAGGTACTGGTTCAGGGCTGCGGCCCTGTGGGTCTGGTCATGATCACCGTTCTCCGCGCAGCAGGTATCAACCACATCATCGCCGTTGACGGTAACGAAGACCGTCTGAAGGTTGCTCAGAAGATGGGTGCCAAGACCACCGTCTGCTTCAAGCGTCCCGACGAGGACACCCTGGACAAGCGCGTTGCCAAGGTTCAGGCCGTGGCCAACGGTGTCGGCGTTGATTTTGCCTTCCAGTGCACCGGTGCTCCCGTGGCCGCCGCAGACATTTACGCTTACATCCGCCGCGGTGGCGGTATGTGCGAGATGGGCTTCTTCGTCAACAACGGCGAGTATTCCGTCAACCCCCACTTCGCTATGTGTAACAAGGAAATCGACATCGTCGGTTCTTGGGACTACAGCGCTGAGGACTACCCCAAGACCGTTGCTTTCCTGAAGCAGTGCCAGGAGATGAACATTCCGATCGAGGAGCTCATCACCCACACCTTCCCCCTCGAGCAGATGAACGAGGCTATGGAAACCAACGTGGCGCAAAAGGGCATCAAGATTGCCTACATCGCTAAATAAGAAAAGGAGTTACCGCCATGGCAGCTCTTGGAATGATTGAAGTTTACGGATTTGCCACCTCCGTAGTCGTCGCCGATGCCTGTGCAAAGGCTGCCGACGTAAAGATCGTGGCTATCGACCGTAACAAGCCCGCCAACGCAGATCAGTGCGAGGTGCCGCTGGTAATGGTCGTTAAGTTCGAGGGTAATCCTGCTGCCGTCGAGGCCGCCCACGATGCGGGCAAGGTCGAAGCTGAAAAGCGCGGACTATTCATTACCTCTCGAATCATCGCGGGACTTGACCCCAGCGTCGAGTGGTTCGCCCACCTGACCGCTACGGGTCGCGACAAGCTCCGCAATTACACCACCGTTGACGGCAAAAAGGTCTGACGAACAGACGCCTCAACGCATAAAAAACAAAAAATAATTTTTTAAGGAGAATAAAACAATGAACGAAGCTCTTGGTATGGTTGAAACTCGTGGTCTCGTAGCTGCAATCGAGGCAGCTGATGCAATGGTTAAGGCCGCTAACGTTACTCTGATCGGCTCTGAGAAGATCGGTTCCGGTCTCGTGTCCGTCATGGTCCGCGGCGACGTCGGTGCTGTTAAGGCTGCTGTTGAGGCAGGCGGCGCTGCTGCTTCCCGTCTCGGCGAGGTCATCGCTACTCACGTCATCCCCAGACCCCACACCGACGTGGATAAGCTCCTGCCCTCCATCTAAGAAGAACGAGGGGCACTGCCCCTGACCCCGCCTGAAACCCTTTTTAAAAAAAGGGTTTCAGGACTTCCCGAAAACTTTTAAATAAGGATTTGAGACTGGGGAAAAACGTTCTTGCCTACCAAACGAAAGCGAGGTACTGAAACATGGAAAAGGCAATCGCTCTGCTGGAAGTCCAGGCAATGGTTACGGCTATTGTAGGTCTTGACGCGATGGTCAAGGCCGCCGACGTGAAGCTCATTCACGTTGAAAAGCGCTTGGGCGGACGACTCGTCACTCTCGTGGTCGAGGGTAGCGTTTCTGCGGTCCAGGCTGCCGCCGAAGCCGGCAAAGCTGCCGCTGCCGAGGTCGGTCCCGTCAAGCTTTGTGAGGTCATCGCTCGTCCTCACGAGGAAGTTATGAAGTTCCTTCGCACCGATCCCGTGCCCTGATGGCAGGATCGCCCGCGAATGAAACTTATATACGTAAGCCCTTAAAACAAATTTTAAAAGTAAATTTTCTTTAGGAGGAAAATACAATGAACGAAGCTCTTGGTATGGTTGAAACCAGAGGTCTTGTGGCTGCTATTGAGGCTGCCGATGCTATGGTCAAGGCTGCTAACGTAACCCTCATCGGTTCCGAGAAGATCGGTTCCGGTCTCGTGAGCGTTATGGTTCGCGGCGACGTTGGTGCTGTGAAGGCTGCTGTTGAGGCAGGCGGCGCTGCTGCTTCCCGTCTCGGCGAGGTCATCGCTACTCACGTCATCCCCAGACCCCACACCGATGTGGATAAGCTCCTGCCCAAGATCTGATTGATTGGATAGGAGCGCGCAAGGGCGGAACCTTCTTAAAAGAAGGTTCCCCCTTGACCCCCTCCAAGAACCTTCAAAATGTACGAATGAAAGATCACTTCTCATAAAGCGGTTTTTGATTTTTACATTTTGGTTTATTAAGATAATGAAGAAAAGAGGTTACATATCATGGAAATCAATGCCCAGTCTATTGAAGCCATTGTCAAGAAGATCGTCTCCGAAATGGAGGCTCCCGCATCTTCGAACGACCTGACCATTCCCGTTGGTATTTCCAATCGTCATATTCACCTGAGCCGCGAGGATCTGGATATTCTGTTTGGCAAGGGTTACGAGCTGACCCCTCTGAAGGATCTGTCTCAGCCCGGTCAGTACGCTTGCAAGGAGCTTTGCACCATCATCGGCCCCTCTATGCGTTCCATTGAGAATGTGCGCGTACTGGGCCCCATCCGCAAGCAGAGCCAGGTGGAAATTTCCGTGACCGACTCCTTCGTTCTGAAGGTCAAGCCCCCCGTACGCGAGTCGGGTAGTCTGGCCGGCTCCGCTCCCGTGACCATCGTCGGCCCTAAGGGTATCGTGACCCTGAAGGAAGGCTGCATCATTGCCAACCGCCACATCCACATGAGCCCCGCCGACGCCGCTCGTTTCGGAGTCAAGGACGGCGACTACATCGACGTGGATGCTATGGACGGCACCAAGCGTACCCGCTGGTTCGACGTGCAGGTTCGCGTCAGCGATAAGTTCTGCCTGGAAATGCACGTAGACACCGACGACGCCAACGCAGTCGGCTACAAAAACGGCAGTAAAGTCACCATGGTCAAGAACTGACCCAATAAAAACACATAACAGGAGTACATCATGCTCAAAGGTAAAGTGGTGGGGAACATCGTCTCCACGAATAAATTTGACGAGCTTCGGGGCTATAAATTCCTGGAGATCCAGTTGATCGAAAACAAGGTACTGACAGACAAGTACATCATCGCCGTGGATCGCTCTATCAGCGCAGGCATCGGCGAAGAGGTACTGGTGGTGACCGGCTCCAGCGCGCGCGTGGCTGTGGGTGACCTCAACGCCCCCGTAGATGCCGTGGTAGCAGGTATCATCGACAAGATCCAGAACTGATTCCAATAAATCTTTTCAATAAAGGTATTGCATATGTCCGATTTAAAACAACTTTTGAAGGATAATGGTGTTGTTGGCGCGGGCGGTGCAGGCTTCCCTTCCTACTGCAAACTGGCAGAAGGAGCCGATACCCTGCTCATCAACGCCGTAGAGTGTGAGCCTCTGCTCTACACGAGCTACACCCTCATGCAGAACCGCATCCGAGACATCGTCATCGGTATGCGCGCCGTCATGGAATACGCCCACATCCCCGCAGGTTATATCGCCGTCAAAGGCTATCGTGCTGAAAAGCTGGGCTTTGCCGACGGACAGGAATTGGCCGAAGGCGTGTTTATCAAATACGTTCCCAACGTCTACCCCATGGGTGACGAGATCAATCTGATCTACACCGTCACGGGTCGTGTGGTTGCCCCCGGGCAGCTCCCCATCACCCAAAAGGTCATCGTATTCAACATTGAGACCATGCACAACATCGGTCTGGTGGTGCAGTACGGTCAGCCCGTAACCAAGACCTACCTTACGGTGTCGGGCGATATCCCCGAGGCCTTCTGCGTCAAGGTGCCTCTGGGTATGAAAATTGCCGAAGTACTGGAGATCTTGAAGGTCAAGGTACCCGATACCCACGTGGTCATTGACGGCGGCCCCTCCATGGGTACCATCGTCAATCTCAGCACAGACGTAGTCAAGAAGCCCTGTTCGGGTCTTTTGATTCTGCCCAAGACCATCCCTGCTGTACGCAATAAGCTCCGCACCATAGAGGAAAACTTCCGCATGGCCGCCTCGGTCTGCTGTCAGTGTACTCGTTGCACCGATATGTGTCCCAGACACCTCTTGGGCTATCCGCTGGAACCTCACAAGATGGTACGCTCCACCCTGAGCGCCGCCCAAGCTGACCCCGAGCTTATCAAAACCGCCACCATGTGCTGCGGCTGTGACATCTGCGGAACTTTGGCCTGCTGCCAAGAGATCTCTCCTATGCAGATCATCAAGCAGTATAAGGGCATTTTGGCCAAGAACAAGATGAAATACGTGGCCGATCCTACAGAGCAGTTCACCGCCTCTACCGAACGCGAGTACCGCATGGTCAGCGCAGGCAAGTGGAAAGAAGTGCTGGGCGTGGCTCAATACGACAAGTTCCCCCCCATCTACATCGATGAAAAGCTGAAGGCCAAGGAGGTTTACGTCCCCATGGTACAGCACATCGGCGCTCCCGCCATCCCGATCGTAAAGGTCGGCGATGAGGTCAAGGAGAACGACATGATTGCCAAGGCCGCCGAAGGCTTGTCGGTTCCCAATTTCGCCCCCATCACCGGTCGTGTCACCTACGTGGACGACAAGACCATTGTCATTCGTGCGTAATACGTTGTAAAACAACAGAGAGTAGGTTATAAATTATGTATCAAGCCATTGGTATTATTGAACTGAAAAGCATTGCCAAGGGTATCGAGGCCACCGACGCCGCGCTGAAAAGTGCGGGTATCCGCCTGGTACAGGCACATCCTTCCTGCCCCGGCAAGTACGAGATCATTCTGACAGGCGCCATCGCCGACGTATCAGCCGCAGTAGATCACGTGAAGGGTCGCTTTGACGACCGCATGATCGATTCCGCCGTCATTGGCCGCATCGACGAGCAGGTCATCACCGCTCTGTTCGGCACCCAGGCAGGCGAGCGCAAGGGTTCCCTCGGTATCATCGAGGCTTACTCCGCCGCTTCCACCATCAAGGCCGCCGATATCGCCGTTAAAACCGCCAAGGTCGCCATCCACGAGCTTCGGTTGTCTCGCGGCATGGGCGGCAAGGGTATGGTCCTTGTCACCGGTGACGTAGGCGACGTGACCGCCGCCGTAGAGGCCGGCGCACAGCACGCCAAGGACCAGGGTCTCTTCTGTAACTCTGCCGTCATCCCCGCCCCCCATAAGGAGCTTTGGGAACAACTGTAAGAGGAGTACGAGGGGCTCCGCCCCTGTCCCCCGCATGAAACCTTCTTGAAAGAAGGTTTCATGACTTCCAAGAACTTTAAACAAGAACAAGAAAAAATACTCCGCTCTTCAAAATCTAATTGAGAACGTTCTTTGAAGAGTCCGGAGGAATCTTCTTCAAGAAAGTTCCTTTGGCATTTTCTTAATTAAAATAAATTGAGGTTTTTACAATGTCTGAAATCAAATTTACCATTGAAAAGAGCCCCCGTATTGCCAAGCTGGTGGCTGATCTCTACGCCAATATGCCCGAGATCGAGGCTGACCGCGCTGAATTGATCACAGAAAGCTACAAGATGACAGAGCATCTGCCCCTCATCAAGCGTCGCTCTGCCGCTTTTCGTCATATTCTTGAGAACATCCCGATCGTCATCCGCCCTTACGAGCTGATCGTCGGCTCCAACTCTGTGGCTCCCCGCGGATGCCAGACTTTCCCCGAGTTCTCCTTTGAGTGGCTCCCTCCCGAGTACGAGACCATCGCCACCCGTGAGGCTGACCCCTTCTACATCTCCCCCGATACCATCCGCCGTCTGGAGGCGGTTCATCCCTACTGGAAGGGCAAAACCGTCAGCGATCTGGCCGCCGCCAACATGGATCCCGAGGTACTGGACGTATTTATGAACCACGGTATTTTCACCGTTGGCAACTACTTCTACAACGGTGTCGGTCACGTCAACGTAAACTACGAAAAGGTCATTAAGATTGGTTACGGGGGTATCGCCGATGAAGCACGCGCAGAGCTCGCCAAGCTCTCCCGCGGACAAGGCGACTATGCCGCTCGCCGCAACTTCCTGGAAGCCGTCATTGAGAGCTGTGAGGCTGTGATCACCTACGCCCGCCGTTACTCTGATCTGGCGCTCCACGAGGCCGCTGAGTGCACCGACTCTACCCGCAAGGCTGAGCTTCTTGCCATTGCTGAGGCTTGTGACCACGTTCCCGCCAAGCCCGCTCGCAGCTTCCGCGAAGCTTGCCAGGCCTTCTGGTTCGTACAGCAGCTCATGCAGATGGAATCCTCGGGTCACTCCATCTCTCCCGGCCGTTTCGATCTGTATATGTACCCCTATTTCAAGTCAGACCTTGACGAGGGCAAGATTACTTATGAAGCCGCTCAGGAGCTTCTGGACTGCATCTGGGTCAAGCTCAACGACCTGAACAAGGTACGTGACGCCGCCTCCGCCGAGGGCTTTGCAGGCTACGGTCTGTTCCAAAACCTCATTGTTGGCGGTCAGGATGAGCACGGTCTTGACACCACCAACGATCTGTCCTATATGTGCATGGAGGCTCAGATGCACGTGCGTCTGCCCCAGCCTTCCCTGTCCATCCGCGTCTGGAACGGCTCCCCCCACTCGCTGCTGATCAAGGCCGCCGCCGTCACCCGCGAGGGTATGGGCGTTCCCGCCTTCTACAACGACGAAGTGATCATCCCCTCCATGATGTCCCGTGGCTACACCCTTGAGGATGCCCGCGGTTACTGCATCATCGGTTGCGTGGAGCCCTCCGCCGTCCACAAGACTGACGGTTGGCACGACGCCGCCTTCTTCAACATGGTTCGTCCCCTGGAGCTTGTGTTCTCCTCGGGTATGGACAAGGGCGAACAGATCGGTCCCAAGACCATGGACGTGCTGGAAATGACTTCCTTCGAGCAGTTCTACGACGCATACAAGACGCAGCAGGCGTTCTTCATTGAAATGATGGCCCAGGCCGACAACGCCGTTGATGCGGCTCATGCCGCCCGTTGCCCCCTGCCCTTCGAGTCATGCATGATCGACGATTGCATCCAAAACGGCAAGAGCGTTCAAGAGGGCGGTTGCCATTACAACTTCACAGGCCCTCAGGGCTTCGGTATCGCCAACGTGGCCGACTCCTTGGCCGTCATGCGCAAGCTGGTCTTTGAGGACGGCGTGATCTCCATGGCAGAGATGAAGCAGGCTTTGGCCGACAACTTCGGCAAGGGTGCTACTACCAAGCGCGCTCTGGAGCTGACCACCGCCGCCGCTCAAATGCTGGATGCTGACGGCGTGGACGTCAACGAGGCGCTGATCAAGGCACTCTACGACAGTTTCCGCACGGCCGCCACCATTCCTGCCGAAAAGAAAGCCCGTTATGATGAGATTTTGAAACTGATCGCCGACGTACCCAAGTACGGTAACGATCTGCGCGAGGTTGACCTCTTCGCCCGCGAGGTGGGTCAGACCTACACCAAGCCTCTGCTCCAACACTCCAATCCCCGTGGCGGTATCTTCCACGCGGGCTTGTATCCCGTATCCGCCAACGTGCCGCTGGGTCACCAGGCAGGTGCTTCTCCTGATGGCCGTCTGTCCAACACCCCCATCGCTGACGGCGTCGGTCCCATGTCGGGCCGCGACGTCAAGGGTCCCACGGCTACCGCCAACTCGGTATCCCGTTTGGATCTGGGCGACGCCTCCAACGGCACTCTGCTGAACCAGAAGTTCCATCCCTCCGCCCTGGCGGGTGAGATGGGCCTGGAGAAGTTCGTGGCTTACCTGCGCGGCTTCTTCGATCAAAAGGGCATGCACGTACAGTACAACGTCATCTCCCGCGACACTTTGCTGGATGCTCAGGCTCATCCCGAAAATTACAAGACTTTGGTGGTTCGTGTGGCAGGTTACTCTGCCCTCTTCACCACCCTCTCCCGCTCCCTCCAGGACGACATCATCAGCCGTACCGAGCAGTCGGGGCTTTAATAGGAATACGCAAGGGGAACTTTTAAAAAAGTTCCCCTTGACCCCTCAAAACTTTTAACAAAAAACATTTTAGCCGGGTGATAGAATACCCGAAAGAAATCATGGTTTTCTTAAACTATCAGGGGCAATTCAAAGAGAATCCCTAAAGAATATAGATCATCCTTTCCCCACATAGCAGAACCCTTTTAAAGGTTTTCAGGTGGGGTTTGGGGCAACGCCCCAAGAAAGGTTTCAGCATGGAAAACATCTACGACCAGAAAGGTCGCATTTTTGATATACAGCGTTTCTCCATCCACGACGGCCCGGGCATCCGCACCATTGTGTTCCTGAAGGGATGCTATCTGCGGTGCCGCTGGTGCTGTAATCCCGAGTCTCAAGAGTACAAGATCCAAGAGCTGACCATGAATGGCGTCACCAAGACGGTAGGCCAGGATATCACGGTACGTGAGCTCATGGAAGAGCTGGAAAAGGACAGAATGTACTACCAGCGCTCCGGCGGCGGCATCACCCTGTCGGGCGGCGAGGCCATGGCTCAGCCGGATTTTGCCGAGGCTTTGCTCCGCGCCTGTCACAACTACGGCTTCAGCACCGCCATTGAGACCACCGCCTTCGCTGACCGCGAGGTGGTTGCCCGTCTCATCCCTCACATTGACCACATAATGATGGACATCAAGCACATGGATTCGGTGAAGCACGAGGCCTTTACGGGTCAGCCCAACGAGAAGATTTTGGACAACGCCCGTTACATCGCCGAGCACGCCAGCCACTTGGTCATCCGCGTGCCTGTGGTTCCCGGATTCAACGACACCCCTGCGGAGATCACCGCTATTGCTCGCTTTGCCGAGTCTTTGCCCAACGTTCACGAGCTTCACTTGCTTCCCTATCACCGTTTGGGACAGGACAAGTACGAGGGCATCGGCCGCGAGTACACCCTCTCTCACATCACGCCTCCCACCGCCGCCCATATGCAGATGCTCAAGGAGACCGCCGAGCGGGAATCCCAGCGTCTCACCTGCCATCTCCGCGTACAGATCGGCGGCTAATCGATTTTCCTCATATCCGTAGGGGCGTTCTTTGAACGCCCGCGGGCGCACACGGTGCGCCCCTACAACCGCAAACCACCCGACTACCGCATAGAAGGAAGGTTTTCCCATGAAAGAACTTGAAATGCATGATAAAATGCGGATCGTACAAGAACTGGTGCCCGGTCGGCAGATCACCCTGTTGCACGTCATCGCCAACCCCGATCCCATCCTGTATCAAAAGCTGGGTCTTGACCCCAAGCTGGACTACTCT
Organism: Clostridia bacterium; assembly: GCA_017456905.1. Taxonomy (GTDB): domain Bacteria; phylum Bacillota; class Clostridia; order Oscillospirales; family CAG-272; genus CAMEON01. The sequence continues at coordinate 11,517 of JAFTIL010000079.1, forward strand.
CACGCCGCCATCGGCGTGTTGACCGTCAGCCCCGCCGAGACCGCCGTCATCACCGCTGATATCGCCATGAAGTCGGCCAACATTGACCTCGGCTTCGTGGATCGTTTCTCCGGTACCCTCATCATCACCGGCCGCGTGTCCGAGGTGGACTCCGCCTTTACCGCCATCGGCGACTATTTCCGCGACACCCTCAAATTCACAGTCTGCGAGAAGACAAGGACGTAAGAGACGGCGCAGAACCCATCTTGAAAGAAGGGTTCTGCACCTCCCAAAAACTTTCAAAAAATCTTAAAAATCTTTTTATAAAAGTTTTGGAAATCCAAAAACCTTTTTACAAAAAGGTTTTTGGTGGGGTATGGGGCAAAGCCCCATAATAACTATATGAAAAAACTGATTCTTATGGGTCGTGTTGCGGCAGGAAAGACGACGCTGACGCAAGCGTTGAGAGGCGAACAGGTCCACTACTGCAAGACCCAATACATCAACTATCACAACACCATCATCGACACCCCCGGAGAGTACACCGAGGTGGCTAAGTTAGGCGCGGCGCTGGCACTATACGCCTACGAGGCCGACATTGTAGGTCTGGTCATCGGCGCAGAGGAGCCCTTCTGCGTGTTCCCGCCCAACTGCACCTGCATGGTCAACCGCGAGGTTGTCGGTATCATCTCGGGCATTGATCGCGAGGGTGCCAACGTAGAGCAGGCCGAGCGATGGCTCCGTCTGTGCGGTTGCGAAAAGATCTTCCCCTGTAGCTCCTATACGGGCGAAGGCCTGGAGGCCATCATCGACTACCTCCGCGAACCCACCGACGCCCCCGATGCATTGCCGACATGAAGAGACGCCAAAGGAAAACTTCTTGAAAGATGTTTCCCTCTGGACTCCCTTCAAGAACTTCAAAAAATATCCCTTTAAAAAGTTTTGGGAATTTCAAAAACCTTTTTTCAAAAAGGTTTTTGGTGGGCATGGGGCAAAGCCCCATAGTAAATCTCAGGAGGTCATTCATGGCTCAAACCAAGGTTATTTGTTTCGCCAACAACAAAGGCGGCAGCGGCAAATCCACCACCTGCGCCAACGTAGGTTACAGCATGGTCACTGAGGGCAAGAAGGTTCTGCTCATCGACGGTGATATGCAGATGAACCTGACTCTGTCCTACTTCGACGAGGACACGGCTTTGGGCTTTGCCGAGAGCGGCCAAAACCTCTACACTGCCATCAAGGGACAAAAGGAGCTGACCCCCTATATCCGTCACACGGCTTACGAGGGGCTGGATCTCATTCCCTCCTCTACCCTCATGAGCGGTATCGAGGTTGACCTCTTTACCATGTGGCAGAGAGAGTTCATTTTGAAGCAAGGCCTTGCCAAGATCAAGGAGGCAGGTACCTACGACTATATCCTCATTGACGCGCCGCCTACCCTGGGCTGTTGGGTCATGAACATCATGTGCGCCTCGGACTACCTGATTATTCCCGTGGAGGCATCCCCTTGGGGTCTGTTCGGCATCGCCAACCTCTTTGAGTTCTACGAAAAGCTCCAAAGACTGGCCCCCGATCTCTCCATCATGGGCATCGTGGTCACCAAGGCCAACGAGAGAAAGAACCAGTTCAAGCAGGCCATGGAGGTGCTGGGATCCCTCGAGAACGTCCGCCTGTTTGACAACTATATCCGCATCGACTCCACCATTGAATGGTCCCAGGAAAACAGTCTGCCCGTCATGGCTTACAAAAAGTCCAGCCGTGCCGCCCAGGAATATCTTGAACTCACCAAGGAGGTTATGAATTATGCCCATCGGTAAGGATAGCATCCAGAAGAGAGTGGCCAAGGCCACCGAGACCGCGTCTGCGGAAGAAGTAAAGGTTGAAGCCCCCGTCGAAGCCCCTGCGCCCGCTGAAAAGCCCGCAACAAAAACGGCCGCAAAGAAGCCCGCTACGAAGAGCGCCTCCGCAGGTGCCAAGAAAACCACCGCTTCTGCCGGTACGAAAAAGACAACCACCGCCGCCAAGAAGCCTGCTGCCCCCAAGACGGCCGCTCCCAAGGCTGAAGAGCCTGCCACCGCAGTGCTTTCCAACGTGGCTCCCGAGACGGTGGCCGCCGTCATCGGTCACGACGAAAAGAAGCCTTCTGATAAGGTGAAGATCGGTCAGAAGATGCCCACGTATTTGCTGTAAAAATAAACGCCCAACGGTCAAAACCGTTGGGCGTATTTTTATGCAAACTTGGCTCTGATTTGATGCCATTCCTTCCAGAAGGCGGTATAGACCTCGCGTTCTTCCTCATCATCGAGTACCTTTTCCTTGGCATTCTGATAGAAGGCCTCGATCTCGTCTGCAAAGGCACATACAGTTTTTTGATATTCCTCAAAAGGAATAATTGTTTCGTGGTGGTTTTCGGTAACAAGGCGGATCATGCCGTCTTCGTGGTACACCAACCAGTCCACGCCGTTGGGACAACCGCAGATCACAACCTCTCCCTGCCAAAAAAGCATATCAAAACCACAACAAGGCAAATACTGAATCCCCAAGCGATAATCGTTGGGGTCACTTCTTTCCAATGATTTCAGCAAATAAAACGCCGTCGCGCTGACTGTTGCATTTTCAAATTCCAAAATTTCATCACCAATCTGCACCCATGCGTGGCCGTGCAGACACTTGTCTTCGGCTCCATCCTGATTATCGATCCAATGTAAATTGGCGACTTTGATTTTAAACATCAGCAACCTCCTTTTCTTGAGCCATAATAGGTACAGCCTTTTTCTGTATCATCACCTCGGCAATCCCTAAGCCGCCAAGAGCGGCGTTGGCCGCCATATGTAAACCCAAGAAAATATATTTAATCGCATGCCAAAAAGGAATGATTCGGGTCAGATTGAGTTCAGAGCCCATGAAATAGCGAAAAAACATAAATTCGCTTAAGTTAAACATGTCGGAATGAACGGCGAATACGTAGAGCACAAACCCACAGGCAACCAGCGATACTGCGTTAAAGCAAACCCCGGTGATGCCCATGCCCCCCTTGCGCTTTATCACAAAGATCAAACTCAAGATGGAAAGGACAAAACATACCACCAAAGACAAGATCACGGGCAGGTGGGTTACTATGGCCTCTCCGAGCAGTTCTCTTTGGAGCTCTAACGTATAGCGCCCACTCGGCACAATCTCTAATTTGTGACAGGCAAGCTTAACGGTGTCATAGGTGATCTTCCAAAGCATCAGCATGGGGATCTGTAAGGCAACCAGCGCAATAGCAAGCGCATTTCTCAGTTTAGAAAGCATCATATTCATGGCATCTCCTCTCTCGATCTTTCCGGGCAGCTACAGGCTATGCCTCATTATACCGAGAAATTATGAACTCAATATGACTTTTTTGAATTTATTATGTCGTTTGCCTCGTCTTGCCCTCCGGGAAGGCGGTTTGAAGCTGTCACCATGGCACGCACCCGCATAAACTGTTGAAAAACACGTGAGGTGTAGCATGAACAGAAACCAAGCATTTCCTAATTTTTCGGGGCTATTCAGAGGACGTCCCCATGCCTTTGCCAACATACGGGGGAGTAACAGATATCCCGATATCCAAGGGCAGGTGCGGTTTTATCAGACCTTGTACGGTGTTTTGGTAGTTGCAGAGCTTATGGGACTGCCGATGCTGAACGATCCCTGCGCCATCCCCATTTACGCCTTCCACATTCACGAGGGAAATTCCTGCACGGGAAATACGAGGGATCCTTTTGCAAACGTGAGAAGTCACTATAATCCTGACAGCTGTCCCCATCCCTACCATGCGGGCGACCTGCCGCCCGTCTTTAATTCCGACGGCTATGCCTTCTCTGCTTTTCTGACCGATCGCTTCTCGGTGGAGGAGATCGTGGGCAGAACCGTCATCCTCCATGCCGGACTTGACGATTTCACGAGCCAGCCTGCGGGGAACGCGGGGGTGAAGATAGCTTGCGGGGAGATCAGAAGAAGATAACAATGGGGCTGATGCAAACGCATCAGCCCTATCTTATGACATGAAGTTAATAAATGATACCTTCCCGATTGGACACGGCGGCGGTAATGGTGATCTTGGCCTGCACGTTCTCCCCTCGGTAAAGATACACCGACAGGTTGCCCTTCTCTGCCGAAAAGATCTCTCCGTTGGAATTGATGGAGATCTTCACGGTATACCCCAGCCCCTCAAGGGTCTCTCGGAATGCCTCGGCCGAGGAATTAACCGTGAGATTATAGTATTCTACTTGCGGATCCGTGATGACGATCATCGTCACGAATTGACCGCCATCAGACTCGTCGGGATATGCGCCGATGACGTAAGATACGTAATGCTCGGGATGGACGGGCGTGCTGCCCTCAACAGGAACAGTCTCATAGCCCTTGCCTAAAAATTCCCGTGCACCGAACCAGCCATAGATCTCGGCGTGATCTGAAAAGTCCACGTTTCCCACGTCTTGGGTGATGTAAAATTCAAGGTCATCCGAGGCAGGCCCCGAGGGGGGCATGACCATCTCCGTCACAACCTCGGGCTCGGTGGGAGGTTCAAGACCGTTATCGGTGGTCTCCGGCTTCGGTTTGGCCGTCTCCGGTTCGATGGGAAATTCCAGATTATTTGAAGTAACCTCCGGTTTCCGTGTATCAAGCTCTCCCCACTCCGTCACCACATCCTCGGGTCCTACTTCCTCGGTCACGATCTCGAGGCCTCCCGTGGTCTCCTCGCTATTAAGGATATAAAGATCCTGCCAGAACAGCCGCATCCGTTCCCAGCCGTCGGTATAGCGGTTGTCCTCGGTATAGAAGGCAAGATCGCCCAAGGCTTCGTCCACACAGAGATAGGCCGTGGGATAGTTCGTAAAGAATTCGCGCACGAATTGACTCCACTCCCGGGTGTCCTCCACACGGGGATGCTTCCAAAGATATGATCCGCTTTCATCGGGGAGTATCGTGGGGTGAAAAGTGCCCACCCACTCATAGGTCGCGGGATCAAGCTCGGGCATCCACACAAAGAAATCAAACCATATGGTGGTCATCGCGCCTTTTTCGGTGGTATGGTAAACGGCAAATGCGCCGCCAATCTCCATCACCCCCCACTTGCCCTCGGTGGCATCCCAGCTATAGTACGCCATGACCTCAAAGGTCTCACGGTTGATGAGACGGAACATGAGGGTTCGGGTGTCATCGGCATGGGTGGCCAGGGTGATCTCAGTGACTTGATAATCCCCTGCTGCAATCAAATTATAGGTCATCAAACTGTAAAATGCCGTGGATTGCACCGATTTGACGGGCTTCTCCCACTCAATCTTGGGCGCCTGGGCCGCGATCTCAGCGGCGGGCGGATCGATGTCCTCCATGGTCTCCTGCTCAAAGGTCAAGTCCTCGGTGGGCCGGGCACCCGCAGGCGTCACGTGCCCCGCGTTGAACCCCGCCCAAATGATACCGCCCATCACACTCACGGCCACCAAAGCGCAGACAAGGGCTACGCCCCAACCGCTGTTGATAAATTGAGAAAATCTTCCCTTTTGCCGGGGCATAGGCAGTACCGTAACAGACTTGTGGGCTTCGGGGATCTCGGCCTCGGCAATAAAGAGGTCGTTCAGGCCGTCGAATTGTTCGAACAGATCAAGGCTTGTCATACGGTTTGTCATACCGAATACCCCCCTTCCGTGAGAATGACCCTAAGTTTTTCTCTCATACGGTATAGTCTCTGGGCGATGGTGTTGGGGGCAAGCCCGTAGGCCTTGGACAAAACCGACAGGTCGTAGGCGTACCAGTACCGCCCCACGAACAGCTTGCGGTCAAGCTCGGGCAGTCTCACCACGAAATCGTTCAGGATCTCCTTGAGCTCGGTATTTTGCTCCACAGCGGGCAGACATTCCTCCAACTCGGACAAGGGGATCTCCAGCCCCGCGCCCCGCCGCTTGGCGTGGCGTTTTCTGTATCGGGAGATAGCCAAGTTCCGCGTGATGTGGGCGAGATAGGTTTTCAGAGATGGCGGCCGTTTAGGTGGGATGGTCTGCCACACCTTAATATAGGTATCGCTGACACATTCTTCGGCGTCGGGCTTGTTGTGCAGTATGTTCATAGCAAGGGACGTACAAAAGTTGCCATAGACCTTGTCGGTGGCGCGGATGGCTTCCTCGTCACGGGCAAAGTATAATTCAATGATTTTTTCGTCTTGATCTGCCACAGGCGTTCTCCTCCTTTTTGGAAGATGGGGCGGATGCTCTGCCCCTCTGTTTACTATAACGCAAAAACATGGCCTCATATTATGCGGAGTGTAAATTTTTTATTGAAAAACTTTTTCGTGGGAAAAGAAGAAGAGTGAGACGATAAATTGTTGGGCATCTCTAAAAACTGTATCGCTGAACGAGCGGCGAGCAATTTGTTAGGCAATTCGAACAAAAATTCGCACGCGTAGCAGGAGCTACGTGAAGAATATTTGTGAAGAAGTGCCAAAGAAAGTGCCGCCGATTCGTCAG
>JAFTIL010000080.1 GCA_017456905.1 Clostridia bacterium
AGGGGCTTCGCCCCTGCACCCCCTTAGCCGCTACACAAAAATTTATCTCTCTAAATAAACATAAGGCTATTGCGGAGAGCCTCACGCAACAGCCTTGCAGTATGAGGGAAAGTCCAAAATATCAGTCAACCACGGCGATGCACTCGATCTCCACGCCTGCGCCCTTGGGAATGGCGGCTACCTGCACACAGCTACGTGCGGGATAAGGTGCCTCAAAGAAAGTTTCATATACGGCGTTGACCTTGGCAAAATCAGCGAGATCAGCAAGAAAGACGGTGGTCTTGATAACGTTCTTCATGGAAAGACCTTCGGCGGCCAAAATGTTTTTCAAATTGGTGAGTGACTGTGCGGCCTGAGCCTCGATAGTGTCAGCCATCAGTCCCGTGGCAGGATCTACAGGGATCTGACCTGAGACGAACATCATGTTCCCCGTCCGAAGAGCTTGAGAATAAGGCCCGATGGCGGCGGGGGCGTTGGTGGTAGAAATCTGCTTCATGGTAATCTCCATTTCTTATACAAGCTTAAAGCCTGCTTCGGTGAGTTTTGTTTTGATCTCTTCGATTTGAGCGAAGTCACGGGTTTCCATGCCGATCTTGAGGAAGCAACTGGCGATGGCCATATTGGCATCTGAACGCTCGTGGTGAACGCTGACAACGTTACCGCCGCACCGGGAAATGATGGTGCTGACCCCCACGAGCTGTCCGGGCTTGTCTTCCAACGCGATCTGGAGAGTAGCATTACGGCCGCTGTTAACAAGACCGCGGGTGATAACGCGAGACAGGATGTTCACGTCAATGTTACCGCCCGAAACAACGCAGACCGTCTTTTTCCCTTGAATGGGAAGCTTGCCAAACATGGCGGCTGCCACGCTGACGGCACCTGCTCCTTCGGAAATCAACTTTTGCTTTTCGATGAGAGCTAAAATGGCGGTAGCGATCTCGTCCTCGGAAACGGTGACGATATCGTCCACATATTCTTTGATGATGTTGTATGTATTTTCACCGGGATGCTTGACGGCAATACCATCAGCGAAGGTAGAAACTCTGTCAAGAGAAGCAATTTCGCCCTCTTTGAAGCTCTTATACATACCGGGGGCCTGCTCGGCCTGGACGCCGTAGACCTTGACGTCGGGGCGCAGATGCTTGATGGCATAGGCCACACCTGCAATCAGACCGCCTCCGCCGATGGGGACGATGACCGCCTCCACGTCGGAAAGTTGATCCAAAATTTCAAGACCGATGGTTCCCTGTCCCGCGATGACCTCGTCATCGTCAAAGGGATGGATAAAGGTGGCGCCCGTCTCTTTGACAAGACGGCAAGCTTCCTCGTAGGCATCGTCATAAGCGCCAGGCACAAGACAGACGTCAGCACCTAAGGCTTTGGTCGCTTCCACCTTACTGATGGGGGCGCCGTCGGGCATACAGACGGTGGACTTGATGCCCATGCGGGTGGCGGCCAGTGCGACACCTTGGGCGTGATTACCTGCGCTACAGGCGATGATGCCCGCCTTTTTCTGGGCATCCGACAGTTGGCTGATCTTATAGTAAGCGCCGCGGAGCTTGAAGCTGCCCGTGACCTGGAGATTTTCGGTTTTCAGGTATAGCGAATGATCGGGGGAAAGCTTCTCAGCCAGGATCAGGTCTGTCTTACGGGCAACAGCCTTGAGGACAAAGGCGGCTTGATAGATTTTATCCAAAGAAAGTGTGTTCATAATGATTTCCTTTTAATCTTTATTCCATGTCCCCGCCAAATGATCAACGAACTGTTTGGCGGTACGTCCCGAGAGGCCGCCGTGGCGAAGCTCCCAGCGGTTAGCTTCTCGGCGGAGGGTCTCCTCGTCAATGTCGATGCCCTCACGCTCGGCAAGGGTACGGACAATGCTATAGAACAGTTCCCTGTCGGGGCTGGAGAAATTGATGGTCACGCCGAAGCGAGCGGAAAGAGACAGCTTTTCCTCAATGGTATCCGAGCGGTGGATCTCCTGATCGGGATCGTGCTGCATATCCGCACGGTCACCCCAGGTCTCACGGATGAGGTGGCGGCGATTGGAAGTGGCGTAGATCAGGACGTTTTCTGGTCTTGTTTCCACACCGCCCTCAATGACGGCCTTGAGAAACTTATATTCGATCTCATGCTCCTCAAAGGAGAGATCATCGAGATAGATAATGAAACGGTAATTGCGGTTCTTGATGGCGGCAATGACAGCGGACAGATCGCGGAATTGATGCTTGTAGATCTCGATCATGCGGAGGCCTTGGTCATAATACTCGTTCAACACCGCCTTGATGCAAGAGGATTTTCCCGTACCCGCGTCGCCGTAGAGCAGAACGTTGTTGGCGCGCTTCCCTTCGGCAAAGGCCTTGGTGTTGGCCACCAGCTGTGCCTTCTGATGCTCATAGCCCACGAGGTCGGAAAGCCGGATGGGCTCTGCGTTGCTGACGGGCAAAAATTCCAATCCGTTCCCTTCGTTGCGGATGCGGAAGGCTCGATTGAGGCCGAACATTCCCACGCCGAAGCTATGATAATGGTCAAGGATCAGGTCGGACATCTCGCGTCCGTTCTGTGCCTCGGCCAGCTTTTGAGACAGGGTTCTGACCTTTTCGCTGACGTTTTTGTTATAGAGGCAGGCGCGCTTGGGGATGGCCTTGTAATTTGTAATGCGTGTGAAGCAGTCAACGAACAGCTTGCTTTCGATCTCGGTGAAATCATAGTGGAAGAGCTGGCGGAACACCTCAAAGTCCTGCTCGGCAAACTCATGGACGCTTCCCCGCTCGCGGTTATCTGCCCGTTCGGCGGTCAAAGTGAAGGAGTTTTCATTGGTGACCAGCAGGAAGGTGAGATAGTTCTGCCAGAGGTTGCCGTCGAAGCCATAGGCGGTGGAGAGGTCAAGGAGACGCTTGATCTGGGTGTAGATCTTGTGGGTGGCGGTGTCCTTGTCGGTCTGTCCGCGGTCGAGGGCTTCAAAGATGTGGCTGAATTCTTCCAGGATGGAATCTCCGCCGAGGTCTGAATAGAGCAGGAGGCGGGCGGTGAGTTTATACATATGAGCACCTGCAATTCATGAATTTTGATAGTAACGGGCGAACGCAGTTCGCCCCTACGAAAAATCGGGATCTGATCTCTTGATCCATTCTTTTTATTAAAAGTTTTTGGAGGTCTCGGAACCTTTTTGCAAAAGGTTCCGAGTGGGATCAAGGGGCAACGCCCCTTGCGTACTCCTTACAGTCTCTTAATGATCTCCTCAGTCATGGCCTTGCAGCCGATGGGGGTGGCGCCGCTGTCGCCTACGATGTCGGCAGTGCGGATGCCGTCGGCCAGCACCTTGTCGATGGCGGCCTCGATGCAGTTGGCCTCGTCGTTGAGATCGAAGGCGTAGCGGAGCATCATGGCGGCGGAGAGGATAGTGGCGATGGGATTGGCCTTGTCCTGACCTGCAATGTCGGGGGCAGAGCCGTGGATGGGCTCGTAGAGACCGCACTTGGAGTCGCCCAAAGAGGCGGAAGCGAGCAGACCGATAGAGCCCGTGATCTGGGAGGCCTCGTCGGAAAGGATGTCACCGAACATATTGGAGGTCACCACCACGTCAAAGCGGGAGGGATCACGGACAAGCTGCATGGCGGTATTATCTACCAGCATATCCTCGCAGGTCACATCGGGATACTGCTCACCGATACGGTGAACCGTCTCGCGCCACAGGCGGGAGGTCTCCAGCACGTTGGCCTTGTCGATGCTGATGACCGAGCCACGACGCTTGCGGGCAGTCTCAAAGGCCATGCGGGCAATGCGCTCGATCTCCATGACGCTGTAGGCCTCGGTATCGTAGGCCTCGGGGCCGTACTTGCCTTCCCGTCTGCCGCGCTCGCCGAAGTAGATACCGCCCGTCAGCTCGCGGACGATGACCATGTCAAAGCCGCGGTCAATGATGTCAGGACGGAGGGTGCAGGCGGATTTCAGCGCGGGGTAGATCTTGGCGGGGCGCAGGTTGGTGTATACGCCCAGGGCGGCGCGCAGACCAAGCAGCGCCTTTTCGGGGCGGATGTTACCGGGCAGGGTGTCCCACTTGGGGCCGCCCACAGCACCGAGCAAGACGCTGTCGCTGTTCTTACAGCCCTCCACGGTCTCCTCGGGGAGAGGCTTACCCGTGGCGTCAATGGCGCAACCGCCGGCCAGATATTCGGTAAAATTAAAGGTATGACCGTACTTTTCGCCGATCTTTTGGAGAACGGCAACCGCGCCGTCCACGATCTCGGGGCCGATACCGTCACCCTTGATGAGAGCAATGTTGTAGTTCATGATTCAGTTCTCCTTTGCCTGCTTGGCTTTGAGATAAGGCAGAAGTCCTCCGTTTTCGATGATGCCGTTGATGAAGGCGGGGAAAGCGGTGGCCTTGAAGGTTTCGCCCGTGGTCAGGTCGGTGATCACACCCGTATCAAAATCCACGGTGACCTCGTCACCCGCGTTGATCTTTTCCGCCGCCTCGGGACATTCCAGAATGGGGAAGCCGATGTTGATGGCGTTGCGGTAGAAGATACGGGCGAAGGTCTTGGCGATGACGCAGGAGACGCCGCTGGCCTTGATGGCGATGGGGGCGTGCTCCCGTGAGGAGCCGCATCCGAAGTTGGCTCCGGCCACCATGATGTCGCCATCCTTTACCTTCTTGACAAACTCGGTGTCAATGTCGATCATGCAGTAGCTGGCCAGTTCCATTGGGTCCTGGGTGGTGAGATAACGGGCGTG
>JAFTIL010000081.1 GCA_017456905.1 Clostridia bacterium
GAAGATATGATCGTCCGTATTTTTGCTATACTTGACCGAAGAGTTGGGAAAAGGCGTTTGATAAACATGTATTGCACGATAAATCCGCAAGAGGAAGTTTTCAATTTATTTTACTCAATTCGCATAAACGCAGAAGGTATTGTATTGAAATAATAGGTAACCCCGACAGACCGTTAAAAATCTGTCGGGGTTATTATTTGTTTACTGCGGAGCAATTATTAACCAACCGACAATAATTTCTCCGCTAATTTTGCACGCGTTGTCAGGTGTTTTTTTAGTCTTAGCAAAGCTCAATGAGCTTTTTGGGGCTTTGGGTGAAATCGTGGATGGTGCCGTCGGGAAGAACGGTGACCATATCCTCGATGCGGCAACCGTATTTGCCCTCAATGTAGATGCCGGGCTCTACCGTGACCACGTGGCCGGGGCGCAGGATCTCGGTTTCGGGCATAGAACCTGCCAGGCGGGGACTTTCGTGGATGAAGAGACCCACACCGTGACCCAAACTATGACCGAAGCAGCCCTTGTAGCCCGCATTATCGATGATGTCGCGGGCGATCTTGTCGGCATCGGCGCACTTCATACCTGCATGGAGGGACTTGATGGCCGCGGTCTGTGCCTCCAGGACGGTGTTGTAGAGGCGCTTCATTTCCTCGTCAGCCTTGCCGATGACCACGGTACGGGTCATGTCGGAGCAGTAGCCGTCCACGCGGGCGCCGAAGTCCATGGTGAAGAAGCCCTTTTCCAGCTTTACGTCGCGGGGCACGCCGTGGGGGCGGGAGGAGTTGGAGCCCGAAACGGCGATGGTCTCAAAGGCCGTACCTTCAGAACCGTGGGCGCGCATGAAAAATTCCAGCTCCAAGGCTACTTCCAGCTCGGTGCGGTCGGGGTTGATGAAGTTCAAAATGTGAGCAAAGGCGGCATCGGTGATGGCTTGGGCGCGGGTCATGGCCTTGATCTCTTCCTCGTCCTTGAAGAGACGGAGCTTTTCGATCATGGCAGAGCCGCCTGCCACGACCTCAACACCCTCAAAGGTGTCGCGGAGACGGTTATAGAGGGCATAGGAAGCCTCGGACTCTTCAAAGGCAAGGGCCTTGATCTTCTTGTCCTCCAAGAGCTTTTTGACGTAAGCCAGCATACGGGTATCGGGCATGATGACCTGACATTCGGACTGATCCACGATGGCTTTGGCCGCCTCGATGTAGCGGAAGTCGGTGAGCAGGATAGCTTCGTCCTGCAGGATGAGCATAAAGCCGTCGGTGTATGCGAAATTCGACAGATATCTCTGGTTGATCTCAGAGGAAACAATGACGGCCTCGGTGCCGTTTTCTTTCATGGCGGCTTGCAGATTTGTGATGTGGGACATGGTATGATCTCCTTCTTCTTTTGAATTGTATCTGTTCAGGGTGTCAAATTGAATTGTTTACCACCACTGTGTGATTGTTAATTGGGCATTCGTGGTTGTATCTCTAAAGTAATATTCGGAATACTCGGTGAAGGCTTTTTGTCCAACGTATGCCGCGGGCTTTCCGTTAGAGCCCATAGGCCATTCGGGACTTTGGAGCCAACGGGGGTACCCCTTGCAATCTCTTGGGAAGGCTATTTTGATCTCTTCTTTTATCATCCGCTTCCGTTCTCCCTTTTTCATGGAGGGCGGATATTTGGGTAAAATAAATTGGCTCACGTAATTTTCCGCAGATACTCCGCCCGACAGATACCCGGGAAGCGTATCCAATATGAATTCGAATTCATTATGATATTTTTCGGTTCTTTCCGAAGTCTGGTCGAATTGATAGTAAAAATCCGCAATGATGTTGTGTATTTCGTAAGCACCGTATGCTGTAAGGGGCGACAGCGTTTTTAAGTGTGTGCTGACCTTGGGCGGATTCACTTTCCACTCGTTTGAAAGCGTGCGGAATGATTGGGCATAAACTTTGATATACTGTTCCACATGGGAACGGGCGGCGAAGGGTTTGTTTTGATTTGCGTTTTTCATCATGATCGTGCGGCGCTGGATCGGGATGTCATACTTTTCCATGTAGTCCACGATGGAATCCAGATAATCGGCGATTTCATCTGTCTCTGTAAACAGTCGGAGAAATTCCGCTATATCTATCTCACCGATGGTAAAGGCTTTGATGGGCTTCAGTGCGTGATGATTGGAAAAATTTGTTGAAAATTTGGAAAGCTTTCTTTTTTCGTTAATCTCAGTGATTTTTTGAAACATTGTGTCGCTCCTTTCACAATAGCTTCGTGGGTTGTCACATCTCTACAACCACCATCGTCGAGCAAGAGAAAGAGGGAACGGTATAAGTCACCGTGCCGTCCTTATATTCATAGGACAGGTTGGTGCCGTCAAGCAGATACACCCGCTGCGGAGGGGATGGAACGCGCAGGGTGCAGCTCACGTCGGGGGTGAAGGGCAGATCCTCAATGATCTCCACGCCATTGCCTCTCACCTTGGGTATGGCGTAAACGAGCTGATGAACGAGCTGAATCCCGTTGTTGATCTTACGGACGGCCACTGAAGTGACACCGCAGGAGGGCAGGTCGGTGATGAGGGTCTTTTCGTCACCAAGAAGCGCATTGATCATATCTATCACCACGTTTCGCAGATGGACGCTGCCTTTTTCTGCGTATTCTGTGAAGATCTCCCAGCCGATGTAACCGATATTTTCGGTGATCACAGAAGCGGGGGACATGGCACAGCGGTCGTAGGGAGTATGGTAATGAGAACAGAATTTTCGGGGCGCACGGTTAAAGGGAGGGTCCAGACGGATGACGGGGTGGGAGATCGACTTGCAGTTCTCGCGGAAGCTGACGTTATAGTTGCGGCTATACATGACATAGGCGGTGTTGCCGTTGGGGGCAAGCTCGTAGGTGGGCTTGAGATAGGCGGGACGGAACGCTCCTTCTCCGCCGAAATCCGCGCCGAAATCAAAGACGAACTTGCCGTCATAGGTGCCTGATCTGCCTGTCAGCAGGAGCTTGCCGCCCTGTGCCAGATAGGCGTTCAGCTTATCCCGCAGAGCACCCTCGGGGATCTCCATGGTGTCAGGCAGGATGAGCAGACGGTATTTGCTGAAATCTGCCTCGGGATCCAGGATATCGTAAAGATAGTGACCCTCCAGCATGACGCGGTTGGCGCCCAGATCCTGCTTGATTCCCTCGGGGAGCGCATTGGGGCAAATGTTGCGGAAGTTCTCGGCGGAAAGCAGACCGATATCAGCCAAAAGGGAAGAACCGTCCAGATAATTTTCTCTCTGCTCCACCTCGGCGTAAGCCGTGCCGATGAGCGTATAGGTGGAGAGATCAAACTGACCGTCGGGATGGAGCTGATCTCCCACAGAGCAGCGCGCACCGCAGGCGTTGGCCAAAGCAGCCTCGTAGCGCAGAGCGTTGGGATGCTTGAAGCCGCCGAACTCGCCCCAGGTTAGATGGAACTTGCCCGTCATGCCGAGGAAATCCCGCCCCAAGGTGCGGGCATAGGCGGCGGCGCGGGGGAAATGATCGTAGCCCCAACCGCCTGTGGGTAGCGATTCCAGCTCAAAGTGGCCTTGGTTCTTGAAGGCGATATCGCGTCCCTGGAAGATAGCACCGCCGTCATTGTGGACGATGGGCAGACCGGGAATGATGCGCTCCACGGTTTCGGCCACGCGGGCGGTATAGCGATCGTAGACCACGCGGGCATATTTCCATGCGTCGGCATCGCTGTCAGGGTCAAGACCCATTTTGGTCATGCCTTTGATACAATCGGGACAGAAGCAGGGCACCATGCCGATGATGTCCAGGAAAAGACCGTCGAACTGTCCCTTGTAGCGGGTCAGCACTTCTTCGATCTCGGCAGTGAGTTGGTCGAGATAGCCTGTGCCGAAGCAGAGGCGATGATAGCCTGCATCGACATCGAAATCACCCCAATAGCCGCCCCGTTCGCAACGGAGATGCTCGGGATGACGGTGGGCGTACTGCTCGGCAAAGCCCGCGGAGATGTAGATCTCGGTACGGACGCCCAGTTCCTTACAGACAGCCAGTTGTTCCCCTAAAAGATCACAGCAAAGGTGCGGATGGGGGAGATTTACCTTTGTGGGATGGTAGGACCAGCCGTGATGGCACTTGGAAAAAAGTGTGATGGAATTTACGTGGCCGACGGTGAGGGCTTCTTTAAAATTTTCGCGTGAGAACGTCGCGCCGATGCCGCCGATATGTTCACAGGTGTGAAAGTCCAGGTGAATTTGACGGTAGGGAAGAGACATAGGGGTGCTCCTTTCAAGATGAGGAAGGACGGCCATCGTTGTCCTCGCGTCTGAGCTGACCGCAGGAGGCGTTGATATCGCTGCCTAAGGTGCGGCGGACGGTGGCACGGATGCCGTGCTTTTCAAGTGTTTTGGCAAAAGCGGATACGGCCTCGGGGGAAGAGTGGACAAAGCCCGTCTCGGTGACCTCGTTGACGGGAATGAGGTTGACGTGGATGGGCATGGTGGAATTTCGGGTGCGAAGATGGCGGTTTAGTACGTTGGCCAGATGAACGGCTTGGGCGGTGGTGTCGTTCTTGCCCGAAATGAGGGTGTACTCGAAGGAGAGGCGGCGGCCTGTGACGCCGTAGTAGTCCTTGCAGGCGGTGAGCAGCTCGTCCACGCCCCAGCGCTTGTTGACGGGCATGATGGAGGAGCGGGTATCATCATCGGCGGCGTGAAGGGAGATGGACAGAGTCAAGGGCAGGTTCAGCTCGGCCAGCTTGTAAATGCCGCTGACCACGCCGCAGGTGGACAGGGAGATGTGGCGGTAGCCGATGTTGAGGCCGTCGGGATGGCTGACCAGGGTAAGGAATTTTACTACGTTGTCATAATTGTCCAGAGGTTCGCCAATGCCCATCATGACCACGTTGGAGATGCGCTCGGAAAGATCCTTTTGGGCGGCGATGATCTGTCCCAGCATCTCGCCCGGGAGCAGGTCTCTCACCTTGCCTCCGATGGTGGAGGCACAGAACTTACACCCCATGCGACAGCCCACTTGAGAAGAAATGCAAATGGTTCGGCCGTGGTTGTAGGTCATGACCACCGACTCCACGCAATGACCGTCGGATAGCTCAAAAAGATATTTGACGGTGCCGTCCAGGGCGCTGACCAGCTTTCTGCGCACCTTGGGCAGATGATAAGAAGCCACGGCCGAGAGTTTTTCGCGGGTCGCCTTGCCGATATTGGTCATCTCGTCGGGAGACAGCCCACGGTGAAGCTGGGGAAACATTTGCTTCGCCCTGTATTTTGGTTCGCCTACGGACAGAAGCAGGGCTTCCAGCTCCTCGGGCAGGCAGGACAGGAGATCGTTCATAGGGCACTCCTTGTATATCAATTTTCGTAAGGAATATATTTTTTGTATTTTTCGGGAGCGAAGGCGATGCCTAACTTATCGAGAAGTAATGGGTGATAGGCATTGGTCTTCAGATTGTATTGTAGCGACCACAGGCACCAGGCGTAGTCCTCCCAGGGATCTCCCACGGTCACCTGTCCGAGATCAACGAAGCCGCTGACCCGACTGCGATGCAGAATGATATTGGGAAGGCAGAAATCGCCGTGGATGAGGGTTTTGTGGGTGCTTTCGGCGGACGCCGCGGGACAGCCTTTGATGGAGAGGCTGTGGAAGATGTGCAGAGCCTCTGCCAAAAGATCACATAAGCGGACAGCATCCTTGATATAAGGCGGAGAGCTGGCGGGGGTGCCGTGCACGGCTGTGGTCAGAAGATAACCGTAGGTGGTGTCGTCCTTAGGATCGGTCACTTCATCGTAAGCGCCTACACGGGGAACCGTCATGCCGAGAGGGAGCTTTCCTTCCAGCCAGATATCGATGTCGCGTTCACGGCGCAGCTCTCCCAGATTGGATGATATCTTGAGGTAAAGATCTTTCCCCACCGCATAGACGCGTTGACTGTTTCGGCCGATGATACGGCGCGTCAGCGTCCGATCTCCGATGATACCTGCGATGACGGGAGGGAGGGTGAGCTTAGCACGATTTGAATTGTTTGCATTCATGTCAGCGTTGGTTCCTTTTCGTTTTTCTGAGCTTGGCGATGAAGAATCCGTCGGTACCATGACGGTGAGGGAGCAGAGTGACCATACCGTCGTGAGACTCGACCGAGGCGACGGCGGGGTCTTGGGCGGGGATCATAAAGTCCTCTGCCGTAAATTCGGGATGATTTTTGAGGAAGGCGGAGACCACTTGCTGATTTTCCGTAGGCAGGATGGTGCAGGTGGAATATACCAGCACGCCTCCGTCTTTGACGTATTTTGCGCTTGCTTCCAAAATGTCGGCTTGGATGGCAGGGAGTCTGGCAGACTCGGAAAGATCCTTGTGGCGCAGCTCGGGCTTTTTGGCCATAACGCCCAGCCCTGAACATGGAACGTCGCAAAGCACGCGGTCGGCTTTGCCCATGAGCGCGGGATCGGGATCTCTGGCGTCGCGGCGGGCGACCGAAATGACCGACAACCCTAAACGATCGGCCCCCGTTTTGATGAGGGACAGCTTGCTCTCGTGGAGGTCGAAGGCGTGGATCTCACCACGGTTTTTCATGCCGATGCCCATGCCAAAGGATTTGGAGCCGGGACAGGCGCAGGTGTCAATGACGATATCCTCGGGTTGTGCATCCAGAACCGAAACACAAAGCTGAGAGGCCTCGTCTTGAACAAAGAAATCACCGCTTTCAAAGCCGGGCAGGTGGGTCACGTCGCCGCTGGCGGGCAGACGCAAAGCGGTGGATAAGTAAAGACCCGTTGAGGCGGGAAGTCCCCGTTCGGTCAAACGGGCAGACAAGTCCTTGACAGTGATGTGCAGGGAATTGACCCGCAGGGTCAAGGGGGGCTTGTGGCTGAGGGCGTCCAAAGCGGCACAGGCCTCGGTGTAACCCAAAGCGTCTATATAGGCATTCAGCATGGCGAGGGGTATACCGTAGGCTACTGTTTCGGGAATAAAGCCTTTATCGGCACTTGCTTTTTCTTTCAGGACAGGAAAACGGTGAGCCCATGCCTCAGGGGTTTTTAGCTTGTTTTCTCGAGGAGAGCCCTCGGGCAGAGCGTTCTCAAAGCGGAGATAGGCACGGAGGATGGCGTTGGCATAGCCCCGCGTGCGTTTGGGCAGAAGGGCCACGGTCTCACCTACGGCGGCGTGATCGGGGATGCGATCCATGTATATCAGCTGGTATAGCCCCATACGAAGCGAAAGACGAAGCTGCTCGTCCAAAGCGTCGGTGGGGCGATCCGAGAATTGGTCTATGAGAAAATCCAGCGTCACCTGCCGCTCAATGACACCGTACACAAGGGCGGTGAACAAATGGCGGTCGGCCTCGGAGAGGCTTGAGCGGCGCAGGACGGTATCTACGGCGATGTTGCCGTATTTGCCTCGGCTGACACCCGCGAGGGTCTCAAGTGCGAGGGCGCGGGAGGAGGGTGTGTTTGTCATGATATGCTCCAACGGAGAGACTTAATTTATAAATATCTGTGTGGGGCAGAGGCTCCACATGGGCGGTAAACGGGGCTGATTTTGGATGTGAACTGTTCTCGACTGTTTAAGAGCTTACCTCTTTTTTAGGGCGTTTGATCATTTGGCCAAATCTTTTTGTTTCAAAAGTTTTGAAGGGGTCGAGGGGGAACTTTTTCAAAAGTTCCCCCTTGCGTATCTTTTGTACTCCCGTACTCCTTAACGACTTCTCCGATTGGCAATGAGAATGAGCCGCAGGAGAGAAGCCAGGGCGGTGGCCAGGGCGGCCACATAGGTGAGAGCGGCGGCACGAAGGGTCTTCCCTGCGGCGGTGAGCTCGTCTCCATAAAGAACGCCCGAGGACTCCAGGGTTTTCAGCGCACGGGAGGAGGCGTTGAACTCGGTGGGGAGGGTCACTAGCTGAAACAGCACCGACAAGGAGAAGAGGGCGATGCCCGCAAACATAAAGATATCCCCGATGCCGTTACCCAGATAGCTTGAGCCGGCAAAGAGCAGACCAACGATGAAAATTGGCATGGCGAGGCGGGAGCCGATGTTAGTGACGGGAATGATGGCCTGGCGGATCTTGAGAGGCGCGTAGCCCACAGCGTGCTGACAGGCGTGACCCGCTTCGTGAGCGGCCACACCGATGGCGGCGGCGCTGGTGGAGCCGTAGACCGCATCAGACAGGCGGATGACACCTTCTTTGGGGTCATAGTGATCGTTGAGATGGCCGTGGATATGCTCCACGCGGATGTGATGGAGGCCGTTTTCGTTGAGAATGCGGCGGGCAGCATCAGCACCCGTCACGCCCCGCATATTACGGACAGCGCTGTATTTTTTAAAGGTGGATTGCACGTTTATTTGCGCCCAAAAGGCGAAGATCATGGCAGGGATGAGGACCAGGATGGTCCAGTCACCCCAGAATAAACCAAAAAACATAATAGGAATCCTTTCGTCAGGAGAGTAGATCGCTTACGCTTACCTTGCGGCCGCGAACAAAGTCGGCGGCTCCCATCTGCCCCTTGCCCTCGGGAACAACACGGGTGAAGATGACCGTACCCTCCCCGCAAGCCACCTCGATGCCGTCAGACACCGAGATCACGGTGCCGGGGACAGCCTTCTGACCTTCGAGACAGCCCACGCGGGCAGATACTACCTTGAGCATTTTGCCGTCGGGCGTGTGGGTGAAGGACAGCGGGATGGGAGACAGGCCGCGGATGCGGTTGTGTACCACGATGGCGGGCCGGGTAAAGTCAATGAGGCAATCAGCTTTTTCGATTTTGGCGGCATAGGTGGCCAAAGCATCGTCCTGGGGGATGCGGACAAGGGTACCGGCGCGCAGAGCGGCAATGGTCTTTCTCATGGTCTCGGCGCCCAAGGCCGCCAGCTTGTCGTGGACGGTCTCAAAATTGTCGTCGGGCTCAATGGGCATTTCAGCCTTGAGAAGCATATCTCCGGTATCAATACCGTCAGCCATATACATGGTGGTGATGCCCGTGACGGGATGCCCCTCCATGATGGCTCTCTGCATGGGCGCGGCACCGCGCAACGCGGGAAGAAGGGAGCCGTGGACGTTCATACAGCCGTAAGTGGGATAATCCAATAAGGAAACGGGTAGAATTTTACCGTAAGCCACCACCACGATGAGCTCGGGATCGAGTGCTTTCAGGGTGTCGTCAAAGGCGCCGTTTTTCAGGGTGGTGGGCTGGTAAACAGGGATGCCGTTGGCTTCGGCAAAGACCTTGACGGGGGGCGGGGTCATGATATTGCCGCGTCCGCGAGGCTTGTCGGGTTGAGTGACCACACCGACGATGTTCTCGCCGTCGGCATGGAGGGCTTTCAGGGTTTCGAGGGCAAAATCGGGTGTGCCCATGAATAGGATGCGCATATTGTCTCTCCTTAATCCTCGTCCATGCTGGTCGCACAGTCGATGTAGAGCTTGCCGTCCAGATGCTCGATCTCATGGCAGAAGGCGCGGGCCAGGAGCTCGTGGCCTGTGACTCGGTAGACCTCCCCCTTGCGGTTGGTAGCCTCTACGGTGACGTGCAGGGGACGCTTGACGATGCCCCAACGACCGGGAACCGAGAGACAGCCCTCACGGCCCTCTTGCTCGCCGGAATATGCGATGATCTTGGGATTGATGAGCTCATAGACCTCACCCGGCTCTACCTCCACTACGGCAATGCGTCGGAGAACACCTACCTGAGGGGCGGCGAGACCGCAACCGTCAGCGGCGCGCATGGTCTCGATCATGTCGTCGAGAAGGGTGATAATGCGGGGGGTGATTTCGTCTACGGGGCGGCAGCTTTTACGGAGAATCTCGTCTCCGATCTTACGGATCTGTAATCTTGCCATGGCGATGTCCTTTCTGTGATGGGAGTTGATATAGATATATGTATATGTAAGGAAATTGTTTTCAAGTTTAGAAAATCATCAGTTTATAAAAATCTGCAGTCAGATATCTGATTTCTTTGTTAAAAGTTTTAAAGGGGTCAAGGGGGAACTTTTTTAAAAGTTCCCCCTTGCGTCTTCCTTAATTCTTGGAATCCACAATGATCTCCACGCCCTCGATGAAGCGGTAGGCGTCGGAAATGAGCTTGTCGCAGAAGGTGCGGGAGACGTAGAAGATACCCTGACCGTTGGCGGGATCGCTTGGGCCGTCGGGAGAGTCCAACAGCTCCACGGTCATGTAGGATTTGCGTTCGGTGATCTGATAGAAACGGTAGACGGCGTAGCGGGTAGCACCCAGGCCGTCGTCAAGCAGGATGGTCATTTTGAGCTGACAATCCTTGTCGGGGGTGGCGCGCAGGGCGGCCATTTCCTCTTCGGTGAGATCTACTGCGCCCTCTATGGAGGCAGTCAGCAACGCCTGGTAGAAGCGGCGGAAGTTGTAGGTTGCGGTCTCGGTGGCCTGGGAGCCCGAGGGCTTGGTCACCACCAGAGAATATTCCACCGGTTTGCCATTGTGATAGATCTCCATCTTGTCGGAATTGATGGTGGAGCCGCTTTGATCGGATTTGGAGTTGTCCAGATCAAAGATAATGGGAGAGGCTATGCCGACACCCTCCAGCTTGATCTGGGTGCAGTGAGCGATGTTCGCTAAATAGTATTCCCGCTCATACCAGTCGATATCCTCCCATTCGAGGAATTGGAGACTGCTCTCAGGGAGAGAGACGATCATGTCGAAATAGGGGGAGTAAGCGTAGTAGAGACCGTCCTCGGTCTTGGCGGATATCTCCACGTAGTTGTCGTGCTGATAACCCTCGGCGTCCACGTAAATGAAGGACAGGATGTGTGCCGCCTCGCCAAGGCCGAAGGCTTCAAGATCCTCGTCGGAGGGACCGAGCTTTTCTACCTTGTTGAAGGTGGTGCTGTAGAGATTATAGAGCACGTCGCTGATGTTGTCGGAGTTGGGGAAATAGCCGTCCATGTAATCGGTGGCCATCTGATAAGGGATGGAGGAGTAGAGATTTTTCTCGCGCTCAGCCATGTCAATGTAAGAAAAGGCGGTGACCAGCTTGGAGTGCTTTTCCAGCAGACGCTCGTACATGGCGGAAGAGTCCTTTTCGTCCATGGCGGCCAGTTTTTCCTGTGCCTCCTGGATCTTGGCGGCGGCTTCCTCGGGGTATTTACCCGTCTCAGGGTCGGGCGCAAGATCGGAAATGTCGTAGCCCGTCAGATCGTAGACCAGCTCGTTGGTAACGCCAACGTAGTCTATGTTGGTACGGTAGGTAAACTTCAACACGTTGAAGTAGGCATTCATGGACATGGGGTACACCATCATGGGGGTGACCAGGGTCTCGATGGGCTGGAGAGCGGCATCGCCCAGGTTGGCAGAGGACAGAATATAAATGGTCTGGCGATCCTCATACATGGCGTAATAACCTGCGCCCGAGACGGTGGCATCACCCAGGGTGACGCTATAGGTCTCATCGGTCATGGTCGTGAGGGTATAGTGCGCGGGGGTGTAGGTGTAGGTCACCTCCTTGCCTTCCTCGTCGGTGCGGGTGCGCTCCTCGGATACGAGACCGTATTCCGAAAGGTCAATGCTGCCATCAGGGAGGCGGACGGGGTTTTCAAGCCGCTGCTGGGAGATGGTGTAGCCGCATCCCGAAGAGAGCTTGGCAAAAAGCTCGTCGCTGAAATAGGTGGACTCGTGGCCTTCGATCATAAAGCGGTTGTTCTCGCCGCGTACAAAGACCATTCGGCCGTATTCGTTGGTGACATCAATGCGCTTGAGCACACGGGACATATCCTTGGTGGAGGATGCGTCATAGGTGAGCTGCTTGAACATCAGCACGCGCTGATTGACGCCCACCACCTCGGTGCCTTCCACGTCCACGACGGCGTAAATCTCGTATTCTCCGCTTTCGGGATCAATGATGAGCTGATTGCCAAAGCGGGTGAGGTAGTAGCCGTCATCGTTGACGTCGCATTTGGCACCGTCGTAGTAAAGACCGTATACGCCGTTGCTCTTTTTGATGGTGTATTTCGTGCCGTCGGTGTCCACGTAGCTGTAGATATCCACCACGTATTTGACCACGATGAGACCTACGATGAGAACGACAGCCAGGATGGCCATAGCCCACAGGGCTTTCTTTTGGGTGCCCAGCGAGGTCTTTTTCTTTTGGGTTTTGGGGGCTTTTTGAGTGGCCTCCCAAAGGGCGTAGAGGGTGACGGACTCGTCAAAGGTTTCGTCTGCTACGGTTTCGGCCGTAATCCGCTGTCCCTTGCCATCGGGATGGGTGTACCAACCCCCGAAGGTGTATCCGCGGCGTGTCGGGGTGGGGAGAGCGCCCACGCGGTCGCCTTGGAGCGCCGTAACCGAGCGGAGGCTGACTGAGCCCTTGCCGGG
This sequence comes from Clostridia bacterium, assembly GCA_017456905.1. GTDB lineage: Bacteria > Bacillota > Clostridia > Oscillospirales > CAG-272 > CAMEON01. Next base: position 12,323 of record JAFTIL010000081.1, read on the forward strand.
ATCGAATATTAGTTGTATTTCTTTTTCTTGCATGGAGAAGCTCCTTTATCTGTACTTTCTGCGGACGGTGACGTAGATGCCAAGCCCGAAGAAAATGAGGGCAGGGATGGCGGCAAAGCAAACGACGGTGGCGATGAGGCCGCCTGTGGTCACGTTCAGACCGCCTGCGGCGGCGGCTTCCAGATCCATCTCATAGTTTTTAAAGGCAATGATGTCCAGCTTGGCGGGCGCCACCTCACGGCCCATGGCGCGGAGGGAGGCCATCAGCACGTCGGCGTTGCCGTATGCGTCGGAGGTGAGAATGGTGTCGGACGCGAACTCGGTGGAGCCGAAGACACAGAGGAAGGAACGGTCCTGCTGGGAGAAATAGTTGGTCTCCTGGGCCACACGCTCCTCGGTGGTCATGGTCATAAGCTTGAAGTTGTTGCCCGTGGTGGTCACCTCGTACTGTTGGCCGTTGACTTCGGCCACAGCGTCGTTGCCTGCAAGGAAAACGTCGCTGAAATAGCGGGTCACACCGTTGCGATAATAGGTACCGAAGCGGTAAGCCTCGGTGCCCTCGGTCTCGTCGGCCGCCACGTAAGTGTTTCTATAGGTCTTGGCCATGGTGATGGCGGTGGCGTTGGGGAAGGCCACCTTGGCGGGGTAGGAGACCTCGCGCATATCCGAGGTAATGGAGGCACCCAAGCCAGCGGTGGCGTAAGTCGCCAAGGGGATATAGCCGTCCTTGTCCAGCTTGGAGACGGTGTCGCGGATGGTATAATTGTCCTCAACGGCATTTGTGGTGCCGCGAGCAATGGTCACACCCCACTCCTCCAGATACTCCTCGAGATTGGGGAGCTTGGGCGTTTTGTTGTCTACAAAGAGCATAAAGGAGAAGCAACCGTCCAGATACTTGTCCAGCTTGTCGATCTCGGAGGTGCCTGTCTCGCCCAGGTTTCCGAAGGCGTAAAAATCGGTTTGAGGATCGTAGCAAATGAGGAGACGGCAGTTCTCGGGGATCTCTTCCTTTTCAAGGTCCAGATCCTGCACGACGTAGCCCGACTTTACCACCAGCTCACGGAAGGCGGCGATATCGGAGGTGCCCTCACCATGGTTGTTTAAGAAGCAGGCAACGGGAGATTCGGCGCGGGTAACGGCCAGGATGGCGTTGGCAAAGTGCTTCTCTCCGTTGTAAGCCCAAGGCTCAGAGGAGGTTTCGTTGTTTACGAAGAAGTTGGTCATGGAATACACGCGGTATTCGGTACCGAACTCAAAGATCACGTTAGAGGAATAGATGCGGGTGGCCGAAGTGGCCTTGTACTTCTGTACGGCTGAGGGGTTTTTGTTGATGTTGATGAAGTCCACCTTGATGTGGCCCTTATATTCCTTTTCCAGCTTGAGGGCGGTGTAGAGGACGTAGCGCATCTGATCGTTGCCCCAGACCATGTCGCGGTCGGCGCAGAAGATGATGTTGATGGTGATGGGCTCCTCCCCCTTCTCGGCGCGGTCGGCGTTGACCTTATCCACCATGGGAATGGCGCTGTCGCCGATGAGCTGCATGAAGGGCTTGGTGGGGGTATAGAGGGTGAGGTGCTTCATTTTGTCGTTGGTATAGCGGTTGACGGTCTCGTCGATCTGCCAGATTCCCTCCTGTCCCAGTACGCTGACCAGCAGGTTGAGCAGGATAGTTACTACCAACACCAGGACGGTGATGAGCGAAAACAGGGCGCGGCGACCCAGGCGGCCGGAGCGATTTTCTATGTTTTTCATGCGAATTTCCTCCGGATCAGGATGATAAGACCTGCGGCCAGCACCACCAGTGTGGGGACGGCTGTCAGCGCGATGGTGATGTTGCGTGCGCTTGCGGTGGTCAGGGTGTAGATGGTGGTTTCTGCGAAGGGCTGTGCCGCCAGCTCCACAGGGGTGTCGGTCTTACCCATGGCACCCAGGGCGGTGAGCAGGAAGGACTCGTTGTCGTATACGCCGGACTGCATGGCGGCCTCGGATGCAAACTCGGTGGAGGTGGAGACCAGAAGATAAGAACCGTTGGACTTGTCCTCGGTGAGGGTGATGAGGTTAAAGCCCTCGGCGGTACGGGCCACGGCGCGGCCGCCGGCCCAGGCTTCTGCGCCCTCATAAGAGGTCAAAAGAGGCGTTATGGTATAATTGCCCTTGACAAAGCTGCCGTTGCCATTGGCCGCAAATCCCTCGGCGGGGGTGATGGCGGTAGCATTGGAGAGGCGGATGGTACCTTTAATATCGGCCATGATCTCGGCGGCCTTGCCCGTCTCGGGAATCTTGCCTACCAGGGTATAGCCGTCGGTGGACAGGGCGTGGTTCAGATCGCGGATGGCGTTGCATTCCTCGACGCCCTCGGTGCCCTCGCGGTGGTCAAAGGTGACGCCGCGCTCAGAGAGGAAGCCTTCCAAGTTATCAAATCCACCTGCATTGAAGGTGTCGGCCGAAACGAAGACCATGTACTTTCCGCCGTCATCCATGTAGGCCTCTAATTTTTCAATTTCAGAGGTGCCGGAAACGCCGTCGTAGGTGGTGAAGTCCTGGGCGGGGTTATAGGTGATGAGCAGGCCGCAGTCCTCGGGAATGTCAAAGGACAGGGCATCGAGATAATTGACCATATAGCCTGCGTCGGTGGCTGCGAAGAGCAGGGAGTAGTCGGGGAAGGACTCGCCGTGGTTTAGTGTAAAGTAAGCCACGGGCGCGTCGGAAGAGACCACGGCTTTCATGGCTACGGCCAGGCGCTTTTCTCCGTTATAGGCCAACGGGGTGGAGTTGTCGGACACAGAGAAGGAGAAGAAGTCCCGAAGGGTGCAAACGCGGAAGCTCTCTCCGCACTTAACCACCACGTCGGTGGAGGCGGTGACACCGTAAGAACGGGCTACCTTGGGTCTCTCCCACACGTTCAGATAGGAGATCTCCACGGCGTTAGGATAGCTCTCTGCCAGTTCCAAGGCCGTGTTGTGAATGATGGCTTGGGTGCTGTCTGCGACGACATTTTCTTTGTTGTCGCAGAAAACAATCTCGATCTTATCGCCGTCTGCCGTTTCGGGGATCACGTAAGTGTCCAGATAATCGTAGCAGATATCGGTGACAGGATAAAGATAATCGGGGTTCATATTGATGAACCATCCGTAGCGCATGGCCAGCGCAGTCACGATGGCATTGGACAAGATCGCCGCCGCCACCACGGCTACCGTCAGCAGGACGGATACACTGCCATGGCGAAATGTCTTTTTTGAAGTAGCTTTTGGCATATGTTTATATTCCTTATAATTATTTTTATTGTGGAACCCTTTTTTCAAAAAGGGTTCCACACCTCCCAAAAACTTTTAGTAAAAAAGTATTTTGGGGATGTAAGATCATACCCGGAAGGGCATCGCTCGCCCCATGGGGCCCCTGCCCCATTCGGGTATTTGCTTTTTGTGAGGTGATGCGGAAATGGAGATTAGCCCCATCTGCGCTTTTCGTAAACGCGAATGGTCAGGAATATAAACACAAAACAAATAGACAGATAATAGAAGATCGCGGCAAAGTCAAAAAGTCCGTTGGTAAAGTTACCGAAGCGGGAGTAGACCGAGATCCAGGAGATGATGGTGCGGAGCCAGTATGCGTCAATGAGATTGTTAAGCAGGCTGAGACCGATCATGCCGAAGATGACGGCGATGGTGATGACAGCGGCGGCCAGCTGGTTTTCCGTCAAAGCGGAAATGAAGGTGCCGATGGCGATGAAGGCGGCGCCCAAGAGAAGCAGACTGATGAGAGAGCCCACCAGCTCGCCTGCCACGATACCCGTATGATAATACTCGTAGGAGGCACCCGCACGCTCGGCGTCGGCGATGATGCTCAAAGGAATAAAGTTGATGCAGGACACCAGCATGGTGGAGGCGAACAAGGTCAGGGCTGCCAGGAATTTACCAAAGACCATGCCCGTAATGGTGATGGGGGCGGTCAGAAGCAGCTGCTCGGTGCGGAGCTTTCTTTCCTCTGCGAAGAGTCGCATGGTCAAAAGGGGAATGAGGATGACGAAAGCGTACATCATGTAAACGAAATAGAGGGACACGTCGTAGCTGGAGCTGAGATAGGTAGTAAAACAGCAGATCAGCGCGGCGGCCGCCAGAAAAATACCCATGTAGATGTAACCGATGGGATTGATGAAATAGGACTTGAGCTCTTTTTTGTAGATGGCAAACATGGAAAGGCTCCTTTAAATATGAATAATTATTGTATATAGCTGTGGGGTAGGAACCCCACCTGGGCGGCTTACGAGGTTTGAAATATGTAAAACACATCCCTCGACGGCTCAAGCGTTTCCCGCTTTCATCCGGGTATCAGATCACTTGGCCATAGCCTTTTTCTTAAAGGTTTTTGAAGGGGGTTAAGGGGGGAACTTCTTGCAAGAAGTTTCTCCCTTGCGTACCCTTTACTCCTCGTCCAATCCCAGGGCGGAGGCTTCGTTGCGCTTTTGACCTGCCTGGGTGTAGAGGTCTGCGGCCACCTGGGATTCGATGGCGGTACGGGCGCGGCTCTTGGTGCCTCGGCTGTAGCGGGTGGGGCCGCTGTCAGCATCGGACTTGTTGACAACGGTGATGAAGATGTCCTCCAGGGAGAGACCCAGCGCCTCCAGGCCGATGAGCGCCCAGCCCTGATCTGCCAGGGTGAAGAACAGCTTCTTGCGGATATCCACACCGGGATTGCTCTCGATCATATAGGTGACAGCGTCGCCGTCGCGCTCGGCCAGGGCTTCGCAGTAGGCGATACCGGGCATATTTTTGAGGGTGGACAGCACCTGGTTCTGAGGACCGCAGATCTTGGCGTTGAAGCGGCGGTTGTTCTCAATGACACGGGTGATGTTCTCTGTTTTCTCGTCAGCTACGATGCGACCCTTGTTGATGATGACGATGCGGTCGCAAACTGCTTGTACTTCTTGGAGGATGTGGGTGGACAGGATGACCGTGTGATCCTTGCCGAGACCGCGAATCAGGTTTCTGATTTCAATGATCTGCTTGGGGTCGAGACCTACCGTAGGCTCGTCGAAGATGATGACCCGAGGATTGCCGATGAGGGCACCCGCAATACCTACGCGCTGGCGGTAGCCCTTGGACAGGTTTTTGATGACACGTCCCCGAACGTCTCCGATGCGTACCACCTCGCAGACCTCCCGCAAGTGGGCGGCGCGGTTCAGCTTGCAGTTTTTCAGATCGTAGTTGAAATTCAGATACTCGTCTACGGTCATGTCCAGATACAGCGGGGGTTGCTCAGGCAGATAACCGATCTGCTTTTTAGCGCCCAGAGGGTCGTTTAAAACATCGATACCCGCTACGCTGACACGCCCTGCCGTGGAGGACAGATATCCTGTCAGAATGTTCATGGTGGTGGACTTACCTGCGCCATTAGGCCCCAGGAAGCCGACGATCTCGCCTTCGCCGATGGTGAGGCTGATGTCGTCCACCGCGCAGTTGGTGCCGTAATTCTTGATGAGATGTTCGATCTTAATCATGGAAGATGATCCTTTCTCTCCGAGAGGCTTGCCCTCGGACGTTACTTGTATCCACGCGATTTTTTGCGCAGACAATAATACATCCTACATTATAACATAATATTGTAACTATTTTATGAACGTATAAAAATTACGGGTAAATTCATCATGATTTTTCGGTGAAGTTTTTGTGGATATGACAAAAAACAGCCTCAAGCTCGTTTGAACTTGAGGCTGGGGGGTTACTGCTGTTTTCTCTTTTTGAGTGCCGTCCAGCAGAGCGGTAGGAGAGCCAGCACGGAAAGGGCGGCTGCGGAAGCGCAGCCCTTTCCGGAGGAGCCTTGGGCCTTGTGCTCTTCGGTGGTGGTCATCTCGGGTGCGTTGGTTTCGCCGTCGGTCACTACGGGCTCGGCGGGGGCATTCGTGACGGGCTCGGTGGGTGCGTCGGTCTCGGGAACGGTCTCTTCCTCGGGGGGCAGAAGTGCCAGGAGCTTTTCGGCAAAGTCGTTGGCCTGGGATTGCGTCAGGGTAGCATCCTCAAGGGCGGCCTTGGCGTCCGTGTATTCTTTGGCACTTTCGTCGCCGATCTTCTCCATGTACTTGGTCATGGCGTCCTCGATCACCGACTTGTCGCAAACAGGAGAGCCGTAAGCCTCGATTTCGCTGAATTGCAGGAGGTAACCGTCAACGCCGCCTCCACGGAGCTTGGTGCCCATGAAACGAAGGAAGCGAGCGTTGATACTGCCGCCCTCAGGAGACACCTCAAGGGCCCTGGAGGGGCTTGCGGCGCCTGTAGCTTGGTAGAAATCCGTCCAATTCTTGCCGTCAATGGAGACGGCCAGCGTGTAATCCTCGGGGAAAGCGCCCAAAGGCGTGATCTTAACTTTTTCCAGACCAAAGAGGTCGCCAAAGTCGATGATGACGTACTCGGTGCCATTGGGGGTGGGATTGCGGCCCACGTTGGAGGTATAGCCGTTGCCGTCGCCCGCGATGCCGTCGTTGATGTAGCTCTGGGACCAGCCCCACTGCTTATAGGGGGCGTCGGGGGCGGCAGAGGACACGTAGGTGGTCTTGTTCAGAGCAATGTTGTCGCCCGTATTGTAGTCAACCACGATGTCCTCTCCGATGATCTGGCCAATGGCCTGCATTTCACCGAGACTGCCGTCGTCGTTGTAGACCTCAATCTCACAGATGGCGGCGGCACGGCGGCCCTTGGGAATGTCGATGCGAACGTACTGTGCTTTCTTTGTGTCAAAGGTGACGGAAATACCCGTGTCGCCCGTGATCTTACAATTCTCAAGCTTGGCGGCGGGGGTATAGGTCTTGCCGTCCTCGGAGATGGAGATGGTCAGATCTGCGGGGAAGGTTCTGCCGTACTCAAAGACGTCGCCGCTGGGATAAAGGTCAATGCGGTTGACGTCGCGGACAGCACCCAGATCAAGGGTGATCTGGCCTTCGGATCTGTCATTGGTGGCCCAACCCATGAGAGCGCCGTCAGAGAAACGAACGCCGTCGGTCAGGAGGTCAATATAATAGCCGTTGGCGCCCTGGGAGGTGGTGGCGGAGACGGAGGCCTCGGGGAGGGCAGCCAAATTGGTGTTGGGGGCAGGATTTTCTGTATTGGTAGGCTGATAATGATCAAAGCCCTCGGGGAGAGCGATGAGCATACCGTCGCCTGCGGCCAGCTCCAGAGTCAGGTTCTGACCGTCCATGGTCAGGGCCTTGAGGGAGCCGTCCGCGCGGCTGACTTCGGACAGAGAGGCGATGGCCTTGTCAAAGGTCAGCTTGACAGTCTGCTTTTGAGAGAAGTTGTTGTTGACTACCATAAGGTAGTTTCGACCCGTTTCCTGATGGCGCAGGAAGGATACGGTGTAGTTCTTTCTGTCGGCGGGCTGTACGAAGAAATCCTCAGGGATGGAGGGCTGGCCCCAGGTCTCGCCGTTGAGGTAGATCTCCAGGGCGTCGCACTTGACGAGGGTAGGACCGAGGGCCAAAATCTCGTGGTTGATGGTTTTGATGGTCTCGTAGTGGGCGTTGGGCTTGCCGTCAGCCGAGATGATGCCGTCCGAGAAGGGCTCGGAACGGTTCACGGGGGTAAACCAGGTGAAGAAGGAAAGCTGCTTGAAGCCGAAGGCCAAAGACAGATACATCTCATAGCGGATCTCGGAATCCGTGGGGCGGCGGAAGGCCACGTCCTGACGCACGGTCTGGATATAAAGACCCGTCTTGACGCCGTTGTCAAGACCTGCATCATGGACGGTGCGCATATTGGCCATGAAGGTATCTCTTGCCATGGCGCCGGGCTGGAGCAGGAAGGGATAGTGGTCGAACATGATATAATCCAGAGGATATCCCGAATTGGCACACAGGGTCGCCCAGTCGTTGATCTGGTTGTAATACTGCTTCTGAGAAGAGTAGGCGTGACCGGGCAGGAAGTTCAGGTGCATATAGGCATCGGGGGCGGCCTTTTTCAAGGCGATATAGGCGGGGACGAACTCGTTGGCGTTGAAGGGCTCGTCAAGGATGTAGAAGCCGTAAGCACCGGGGACGTTCTTGTACTTGTTCACGTATTCCGCGATCTGCGCCTCGGACTTGCCGAGGAGATTGCGGCCGAAGTTGCCGTCGGAGACGGTCATGCCGATGCCGTATTTGGCACACAGCTCCAGCATCTTGGCCTGGTTTTCGGGGGTGGCCAGGGTCTCCTCGCCCGCGCCCAAAACCCAGTTGACGCCTGCGTCGGCGATGAGCTTATACTGCTCGTCGGTGATATACTCGGGTGTGGGAGGCCAGAAGATGGAGATGAGGATGTTCTTATCAAAGTCGAACTTCTTTTCCACCACGGAGACGGATACCTCGGAGGCAAGCCCCAGGGACGCGCAGGTAACGTTGATGGTGGTCTTGCCCAGCTTCTTGGCGGTGATTTTACCGTCGGCATCCACGGTGGCTACGGAGGTGTCGCTGCTCTTGTAGGTCACGGCGGGGGTATCGTTGCCAACACCTATAAAGGTGGGTTGGATCGTGTCGGTGTCGCCCACCAGCAGCTCGTAAGCCGAGCGGTGGGTGGTCATGGAAGCAGAGGCCTTGCCGTACACGGCGATCTCTCCGAACTGCACCAAAGCACCGTCACCTGTGACGGTGTGACTGCGCTCAGTCACGTGGATCTGGACGTAAGAGGCGGTGGTGGTGGCAAAGGAATGGATCGCGGGATCGGTGGGCTTGCCTACGTCGCAGGTGCCGTCTGCTACCTTGGTATAGGCTTTGCCGTCAGCAGACACCGAGACGGTGTACTTGGCAGGGAAGCACCCGTTGGGGAACAGGGCGATGCAAGAGATCTCGGAGGCCGAGGGGAGCTGAAGGGTGACGGTCACGGGCTTGTTCCGATCCGTTTCCTTGTCATAAGGATCGGTGGACCAGCCGTTGCCCAGCTTGCCGTCCACCAACATGGCCTTGGACCAGTTCTCGGTGGGCATCTCGTAGCTGTTCTGGGAGCCTGCGCGGTTGGCAGAGCATTTGGACAGGGTAACGGTGGAGCCTACGGCCACGTTGTCAGTTCCCTTGGGGGCGCAGGACTCAATGGTGGCGGCCGCCGAGACGGTCACAGGCAGTGCGGCAAAGGTGCCGATCAGTATGACCAGGGCCAGCATGGCAGCGAGAGACTTTTTAAGGGAGATCTTCTTTCTCATAAAAGTATCCGTCCTTTCCGGAGGTTTTAATTTGGGGTTACAAAGCAGGCTTTTTCAATAACGACGTCCTCTACGGGATCGGAGAGCTCGCCGCCTCTGTTGTATTGCACCTCCACCGAGGCGATAGAGTCCACGGTCTCAAGCCCTGCCACCACGTAGCCGAAGGCGGCATAGCTTCCGTCCAAATGGGATCGCGTGGCATCACAGATAAAGAACTGGGAGTAGGCACTGTTGGGAAGGGTGGTGCGCGCCATGGAGATAACACCGCGAACATGCTTCAGATGGTTGGGAACGCCGTTGGAAGAAAATTCGCCTTTGATAGAGGGGCCGTTCGGATCACTCATGCCGTCTCCGTCGGGGTCGCCGCCCTGGATCATGAAGCCTTTGTAGATACGGTGGAAGGTAACGCCGTCGTAAAAGCCCTCGCTCACCAGCGTTTGGAAGTTCTCCACGGTGATGGGTGCCACGTCGGAACGGAGGCGGAGCACGATGTCTCCGTGATCCTTCACGGTGATCTTGACATACTCCGTCGTCTCGGCAGTCTCGGTAAAATCTGTGGTCTCCTTGCTGTTGATCTCCGCCTTGACCTCGGCCATGGTCATGACGTAGACGGTCTCGGCCTCGGTGGGGGCTTCGGTCTCCCGTGAGCCGTCGGCGGTGCAGGCCACGCAGAAAAGGGTGAGGATGGCCGCCAGGGCGACGGCAAGCGAGCGGTGGAAAAATCGTGTGAGGTTCATGCTATCGGTTTCCTTTCGGTTTTACAAAAGGCTTCCGCGAGGTCAGCCTATCAGGGATGACGCGGAAGCCTTGGTGTTGGATTAATGGTTGTGGTTGTCCTTGACGAAGACGATCTTCTCAATGATAACGTCCTTGATGGGATCGGACTTCTCACCGCTCTTGTTTGCCTGGACCTCAACGGCGGCAATGGAATCCACGGTATCCATACCGGCCATGACGTAGCCGAAGGAGGCGTATTTGCCATCCAAGTGAGCGGAAGTCGCGTCGCAGATGAAGAATTGGCAGGAGGCGCTGTCCATTTCGTTGCCGCGTGCCATGGAGATGACACCGCGGACGTGCTTCAGGTTGTTGGTCACGCCGTTGGCGGAGAACTCGCCCTTGATCTCCTTGCCGGAATCTCCCGTACCGTCACCCTTGGGGTCACCGCCCTGGATCATGAAATTCTTGTAGATGCGGTGGAAGGTGAGACCGTCATAGAAGCCGTCGGCAACCAGGTTCTGGAAGTTTTTGACGGTTTCGGGGGCGATGTCGGGACGGAGACGGATGATGATATCACCGTGGTCCTTGACCGAGATCTTGACGTACTCTGTCTTGGAGGAGGTCTCGGTGAAATCGGTGGTCTTGTGGCTGTTGATCTCGGACTTTACGGTGTCCATGTTGACAAGGCCTTGCGGCATGGTGAGGATCTCGTCGCCGGGAAGGCACAGAGCCACCACGAGAATGGTGGCCATAACGACGACGGCTGCCGAAATGATGATGACCGCTTTCATGCCGTCGCTCATCGGTTTCTTTTTTTTCTTTGCGTTCTTTTGCGTATTTTGCTTCTTGGACATAATGGGGATGAATTCCTTTCTGAATATAATACGCTTTATTTTACCATGATTTTATCTGCTTGTCAAGGCAAATCCGAGAGATGGGAAATATTTTTCGTCTGCAGGCGGCATACTATGTGGTGTATCAATACTTTTTACGAAAGGATTTTTTATGTCGCCCAAAGATACCCTCCTTTTTCGCCGTGCCGCTTGGGTGGTTCTCCTGGCGGGCTTTTTTCTGGGGCTCCGGTGGGTCTTTAAGTATCTTTTTCCCGTGATCCTGCCTTTCCTCCTGGCGGGGCTCATCTCCCTTGCAGTCAGACCCTTGGTTTTCAAGCTGGCGGGGCGCAAGCCTGTGGCTCGCGGGGTGATCACGGGCTTTCTCGTGCTCTTTTTCGTGGGACTTTTGTTGTTCGGGATCTTCAAGGGCTGCGAGCGTGGCGTTACCGAGTTGGGCCGTCTTATGGAGGGGCTTTCCCGGGAAGATTCTGAGATCAGCCACATTCTGGCGGATGTCAGCGGATGGATGACCTCCCTTTCGGAGCATCTTCCCTTTCTTGACCGCTTCTCGGATCATCCCGCATTTGATGAATTTTGCGTTTATCTTGACGGCACGGTGCGGGCGTGGGCAGAGTCGGCCTTGGAGACCATGGGGCAGAGGATTCCTGCTTTTCTTATGTCCCTTGTGGGGCGGCTGCCCTCGGTGCTCATTTTCCTCACCACCCTTCTTCTCTCCTGCTACTATCTCAGTGCTCATCCCGAAAAACCGGGAGAACGGCTGGGGAATTTGCTTCCCGAATCATGGCGCACCGTTTTTTACGTATGGCTTGTGAAGCTGAAAAAGGCGGTGGGCGGTTATATCCGTGCCTATGTGTTTCTGGGCACTTTGACTTTTGTCGAAATGCTCTTGGGGCTGTCTCTTTTGAAGATCCCTTACGCCTTTCTCATGGCAGGGATCATCGCTCTCGTGGATTTTTTGCCTCTTCTCGGTGCGGGGACGGTTCTTATTCCCTGGGCGGTGGTACTGCTTTTGGCGGGAGACGGGGGCGGTGCCACGGGGCTTCTGGTCCTTTTTGGACTCCACACCCTGCTCCGACAGATCATCGAGCCTCGCCTCGTGGGGAAGGAATTGGGGCTGTCTCCGCTGGCGTCTCTTGTTGCGGTCTATGCGGGGTGGCAGCTCATGGGCGTGGGCGGAATGCTGCTGGCGCCGTTGGTTGCCCTCGCGGGAAAGGAGTTGCTTCAAAATAAGAAGGATATGGGTACCCGCTCTTGACGGAGGGGCAATCTTGTGATATAATGAAGCCGACTTGATTTCCTTGATGACAAGATGATGTGAAAGGGACCGCGATGAAAAGAAAAATATCTTTGACCCTGAGTCTGTGCCTCCTGTTGACCTCTCTTTTGGGAGCCTGCGGCGGCCACGACCCTGCCGAGACAACTCCTTCAGAAAAAACGGAGGCGGTGGTAACCGAAAGGGAGCCTTCCTCCGATACGGATCCTGAGATCCCCGCCGAGACGGATACCGAAGCCGCCACCGAGGCGGATACCGAGCCGCCTGTGGAGATCGTGATCCCCGAAGGTGTCCTGCCGAATATCCGTGATCTGCTCAAAGGGGATTCGGTGATTGTAAACGAAAATCATTCTATGAAAAACGCCTCCTTTGGCGCGCTCAAAACCGGCGGGACCTTTGTTTCCACGGGTGGCTCGCTGTTCAAGTCGGGCGCGGAGGGCTTGACCGCCGCCAACACGGGCTGGGATGCCCTGGGCTTTGCCGCTCCCGTGTCCACCGATACTTATACTGCCGAGGTTGAATTTTCGGTCCACGCCAACGACAGAGGCGGTGAGTTCAATGCGGCGATGGTGGGTCTTTTCTGTAAGACGGCGGAAAATCTGTTTATCGACGGGGGCTTGTGGTTCTCCTTCCGTGAAAACAAGGTTGCCGTCTACGTTAAGCAGAGCTTCCAGACGGTACTGGACAAAGATTTGCCCTTTGACGCCGCCGACGGTATTCGTTTCAAAGCCGTGGGTGACCGCGAGACCGTGAAGGTCTATGCCAATGATCTGCTCGTTGCTACCGTGAACGTCACCTCTGAGGGGATCACGGTGCTGAACGCCGAGGGCGCGGAGGCAGCCAAGACAGACCTGACCCATCTGTCGGTAAATGGCGACGGCTATTTCCGTTATATGACCCATTATGCCAATTCCACGCTGGCCTCCATGAAGCTGACGGGCGAGACACAGCGCGAATACACCCCCGATGATCGCGTGTACGCCTTTATGTCCGACATGGCTTATGGCTTTGCCGACAAGGCGCAATACCTCGCCGACGTACCTTCTGCCATCTACAGTGAGCTTTTGTTCGCCGATGGCGTGATGCTGGGTGAAATGTTCGGTTTTGCCTGTACCGTAGAGGGGGATACCCTGACTATGATCCGTGACGAGGCGACCTTGACCTTTGAGGCCAACACCGCCGAGGTCAAGATCAACGGCGAAGCCTACGGATTCCCCACGGTGATCAAGAAGGAAGGAGGCTTCCTTCTGGCCGTTGCCAAATTTGGAGAACTACTGGGCTACAGCCCGATGACAAACACGGAGATGACGGTTCTTGCCGTCCAAAACAATCTGAAACAGGAGGCTATGACCATGGCACAGGAGAGATTTGATCTGTATCGGGATATTGTGTATAATTATGATGATGTGGCGTGCGATCAGACGGGCGTGGGTCGATATGATCCCGTACCCTATGAGGAACGTTTGGTAGGTATTGCCTACACCACTTGGCATCGCCCTGCCACCAAATGGGGCGGCACTGCGACTTGGGATATGCCCTTGTACGGCGCTTATTGCTCGGATGACGAGGAGGTCATCCGCCGTCACGGAGAGATGCTCCGCGATGCGGGGATAGACTTCGTCTTTGTGGACTGGTCTAACAACACCGAATACGTCCCCGAGACCATGCGGGAGCAACGGGCGGATTTCCGTATGATCGAGGAGGCCACCGATAAGCTCTTTGACGTGTGGTCTACCATCGAGGGTGCGCCCAAGATCTGCATTTTTGTAGGCCCCGGCCACAACGGCCCCAAGACCATCGAAAACGGCGCCCACCAGAAGAAGGTTGACCAGGTATGGAATGATTACGTAACCAACCCTAATCGCGCCGATATGTACTTCCATTATGACGGCAAGCCCTTGCTCATCTGCTATGGCGCGACACCCAACCAGTATACCGCCGTGCCTGAAGATCTTTGGGATGATGATCGCTATACCGTTCGCTGGATGACGGGTTACGTGGGTCAGCAATCCAATTTGTTCCGTCCCGGCAATCTGGAATCCGCCCGATTCTGGAGTTGGGAGGAAAGAGGAGCCCAGACCTACACCGTACATAACAAAAAGGTGGAGGCTGTGACTGTCTCGGCTGCCACCCGCAGCCAGGGCAAGGAGAGCACCACGGGGTACATTCCCGAGGCGGGACGGCAAAACGGTGCCACTCTTAAGAAGCAGTTCCAGCGTGCCTGCGACCTCGGCGCGAGGATCGTGCTCATCGTTTCGTGGAACGAATGGACCACGGGCGAGCAGCCCTCGGCAGAGGTATCCAAGGATATGGAGCCCTCGGTGATCCACGGTACCTTCTATTACGATCTCATGCGCGAGCAGATCAAGAAATTCAAGGGAAAAGTTTGACGTTTTTTGCGGGTCCGCCCTCGGGCGGGCCCCTTTTTGAACATTTTTTACATAAAAAACGCGGGATTTTTCGTAAAATTGTCTTGAAAAACCATAAAAAACTTATTGACAGACGGAAATATTTGTGATATAATGGGGCTACCTCTGCGAAATGGGCTTTTTTGTTGCGCTTTCAAGTCTGCGCCACGGACTTGAGTGTTTCAATACCGCTTCCGGAGGGAGGTACACACGGCAAGATCACTCATGTCGGGTGATATTGCAAAATTTAATATGGGAGGTGCCGAAAACATGGATAATGATGTAAGAGTCA
>JAFTIL010000082.1 GCA_017456905.1 Clostridia bacterium
CAGGGTCAGGGGTGCTGTCGTTACAGGACACCAAAGCTACGGAAAGCAGCAGAAGGGCTGACAGCAAAAGCAGTGCAACGCGAGTGAATTTCATGGGTTGGCTCCTTTCAAGAGGGGAGTTTTTTACAGTATAGCACAGATCGTGGAATTTTGCAAGGGAATAGAAGGAAATTTTGGCAGAACTAAAGAAAAGCCGATCTGCGGTATCAAATCGGCGGAATACTTTGGGGAGGTTAATTAGATTTCTTTTTGAAAATAACTTCAAGACTTCCATCAACGAAGCCGGCGGTCACATATTCGATCCGATCGGGCAAAACAATTGTGCTATCAAGAGCCTTGCCGGCTAATTTGAGGAACTTTTCCAAAGCCTGTTCCCAATTCTTTGCGCAAAAATAATACAAATTTTCATGGGAGGAGTAATATGTATCGCAGGCCCAATCCTCGTTTTCTTCATCATATGCAATAGAACCAACCAGTTGTGCCGAAAACCTGAATTTCCATTTTTCCTCATATAAGTTGAAATTCAGGGCAATGATATCAGACGGTAACTTGGCAATTTGAGGATTTACCCATTTTGAAAATCTTTTCATAATTTACCCCTCTTTTTTCTTTGTTTAGAGTCAACAACTCTTAGGTTTATTATATCATACCCAACTAAATTTGTATAGCGTCATTTTCCCCAATTCTCCCGTTCCCATTTTGTTTTTTTGCACAAAGCCCTGACGATTGACAAACCCGCTTCTCCATGTTATAATGAGATCGGTCGAATTTCAAAATGTATTTGTGCCGCCGCAGCGCGGCAGAATGGAGATGATTATGCTCACCGCTCAAAATCCCGTCCTGCGGGGCTTCAACCCCGATCCCTCTATCTGTCGTGTGGGGGAGGACTACTATATCGCCACCTCCACCTTTCACTGGTTTCCCGGGGTAGAGCTGTACCACTCCCGCGATCTTGTGAACTGGGAGCAGCTCCCTGCCCCGCTGTCCCGCGTGTCCCAGCTTGACCTCAGGGGCAACCCCAACTCGGGCGGTATCTGGGCGCCCTGCCTCTCCTACTCGGGCGGGGTCTTTTATCTGATATATACCAACGTCAAAAACTTCCACGGCATCTACAAGGACACCCACAATTACCTTGTCACCGCAACGGATATCCGAGGCCCCTGGTCGGAGCCTGTCTACCTCAATTCCAGCGGCTTTGACCCTTCCCTGTTCCACGATGACGACGGGCGCAAGTGGTTGGTGAACATGAAGTGGGATCCCCGTTTTGGCCGTCATCCCTTCGACGGGATTCTGTTGCAGGAATACTCCCCCGAAGAAAAAAAGCTCATCGGTGAGCCCGTCAACATCTTCAAGGGCACCGACGTGCGGGTGACCGAAGCGCCCCACCTCTACAAAATGAACGGCTACTACTATCTCATGGTGGCCGAGGGGGGTACCTCCTATGCTCACGGCATTCAGATGGCTCGATCCAAGTCCATTACGGGACCCTATGAGGCTGATCCTCAGCCCTTGCTCACCACCCGTCATGATCCCGACTATCCTCTCCAACGGGCGGGACACGGTTGTTTCGTAGATACACCCAACGGCGATCTGTATACCGTTTTCCTCTGCAGCCGTCCCTTGGACAGGCGGAGCATTTTGGGACGAGAGACGGGCATGGCACAGCTGATTTGGAGCGACGATGGATGGCTCCGCCTCAAGGACGGCGGTATTCTGCCGCCTCTGAGCTATGCGTCAAGCCTTCCCGAAGCTCCTGTCGAACCCGTCCCTGAGATGGATGTTTTTGACATGGACACCCTGCCGCCCCGCTACAAGACCCTGCGTCTGCCCTTCACCGAGCGGACGGGGTCGCTGACCGCCCGAAAGGGGTGGCTCAGGCTATACGGGCGTGAGGCCATCACCTCCTGGAACGAGACCACCGTAGTGGCGCGGCGGTTGCAATCCCATCGCACCGAGAGCACGGTCAAGATGGACTTTTTCCCCACTGACTATCAGCACATGGCGGGGCTTACCGTCATGTATGATTCCTACAATTTCTTTTATCTCCACGTTCTCGGCACCGATGACGGTGGACGGGAGTTGCGGATCATCTACCGTGACAACAAGAATTTTTTCGATCCCTTGAACGGTGGGGCGGTGGCCTTGCCCAAGGACGGCTGTCTCTGGTTGCGTGCCGAAATGGATCGCACCGCCCTCGCGTTCTCCTACTCCTTGGACGGCGAGCGATTTATCCCCGTCGGAGGAGTGCTGGATTGCGCCAATCTATGCGACGAGCATTACGCCGCCATGAGTCACGAGGGCCACACGGGCACCTTCGTGGGCATGGCCTGTCAGGATCTTTCGGGGTGCGTCACGGGAGATGTCTGCTTTGCAGATTTTGAATGGATGGAATATCGGGAAATAGACGGATAAAACAGAAAACGCTGTGCTTTTTGATAGCACAGCGTTTTGATTTATTATCCGAAAATAGCCTCATCCACTTCCCAAAGCGACGGGAAGATAAACGCGGGCTTCTCCCCCTCGGGCAGCTCCATGGCTTCATCAAGGGTTCCCTCCCCTGTCAGGACGAGGATGGAAACATCAATTCTCAGACAAAAAGTCATTGATAGACCCGATTATGTTGAAGTCGCCAATATAATTTTCAATGTCGGATAAAAACCGTTTCTTTTCATTTCCCGTTTTACATGAGTAATACGCGAGGATTCTTTCCGTCAGCTCGTGTAAACCAACCGAATCAAAGGTCTTTAACCTTTTCTCGACTGATTCCTTGTTTTTTTGAAGCAAAAGATCACGGATACCACTGCCCAAGAGAACATCATACAGGTACAGGGCTTTCAGAGCCGAAGTGACCTTCCGACTCACGCGCGCACCGTAACGCTTGAGAGCGCAATTCTGCCAGAGTGCAAGAGCCGTATTCGTGATGGGCATTTTTGAAAGGGCATTCATCATGAAATCCTTTGCTTCATCAGGCTGACGCTCCAGCAGAGCACATACATTAGTTTTGATTCTGAAGTCGATCACGGTTCCCAAGCGGCCGTCAAAGGTGTCTGTCTCATAGACCGTTTCCAACAACCGAGTCCCATTCGCCAGGCATGTGAGGCCGTCCGCGATGAGACATGGGTCAAGGGTCAGAAGCAGATTGATCTCGATCAACCGCAACAGCACCGCCGAGTTGACCGCGGTTTCGGCACAGCTGTCAAACCGAGCCGTATTGATGAAAGAACTATAGCTTTTTCGGTATTCATCCAGGAATCTCTCGGGATCCTCCCGGTACATGGATCTCAATAACGCGGGGTCGAAGACCTCTTGCGATAAATCTCCCCCGGGATGATCGGTGAGAATATTCGTAAACAATTGCTTGATCTTCATTGTTTCAATTCCTACAGTCCCGCGGGATCACCCAAACACCGCCTCGTTAACCTCTGCGAGGGACGGGAAGATGAACGCGGGCTTCTCCCCCTCGGGCAGCTCCATGGCTTCATCAAGGGTTCCCTCCCCTGTCAGGACAAGGACGGAGGTAACGCCGTTTTTCGCACCAAGGGCGATATCGGTGTAGAGGCGGTCGCCGAAGATGCAGGTCTTCTCGTGGGGGATCCCCGTGACCCGCTCGATCATCTCCACCACCTCGGGGTAGGGCTTGCCGAGGTAACGGGGGGTGACGCCCGTGGAGGCGGTGATGAGGGCGGCGATGGCGCCGCTGTCGGGCATAAATCCCGTATCGGTGGGGCAGTTGAAATCGGGGTGGGTGCAGAGATATGTGGCGCCGTTTCGGATGAGGCGGCAGCCGTCGTCCAGCTTTTCGTAGGTCAGCTCGGTGTCAAAGCTGGAGACCACCACGTCCACGGAGTCCTCCTTCCCCGTGGCGAGGCGGATGCCCCCCGCACGGAACTGGGACTCCAGCTGTTTCGTGCCGATGAGATAGACGGTCTGATCCTTGTGGTAGGTGTTGAGGTAGGCCACAGTTACGTCGGCGGAGGACATGATCTCGTCCGCCGTGGGGGAGAAGCCCAGGCGGATGAGCTTGTCCAGGTAGACGTCGGTGGAGCGGGAGGCGTTGTTGGTGAAAAACAGGACGCGCTTCCCTGCCGCACGAAGATTTTCAATGAAGCGGATGGCAAAGTCGAAGACGATCTTGCCGAGGTAAATGGTGCCGTCCATGTCGAAGACGTACAGCTCTTTATCCTTGAGAATCTGAACGGGGGGATTTTGATGAGTCATATGTATTCCTTTCTTTGGGAAGGTAAATCGTTGTTTGTAGGGGATTACGCCAAGGGAAACTTTTTGCAAAAAGTTTCCCTTGGAACCCTTCAAAAACCTCTAACGAAGAGGTAATTGCCGAGAAATCGAACAGGGACAAAAGAGAGAAAAGCTCTTGATTCGTCGAGGGATATTCGCATCATAACGAGAACCCCGTTTACCGCCCATGTGGGGCCCCTGCCCCACAAATATATCCCCATGCCCCCTCGCGGGATGTCGTACACATGGGATATACATCCCCGAGCAATGGCCGGCGGCACTGCCGCCTAAACAACAATTTATCTGCCGAATATATCTTCAAAAATCGGATCCAATGCTACGGCTACGCAAGCAAAGCCCAGGTCATTGGGGTGGCATCCGTCCACGCTGCCACCGTCGCCGCCGAAGATGGCAAAGATCTGCTCACCGTCCACAACGTAGACGTTTTCACCGCGGGATTTGGCGTTATTATACGTGGTCTTGACCACCTCGCGGCGGGCTCTTTCCTCGGCGTTGTAGCGGATGCCGGGGCGGGTGATGAAGATGACGGGGGTGCCGGGATGGGTGGCGCGGATATTCAGATACATAGTCTCGTGGGTAGCCGCCAGATGCTCCACCGTGGGGGCGTTGTGATCATAGGCAAAGACGAAGGCCGACATGGGCTGGGCCGCGATATAATCCGAGATCGCCTGCTCGCCCCGTGCGCTCCCGGAAAAGCCCAGGTTACGGAAATCCACGTTAAACTTGCGGGAGAGAATATTCGGATAGTTGTTGCCCGGACGGGAGGCACAGCCGCCCTGGGTGATAGATGAGCCGTAATAGATCACGGGCGGGATATCTCGGTACGTGTCCGACGCTTCAATCACCGCATCGGGATCCAAGCCAACCAAAAGCTCGTTGATCCCGCCGTAAAGGGGGAGATTGATGGTAATATCCTTCATACCCTCAGGGAGCCAGACCATGTTGGTATAGCCTTGATTTTCGGTCATACGGATGGCCGCGTCATTGCCGCCCTCGGTCATGCAGGAGGCATGATAGTGGTATTCATTTCCAACCTTCAGATAAACGTCCATGCCCGCCGTGCCCACCAGGGTCATGTGGGGCATCATCCCCACCCCCGAGATCACAGCCTTCAGCGCCATATAGCGAGCGGTGGTTTTAAATCTCACGCGGCCGCCTGAGGTATGCAGGTACAGAAATCCTACGCCCTCGTTGGTGGCTCCTGCCACATCGGCAGGGATACGGTGGAAGGGCTTACCGTCATGGGGATCGCAAAGCCCGTATATAGCAAAGGGTGCTGAGCGAACGTTATGAAAGCACACGGGTTGGTTGCAGACGGTTTCCACGGCTAAATTCTTGTCAATTTCGGTAATGGATGCAGGCATATAGGCTTTTCCTCCTTGAATGACGAAGACTTATATTCGAAAATCACAAAAAAACTTGAAATTTTTGTTGAATATAGTATATCATATTCTTGATTTTTTTGCAAGAGTATGTTATAATATTTTGGTATATGCGCAATTCCTTTTGAATTGCTGAAAGGAGTCTGACCTATGGCGACCGAAAATACGGCTAATTTTAATGAACACGGCAGTGTTGTCATTGGCATCGACGTGGGTGGCAGTACCACCAAGATCGTAGGGTTTCGTCACGATACCGACGTTTCTACCCTCATGGAGCCTCTGTTCGTACGAGCGACCGATCCCATCACCTCTATCTACGGTGCGCTGGGACGCTTTACTTCTGAAAATCAACTTTCCCTTTCGGATATACGCCGCGTCATGATGACGGGGGTTGGTTCCTCCCACATGAACGGAGGCATCTACAACCTGGAGTGCCACACCGTTCCCGAGTTTTCAGGCGTGGGTCTGGGCGGTCTTTACCTCTCGGGACTTGACGAGGCTATCATCGTCAGCATGGGCACGGGTACGGCTTTGGTTCACGCCAAGCGAGAGGCTGACGGCAAGACCGCCATCAACTACCTCGGCGGTACGGGCGTAGGCGGCGGTACCCTTCTGGGTCTGACCAAAAAGATGCTGGGTGTGGATACCGTGGAGCACATTGAGCAGCTTTGCGAGGGCGGTGATCTCTCTAAGATCAACCTGACCATCCGCGACATCTCCAAGCAGCACGACCAGTTCCCCATCGGTGCTAATTTGACGGCGGCCAACTTCGGCAAGCTCTCGGATCTGGCAACCAGTAATGATATTGCCCTGGGACTTTGCAATATGGTGGCCGAGACCATCGCCATGGTGGCCATCTTTGCTGCCCGTGGTCACGGCATCAAAAACATCGTCCTCACGGGAAATCTCACAAACATCGCGCCTATCCGGGCGGTATTCGAAGGGCTGGGCGATTCCTTCGGCGTCAACTTCATCATCCCCGACAAGGCACAGTTCGGTACGGTCATCGGCGCGGCTTTGTACGGAGGATAACCCTCCAAGGATCTCCCTCCGGGAGAGGCTAACAAAGGAAAAACAATTATCAAACATAACAAGAAAGGCAACACATCATGCAATGGACAAGTCTTAACGATCTGCGAGAGAAATACCTCGCCTTCTTTGAGTCGAAGGATCACCTTCGTCTCCCCTCTTATCCCCTGGTTCCTCACAACGATCCTTCCCTGCTCCTGATCAACTCGGGCATGGCACCTATGAAGAAGTTCTTCACGGGTGAGGAGATCCCCCCTCGCAACCGCGTCTGCACCTGCCAGAAGTGCATCCGTACCCCCGACCTGGAGCGCGTGGGTCACACTGCCCGCCACGGTACCTTCTTTGAGATGCTGGGCAACTTCTCCTTCGGCGATTACTTCAAGAACGAGGCCATTCCGTGGGCTTGGGAGTTCCTCACCGAGACTCTGGAGATCCCTGCAGAGCTTCTGTGGCCCTCCATCTACGAGAACGACGAGGAAGCCTACGAGCTGTGGCTGAACGTAGTGGGTGTTCCCGCCGAGCGCATTGTCCGCATGGGCAAGGCTGACAATTTCTGGGAGCACGGCTCCGGTCCCTGCGGCCCCTGCTCCGAGATCTACTTTGACCGCGGCGAGGCTCGCGGCTGCGGATCTCCCGACTGTAAGCCCGGCTGCGACTGCGACCGCTTCATGGAGATCTGGAACAACGTGTTCTCCCAGTTCAACAACGACGGCAAGGGTAACTACACCGAGCTGGCACAGAAGAATATCGACACGGGCATGGGTCTTGAGCGTCTGGCTTGCGTCATGCAGGATGTGGACAATATGTTCTTGGTTGACACCAACCGTAAGATCCTGGACACCGTTTGCCAGATCGCAGGCAAGGAATACGGCGCTGACAAGAACGACGATATTTCCATCCGCGTTTGCACCGACCACATCAAGTCGGCTATGTTCATGATCGCCGACGGCGTCATCCCCTCCAACGAGGGCCGCGGCTATGTGCTTCGCCGTATCATCCGCCGTGCTTGCCGTCACGGTAAGCTTCTGGGCATCAACCACGCTTTCCTCACTGACCTCTGCAAAGTAGCCATGGAGCAAAACTGCGGCGCTTATCCCGAGCTGTCCGAGAAGTCTGACTACATCCTCAAGGTACTGACTCTGGAGGAAGAGCGTTTTGACGCCACCATCGACGCCGGCCTTTCCATCCTGTCTAATATCGCCCGTGAGTCTATTGCCGCAGGCAAAAAGACCATTTCGGGTGAAGATGCCTTCAAGCTTTATGACACCTTTGGTTTCCCCATCGACCTGACCCGCGAGATCGCCGAGGAACAGGGGTTGGCCATCGACGAGGATACCTTCAAAAAGCTGATGCAGGCTCAGCGTGAGCGCGCACGCGCCGCACGTGCCAACGTCAGCGGTTGGTCTAACGCCTCCAAGACCCTGCTTTCGGGTCTGCCTGCCACCGAGTTCTGCGGCTACACCGGCACCCGCTGTGATGCCAAGGTCATCGCCCTCATTGTAGACGACATGACCGTGGATGAGGTTTCCGAGGGTGACGTGACCGTGATCCTGGACAAGACCCCCTTCTACGGTGAAGGCGGCGGCCAGATCGGTGACACCGGTACTCTTATGATGGAAGGCACCGTTATCAATATCAGCAACACCCAAAAGTCCGACGGCGTATACATTCACATGGGAACCGTGGTCAACGGTGCTGTGAAGGTCGGCGACACGGTTGATGCCGTGGTAGACATTGCCCGCCGCGAGAACATCATGCGCAACCACTCCGCTTGCCATCTGCTGCAGGGCGCACTCCGCAAGGTACTGGGCACCCACGTTGAGCAGGCAGGCTCTTACGTTTCCGACACGGTCTGCCGTTTCGACTTCACCCACTTCGCCGCCCTGACTCCCAAGGAGCTGGCCGCCGTGGAGATGCTGGTCAACGCCAACATCCTGGTTGGTCTGGGTGTTGACAAGCTGGAGCTTCCCATCGAGGAGGCTAAGAAGCTTGGTGCTATGGCTCTGTTCGGCGAGAAGTACGGCGAAATTGTCCGCGTCATCAAGATGGGTGAGTTCTCCACCGAGTTCTGTGGCGGTACGCACGTTGACAACACCGCGCAGATTGGTCTTTTCAAGATTGTATCCGAGTCTTCCGTCGCCGCGGGTGTGCGCCGTATCGAGGCTGTCAGCGGCAAGGGTGTTCTTGAACTGATCGCACAGAAGGATGCGCTGATCCTCTCCACCGCCAAGGAGCTGAAGGTCAACAATCCCGCAGATATCGCTCATAAGGCAACCCAGCTCCAGTCCGAGCTGAACACCGCCCACAAGGAGATCGAGGTGCTGAACGGCAAGATCGCCGCTTCTCAGGTCACCGATCTCGTGAAGAACGCTGTGTCGGTAGGCGAC
Organism: Clostridia bacterium; assembly: GCA_017456905.1. Classification (GTDB taxonomy): domain Bacteria; phylum Bacillota; class Clostridia; order Oscillospirales; family CAG-272; genus CAMEON01. The sequence continues at coordinate 9,056 of JAFTIL010000082.1, forward strand.
TTCAAGCTGGTCACCGCTCATATGCCCGGCCTGGCTGTGGATATCGCTCGCTCCATGACCGACAAGATCAAGGACACCTACGCCGACGTGGTGGCTGTCATTGCCATCTCGGACGGTGAGAGTGTGAAGTTCCTGTCCTGTGCAGGTAAGGATGCCGTGGCTCACGGTGCCCACGCAGGCAAGCTGGTGGGTGCCGTTGCCGCTGTCACCGGCGGTAAGGGCGGCGGACGTCCCGACTCTGCGATGGCAGGCGGACGCGACCTGTCCAAGCTGGACGAAGCACTGGCTTCCGCTTCCTCTACCCTGGCTTCTATGCTGAAGTAATTTCAAAAAAAGCAATCCTCCGATGGGCCAACGCCCGTCGGAGGATTTTTTATTCCTTCAAAACACCGTTCCCTTTTTCGACATATACTGACAGTAAAAGCCATGGTCCACGGTCAGCCGCGCCCCGCTAAAATTTTCCTGTGAGAAAATTTCCCTTCGAGTGTTTAGCACGTGGGACTCTGCGGCAAAACTATCCTTGCTCCCTTTTGGGGAGGAACATGGAAACCAACGAAAGGAACGGTCACAGTCATGATGTCCGCATCTTATCAGAACAACACATCTGCCACCGTACGCAGAGGAGATATATTCTACGCCGATCTCAGTCCCGTCGTGGGCTCTGAGCAAGGGGGACTGCGCCCTGTGCTCATCATTCAAAACGACGTGGGCAACCGCTACAGCCCTACGGTGATTGCCGCCGCCATTACCTCCCGCATGGGAAAGACCAAGCTGCCTACGCATATCGACATCTACGCTGATCGCGTGGGACTTCAGAAGGACTCTGTGATCCTTTTGGAACAGATCCGTACATTGGACAAACGCCGCCTCAGAGAAAAAATGGGACATTTGGACGACGAAGTCATGGAGGCGGTGAACAACGCTATTGCTGTCAGCTTTGGGCTTCACGAGGGCGTGCGAGAGCCCATGCAGGCACCTGCTAAGGAAGCCGATCGGGAGCCTGTCCGAGAGCCTGCAGGCAGTCGAGTGATTCATCCTCCCATTCATGAGCCCAAGCCCGTCCCTGCCCGCGAGCGGGTAGCGGAAGAACAGCCTGCCGCCGTGGCCAAGAAAGGACATTCGATAGAAGGATAAATTGTTGTTTGCCGCAGTGCGGCAGCCAATACCGGGGATGTTCACCCCATGCAAACAATCTCCCGCGAGGGGGCGTTGGTGCGGTAAATTTTTGTTTAGCGGAGGTTTAATGAAAACCCGTAGGGGCGGATTCCATATCCGCCCGATATAAAAAAACATTGATATTCATAGACCTTTAGGGCGAACGGGCGGATATGGAATCCGCCCCTACAGAATCACAATAACCCTGTAAACAACAATTTACCTTTGCACATTCCATCACGGTATGCAGTTCGAATGGGATACACACCCCCGATATGGGAAGCCGCACTGCGGCCAACAATTTATCATTGATACTGTAAAAAAGCAAGAAATATCATCACAATAACAAGAAAATACCATCAATCCCCTTGATTTTTCCTTTCGATTGTGATATAATAAATTTGATTTGAATGTCCCGTCAAAGAGCGGTTTTTAGAAAGGAATATCATTATGGCACTCGTTACAACCAAGGAAATGTTCAAGAAGGCCTACGAAGGCGGCTACGCCATCGGCGCTTTCAACATCAATAATATGGAGATCATCCAGGCCATCACCGAAGCAGCCGGTGAGGTCAAGTCTCCCGTCATCCTGCAGGTATCCGCAGGCGCTCGCAAGTACGCCAAGCACGAATATCTGGTGGCTCTGGCACAGGCTGCTATCAAGGACAGCGGCATTGATCTTGCCCTTCACCTTGACCACGGCGCTGATTTCGAGATCTGCAAGTCCTGCATCGACGGCGGTTTCTCCTCCGTTATGATCGACGGCTCTCACCACAGCTACGAGGACAACGTGGCTCTGACCAAGAAGGTAGTGGAGTACGCTCACGCTCACGGCGTTGTCGTCGAGGGCGAGCTGGGTGTGCTGGCCGGCGTTGAGGACGACGTGGTGGCCGAGCATTCCTCCTACACCCGTCCCGAGGAGGTTGAGGATTTCGTCACCCGCACCGGCGTCGACTCCCTCGCCATCTCCATCGGTACTTCTCACGGCGCTTACAAGTTCACCGCCAAACAGTGCACCCGCAACGAGAAGGGTATCCTGGTGCCTCCCCCTCTCCGTTTTGATATTCTGGAAGAGATCGAAAAGCGTCTGCCCGGCTTCCCCATCGTGCTCCACGGTGCATCCTCTGTGCCTCAGGAGTTCGTGGCTGAGATCAACAAGTACGGCGGCGCTATGCCCGACGCCGTCGGTATCCCCGAGGAGCAGCTCCGCAAGGCTGCTTCCATGGCCGTTTGTAAGATCAACATCGACTCTGATATCCGCATGGCTATGACCGCGGCCATCCGCCGCACCTTCGTGGAAAAGCCTGCCGCTTTCGACCCCAGAGACTATCTGGGTGCCGGTCGTGCTGCCATCAAGGAAATGGTCAAGCACAAGATCGTCAACGTGCTGGGTTCGAATAATACGCTGTAATTGAATTATATCGAGCGGAGGGGGCTTCTTGGAGGCTCCCTTTGCTCGTTTTGCGTAAAGAACCTCTGATCTTTATTTCAAAATGATCATTTTCAGCATGATCCTTGTATGGCGGGGGCTTGCTCCCGCCGAAATCTCCCCAAATCAAGGATAGCCATACTGTTGGACAAATAACGGCGGGAGCAAGCCCCGCCCTACGATTGTCTTTCCCTATGAAAGGAACCACCATGGAAAAGCCCTTATTTGAACTGAACAACCACCAGCGCGCCTGTCTTGGGCTGACTCCCGTGGAGGCGCATTGGGAGATGATCCAACTGATCCCCAGCCCCTACGACATGGACGATGCCTATGCGTTATTTGATCTATGGAAAAAGAAATGACCTAAGCCTGGGGGAGTCAATCTCCGAACAAGCGGCGGCAGAGGGCTTTATCAAATTGATCCTTTGCCTTGAAATCCATGGCAGTGGCGTAGATATTTTCCAATTCGAAATGATACGCTCCCGCCTTTTTCATGCTCTCGCAGGCGCAGTTTTTCATATCCTCGGCCAGCTTCAAGCGGTGACGCACCTCGCCACGGACAACTCTGAAAGCATCCGCGTCAAGATAGCGATGGAGGGAAACTCTGCGGTGAGGATGAGAACAATCCGAAAGGCCCACGAGAAAGCAGGTGTGGCTATTCATATCGTACAGACCGTCGATCTTTTGATGCATGACGGGATCATGGGAGACCATCACGTGGGCTCCCTTTTCTTTTGCCCGCTCGTAGATCAAAGTGAGCAGGCGGTGGCCAAGGCCGTAACAAGAGTCAATACAAATGATCTCCCCTCCGTTTTGGACGGCCAGTTGCTCGTAAGTATCAAAACGGACGCACCCCTTCATACCCACGCCTCGGGTATGGGCCATATGCTCGATAAAGGTCTTCCCTGCCGTCAAGCCCTTCGCCAGACGTCCTGCCAGGCTGTTCAGTTTTTCGGTTTTTATACAAGGAGTGATCAGCATATCGGCGGCGGCGATGGCTTCGCCGCAAGCGGCCAGGTCATGATAGGTCAAGGTATAACAGGTCTCCTTTTGATGATTCAACGCCTTGATCTCTTCCTTTTTCGTTTGCAACAGGTGACCTTTCCAGAAAATACCCAAATTGATCATTTCCTCTTTGACCCCCGGGAGGGTGGGCTCCCAAACGTGAGGTGCGGTGCCGTCTACGAAGCCCAGGGTGGGGTGCCCAGCTTTTTGGACGAGCAAGCCGTCTAAAGAGGTAGGATCGGAGGAACAGCAATAGTAAGTCGTGGCATACCCATGGGCTTCGGCAGAGCGGCCCAGTGTCCGTAAAAGATGGCTTTTTCCCGTCCCGGGGCCACCCTTGATGATATAAAGGAGATCAATACCGTTTCCTACACTAAAGCAACGGGGGAAATCGTTTTTAAAGCCCTGAGCGGAATTGGCGGAGGCGAAGTGTTTGTTTTCAAAGGTAGGGGGTGTGGGTAACAAATGATAGTTCATATAAATCTCCATTCCGATGTACGTAACGCTTGGGAAACTTCATAATTTGCGTTTTCACGGCATCTTTCAATTAAAGACTTCGATATATACTATGCTTTTTTACCCACAGGGGTTCACATAAAAAATACAAATCCCCTCACTTTCATGCTTTGCATGGCTGTGAGGGGATTGATCAGTTATGAAGCATAACGGGAGTTCAATTTGTTCGTTTCAAGGTGAAATTCCCGATTTTCAAATTATAATCCTCGGTGATTGTAATGCTTACAGACATTTCATCACCTTCGATCCAAGTGAGCTGGAGACCGTCAGTCTTATATTCATAGGCAAAGACAGCGGTCGTGATCAGCTCAGTGTTGCCATTCACGGTTTTGGTTTTGTCCACGATCTTGACGGTTCCCTTGGTAGCACCCTCGCTTTCAGGAGTAAAGTCGGCTTCCCACATGATGCTACCGTAGAAATTGGCCTTCCAATGACCTGTCAGGATATTCTCTATCTTAACAGGTTCAACCACGTGAACGACCAACATACCGTATACAGAGGGATCGGCCACAGAGGTAATCTGGATCAAATAATCTCCCAACTCGTTAGGCGTAAAGGTAGTAACGGTGATCTGCTGACGGAGCACTTCAATGACGCTTTCTGACAGCGTACCATTCTGACTGTTACGCAAGATCACGGCAGTATAGCGATTGTCTGCATTCTCGTTCACACTGGCATTGAAATTCAGTACCTGGCCCAAATACATGGTATACTCAGAATAGGTTTTGTAGCTGCCGTCCAATTCAAAGATCTGACCCTTAATAAACGTAGGCGCGGGATAAGTGATGTTGACCGTAATGGTCTTAACTGTTCTGTCGGTAACAAAAGAGACGGTATACGTACCTTCTTTGCGACCGTTGATAATCATATCGCCGGTAGAGGATGCAAAGGTATACATCGCATCGGGATCATTACACTGGATGCTGATACGGTCAAAAGCGGGATCAGCCGTGGCAGGCAGAAGATCCTTTACGGATAGATTGACCTTATAATTAGCACCTGTGACCATATCGATCACATCGCCGTCTTTCACCTCGTTGCCGTTCTTATCCACAATGGTATAAGAGGAAATGAGCACCTGATCGGGATCATAGGGGTTAACGGCATCTCTCACACCCACAGTCTGCTTTACGTTAATAACGTGAGTTGCATTGGCGGCAGAAGAACCTGTAATGATCTCAATATCTGTCATCACAAAGTCAGCGTTGACCTTAAAGGTGACCTGCACATAAAGTGTACCATAAAAGTAGGAAAAGCTGTAGGTGTTCGCCGTTTGATCATAAAACTCGGAATAATTTGTGCAGGAAGCCGCCGAATCCGCAGAAATGGGTAAACCATACAACTGATACACAAGATCCTCTACACCATAACAAGTGAATGCATAGGAAATGAATTCGCCCGAGAAATAATAACCATCCATGAAAACGCTTTCAGCTCCCATGTTTCTGTAGGGCTCGTCGCCTTCCTGAGCGATGGCCAGAATAGAGTTAGTATCATAGATACCGTACCAATATTCAAAGCTGTTGTTGGTGCCACTATACTGTTGGCTGTCAGTCATATGCAGATAGCCGTCGCCAAATTCATAGTAGACCTTACCTGTATAACCTGAAGAACCGTAGGTCATGTCAATGATACCGTTCTTGACATGAGCTGTAGCTTCATCTGAGGTAGCATTATCCACCACCACCTCCAAAGAAACGAAGCCGCCACAGGTGTCGCATTTATCGTCGCGGTTCTTATCCTCGTGCTTCACTTCTTCGCCACGGACATACTGGGGATTACATCCGCAGGAGGGCAGATAATAGTGGGTATCCGTGCCGATGGACCAGGCAGAGGTATTGAAGGTATGGGTATGGTCGTAATCCCAGGCACACACGTCACAGCATTTGTCGTTATTGGCATCCACGTGAGCCTCTTCACCGCTCTTTACGCTGTGGCTACAAGTGGGGGCATGCCAATGACCGTTCTTGTCATGGGTCCATTCCTCGGAAAACTCGTGGGTGTGATCGTAATTCCACTCGCATACGTCGCAGATACCGTTGTTATCGGCATCCTTGTGGTCTTCCTCGTCAGCTCTCACGGCATGGCCGCAGGTAGCCTCATGGTAGTGGGCCTTTTTGTCCCATTTCCAGACCGAGGTGTCATATTCGTGCTCATGGTTATAATCATAGCCGCAAACATCACATTCTTTGTTGTCGTCGGCATCTGCGTGCTCGGTTTGATCAATACCCTCCACATCATGACCGCAGGTGGGTGCGTGCCAATGGTGGGTATCGTTGATCGTCCACTCTGCATCTGCTTGGTAGGTGTGCTCATGATCATAGTTCCAAGCACAGCCGTCACAGATACCGTCATTGTTCTCGTCTGTGTGAGGTGCCTGCTCGGAAACCACGGCGTGACCGCAGGAGGTATCCTTCCAATGGTTATCAGCATCGTGAGACCAGGCCTCGGCATATTCGTGGGTATGGTCGTAGTCCCAGGCACAGCCGTCGCAGATACCATTGTTATCAGCATCCTCGTGGGCAGCCTTTCCCTTCGCCTCTACGTCATGACCGCAGGTGACCGCGTGAAAATGGTTATCGTTGTCATGGCTCCATTCCTTGGCGTAGGTATGCTCGTGATCATAGTTCCAAGCACAGCCGTCGCAGACACCGTCGTTGTTGGTATCGGCATGGGGAGCTTCATCCTTCTTCACTGCATGGCGGCACGTAGCGGCATACCAATGGTTGGTCTCATCATGGGACCATTCTTCAGCAAAGACGTGCTCGTGATCGCCGTCCCAGCCACAAATATCACAAACACCGTCATTATCGTCATCGGTGTGGGTCGCCACGTTGGCCTGCATCTCGTGGCCGCAGTTGGCGGCATACCAGTGGCCGTTTTCGTCCATGGACCACTCGGTAGCGAAGGTATGCTTGTGGGGTGCCGCGGTGGGTTCTTCATTACCGTTGCCTTGGCAAGCGGTAAGAAGCCCTGTCAGGAGAAGTCCCGACACAAGCCAAATCAGTAATTTTTTCATGTTAATCTCCATTCCGCCGTTTTGCAGCGGCGCAAATACATTTTGAAATTCAACACAGTTGAGCTTATTTCTCAACGTAATAACCGCAAGCGAAGAGCCATTGGTCTGCCTCGGTGGCAAATACGCTGATAACGTCGCTGGTTTCAACGAAGCCTTGGCCGTCACGGAACAAAAGCTGGCTGATGCTGTATTTCTGCAAGAAATCCTTCAGCTCCTGGGTCACGGGATAGCAGCCATCTGAGTTGCAATAATCCGCATATCCCGAAGCACCGATACTTTCTTCGGGGCAAGGGGTACATTGGTCCGTACAATTCTCGCACCCTTCCACGCAGGCACCGGGACAAGCGTTAGAGGTCCAACAGGGACACCCCGAAGCACAGAAATAACCCATATCCATGGATTGACCCATAGCCATCATGGCTCCCCATCCTTCGATAAAGAGCTTATAGTTTTCAGTACCGTTGGACACCGTCAATGCTTTGTTACCGTGATATTCCAGGGTGGTAAAAGCATCATCTAAGAATCGGCAAGGCTCAGACACCTTAGCAAACAGGATGGGGCCTGTGGGCAGTCCTGTGGTCTCGTCGATGAGATGATAGTAGCCGTCCTCCTCGTTGAGGGCAAAGCGATCGCCGTCAAAGATATTGTTGGTACCATCCTTGCTTTCGGCACCGACGAATTCATAAATGGTACTGTCGTATTCAGGCGCGTGCTTGAAATTCTCAGTGGGCAGAATGATCGTAGCTTTGGTACGATTCCAGGAGAAACCGCCGTTAAGTTGAACCACAAAGGTAACGGTAATAGGATATTTATTCTCTTTGGCATCGCCTTTGACGCCAAAGGTAAAGGCGTTACCGATATTTTCGTCCGCTACCTTCACCTCGTACTTGAAATTCTTGGTGTACTGAGAAGCGGCACCGCCGTCATCCTGCTCGTAAGCAAACTGCTTCCAGGCGGTGGTACCCATATAAACGTCCAATCTGGGGTTGACATCGTTTGCCGTAACGTCTACCCAAGATTCCACAGAATATTGACCGTTCTGACGGGGGATGAACTCATAGAGCACCACATGGTCGGCACTGTTCAACGTCACCTGGTACACACCGGGATCCGTGAGAGAGACACAACGATAGAGATCGTCGCCGTCACCACGGGTCTTGATGATCTCGTAGAGCTCAATCTCAATATGGCGATGGTCGTTATCGGCGGTGTAGACGTTGGGGTTATAAGCAAGCCCTGCGGGAACGGAGGAAAGGGTGACCTTATAATCTCCGTCCAGCCCTTCCACCGTCGCCTTACCGTTTTCATCAAAGGTAGCGGCGTGGAAGGAGAAGCCATCGGTCCATTGGGCGTTGAGGGGTTCGTCCTCGGCAGGGAGAAAGGGCTCCCCGTTAAGCATCAAAGTGACCGAGAAGGAGGTATCTTCTCCTTCCTCGGTTCCCTGCTCTTCGCCTGTTTCACCCACAGGACGGGAATCTTCGGGGCGCTGGATGGGGCCGTTGTACTCCCCACAGCCCATCACGCTCAGAAGAAGGCAAAGGGCAAGAAGCGCGGCCACTATACTTTTCAGTTGTTTCATTTGGCTACCTCCTTACGCTTTTTTGCCAAACAGGCTGAGGATATCCTTCCACTTGATCTTACGGATGAAGACGTCGACTACAAAGAGCACCACGGCAGCGATCAGCAGCGGAACGGCATAGGATACCGTATAAGTAGCGACCTCCGTGGCGTCGTTCTCGATCAGCGGAACTGCGCCTTCGGTGACGGTGCCCCTGTTGCGGATGCACTCGTGGAGGGCGGCGGCATCAAAGATCACAAAGCGGTCGTACTCAGGGGAATAGGAAATGTTGTAAACGGAATAAGCCGTAAAGGACTTGTCATCGTACTCGTAGATTATCTCGATCTGATATTTACCCAAAGAAGGGGTAGCAAAATCGTAATAGTAACGGGTAGAATCAAAGGTCAGCACCTCACGGACGGTGGTGCCGTCGGGCATGGTGACCGTGACGGTGGTCACGGCGTAGGGATTCAGGGTCACGGGGATGATCTCTACCTGTGAATAAGTACCGTCAAAGGTCACGTTCAAGGTATAGGGATAGTCAATGCGTTCCTTGGGCGTATTCGTCTCCACCATATTGGTAAAGAAACGCTGACCCTCGGTGCTTTCCCAGGCGCTCATCCATTTGCCCGTAAACGTACCTGTAAAGGAGCTGACCCGGCCGTTACCGTAGTTCCAATAAGCATACACGGGAGGATGGATGGTCACCTCGTCGTTTTTCTTATAGTCGGTGGTGAGGACCGTCGTGGCGCTGGCCTTTTCCTTGGCATAGACAAATCCCATGAGGGGCGGCAAGCTGCCGATACCCTCCAGGATACCGTCATTTTTCATGACCACGTTGACGGGGGTCTCTCCTTCGATCACCGACTCTGTGAGATCGTCGGCGATCTTGGTGAACATCAGCTCGTCCAGGTCATTTTCGTCTTCTACGCTGTAGTAGTAGCCGCCGCCTGCCGCGGCGATCTCCTTCATGGGCGCTTCTCCCGATGTAGAAGCCGTATTAAGGACGGAGGTAAAAATGTCGATGTCACGAAGATTTTTCGCCACCTCGGGGGCATTGTTGGGCTCCATAGAGTAAGTCATACCGTCCGAGATCAGCATGACCTGCCGCTCGGAATACGGCAGAAGTGCCATGAGCTGATAGGCCTGCTCCAGGGCAAGTCCGATATACGTACCTTGAGAGGGCTCGATCTCCATGATCATACGCGCGATCTCGTCTCGGTTGACAGCCTTGGTGGGGGCTTGCACCACCGATACGTCACCCGAGAAGGCAATGACCGTAACGTAGTCTTCATCGTTCAGAATATTCAGAAGCTGTACGGCCGCGGATTTGGCGATAGCCAATCGAGAAGCATTCTGCATGCTTCGGGAAGTATCCACCACGATGCCATAGAGCTTGGCATCCTGGTCGGAGTTACCGTATTTCACAGGCAACATATCCGCAAGCTGCTGCAAAACCTCTTCCTCCTCGCCCTTGTTCTGAAGCACCAGATCACCCATGGTCATAAGGCTTTTACCGAACATGGATACGGCGGTGTCCACAGCATCAATAAAGGAAGTATAGTTTCTGAGGGTACGCACGTCCACGCTTGAGATCATGATCTCGTCGTAGCGGCACATTTCCTCAATGGTATAAGGCACGTTGGGGTCATTGACGTAAGCGTCGATGGTAGCAAAGTCACCGTAGAGTGCCTGGGCTCTATCCACGTCGGCAGGATCAGAGGTAACAAGAAGAATATTCAATTTCCCCGCCACGGTCTGGGTAAAGCGGTAGGCGTTGTTATAAGGAGATTGATCTCCGTCTGCCTCTACTCTGACCTCATAATCAAAGGAACCCGATGCCGAGGTGTCAAGATCGAAATTGACGATATTATAGCCTCGGGACAGGGTGACCGCGGAATCCGTGACCTTTTCGCCGTTGCAGAACAAGGACACGGTGGCCTTGCCATCGAAGCCCGACTGAAGCAGGACATTAGCGGTAGATTCATGGTGGCGGTAGGTAGAAGCTGTAAAATCCACCCCTGATATCTGTACCTCAATGGCCCCCTCGGGGAGATTATCGTCCAAATAGACGGCATCGATATAGATATCGTTATTATGGAGATTTTCCACAGCGCGGATGAACTCGGCGGTAGCGTCTTTGTTTGTCTCCTTACCATCGGTGATGAGAACGACACGTTTGATCACGTCCCCGCGGAAGAGGGTAGAAACGTAGTTCAGCGCGTTGGAGATATTGGTAGCGCTATCGTCCACTCGGGCGGCCTTAACGGTGGAGATCTCTCCGCCCATGGGGGTATGTAGGACGTAATCCTTACCGAAGCAAACCACGCCTACCTTGGAGTTTTCGGGAAGCTTATCCTGAAGCTCGGCGATGTACTGATCCACCTTATCCAGGTTTTCATGGGCAGAATAGGATACGTCGGCCACCACGTACACGTGTGTCTCGGTCATGACGGTGGTCACCACGGTACCTGCGGCGGCCAGAATGACGACAAGAACGATGACGATATGCAGGATGATGGATATCGTCGTGCTTCTGCTCTTATTTTCCTTGCGAATGGCGATGACGAAGGGGACGATGATGAAAAGGAGGAGGGGGATGGCCAAAAGCAAGAGATAGGGATTATCGAAGCTGATATTTCTCATAGCAATACACCATCCAATCCGCCACAAAAATCAAGGCAAGCGCGATGAACACAGCCAGCAGCGCGTCATATTTTCCATCAAACCCGCCGGGGGTGGCTTCTCCCTGCAGGCTCAGCTCCAGCTCCGCTACCACGGGCAGGCGCTCTTCTTCATTCACGGCGGCGTACATCTTAAACTGTCTTTGGGTGTTGGACACATTCATGGTGACGGTATAAACACCCACCTCAGTGGGGACGAAATAGGCGGTGGCGCTTTCGGTGCTGATATAGGAACTATCGCCCGAGGGAGCGTCAACGCGAATGCTTTCACAGTTGGCGGGGACGTTGACCGTGATCTCGTCACCACAATAGTAGGAAGAGGTCTCCATAATCTCGGGGAAGGAATAATTCACCAAATTTCTCATGAGGACCGTGAAATCGTACAAAAGGGGGAGATTGGAGCTGCGAAGGTCAAAGGCAAAGACCACCTCGCGGTTTCCAAGTGCATTGGTCCCCGCAAAGATCGCAGGGTTCCCCTGGTAAGACATAATGGTATAAAAGTTGCGGTAAAGACCGTATTTCATGAGGCGGGACACGTACACCTGATCTCCCGACATATCTTGCACGAGGGTCTTGAGAGAAGAGGCAGTCGAGGTGGACAGCTCCAGAAGTTCGCCCTTATTGAAGGTCAACTCACCCTGGACGCTGAAGCCCGAATCCTCAAGGCTGGCAGTCTGGTTAAAGAGCCAGACGGCTCCGTCGGCAGGCATGGCATCGGGAGTAAAACCATCAAAAACGTACAGTCCGTAGCCGCGTTGACCCGTATATTCCTCGGGGGTGATCACGTCCATTCTGGCGTTGAGCAGGGCGTCCAGCATGGATTGGATAAAGAAGGGCGCTTCGCTGACGATGAGGGTATTATAAGAGTTTTCGCTTTCGATATCGAAAATCTCCTGGCTGTTATCGTAAGCAAAGGCATCTTCCTCAGCGATATGCACGCGGAGATCAGTAAATTGGTCTACACGGGCGGTGAGCTGGAAGGGGGTGTCCTTACCCTGAGCCACCACTACCACACCCATGGTGATGGGGTCTGCGTTACCGTTGACATAAAGCTCGGTGGTAAGGGTGGTATCGCTCATATATGAGGTCACGTAACCATTGACGGTCAGCAGCTTATCCACGTAAGTATAGGTAAGCCCTGAAACGGCGTAGTTCTCCACATCGCCGCCCACATGCAAAAGGGTCATATTATTGTTGGTCTCATAATATCTGTCGGTCACGAGATACACCAGCGACGAGGGATTTTCAGTAAAGTGTGCTTGGGCGTCACCCACGGCAGTAGTCAGTGGGATGGCACCAAAAGCAGGCTCCAGCTCAGAAAGCAGAAACAAAGCATCTTCCTTGTTGTCGATGCTGTCAAAGACGAGGGTAGTATTGTCCCCCGCATAGACGAGAGAAAAGATACTGCCATCCACGGCCTTATCAATGGTCTCGGCGATCTGTGCCTTTCCCTCCTCAAAACGGGTGAGGGTATTGCCCTCCTCATCCAAGCCGTATTCCATACGCATACTGCCCGAGCCATCAAGGATGAAGAAATAGTCGTTGGCGGAATCGGGAATGGTGATCATGGGGTGGGCGATGGCCAAGGAGATGGCGGTCACAGCCAGGATCTGCAGGATCAAGCTAATGATACCCGTCAAGCGGTTGAGGGGGTTGCGGCGCTTGAGAAATTTCTCACTAAGGATCCAAAGATAGGTAGAGGACACCGTTTGTTCGGTGTATTTGCTCTTGATGATGTAGATAATGATCAGGACAGGGATGCCCAAAAGGCCCAAAAGGCCGAGGGGATATAAAAAACTCATTTCAACACCCCCATATCTATCATATTTTCAAAGAAGATCTTACCCATGGAGTCCTCGGCAGAAACCAGCATATAGTCTGCTCCGCGGGCGGCACAGTACCCAGAGATACGATTTTGGACATAGGCCAAAGCTTCCTTATAGGCCTTGGCGATGTCTCGGTCGATGTTCTTTTTATAGGTTCTCGAAGCATTCTCTGAGTCAAAGAAATGAACACGGCCGCGGGTCATGGGATTCAGCTCTTCTTTTGAGAGCACCTGCACGCAAAATGCGTGGCGCCGCTTCCCTACCAAGTGGTCGATGGCGTCTTCATAGTTATTGTCGGTGAGAAAGTCGGAAATGATAACGGACATACCGTCACCGTAGCCCACGTTTTCGGGCAGGAGGGCGTCGCTGATATAGCTGTCACCGTCAAACTCGATCTCGTTGAGCTTGTTGATCGAGGTATAGAAGGACTCCTTCCCTACCATGCCAAGGATCACGTCGTGGACCTGTCCCTCGCGGATGATATAGATGGAGACCTTGTCCATCTCGTTTACCGAGAGGTAGGCAATGGTGGCGGCGATCCTCAAGGCTTGCTCTGCCTTGGCGGCACTGCCGTAAGCCATGGAACGGCTGGCATCGATATAGATGCGGGTGTGCATCTGTCGCTCGTCCAGATACAGCTTGAGATACAGCTTATCAAATCGGGCGAGAGCATTCCAGTCGATCTTAGTCACGTCGTCTCCCGCCTGGTAGTCGCGGTAATCTGCAAACTCACAGGAGGAGCCGTAGGTCTTACTTTGGTGGTTACCGCCGAAGAGACCCGCCACGTTGTTCTTGATCAGCATTTGCAGGGTTTCCACTTCCTGCAAAAATGCCTCGTTGATGATGTTTTTTTCCATTATCCAAAATTACTTCTTCTTGGTTTCCTTGATGAGCATACCGATGACGTCATCCACGGACAGGCGCTCGTTGATAGCGGCGTAGCTGACCTTGATTCTGTGGCGGAACACGGGGTATGCCAGCGCATCGATATCTGCAAAGGACACGTTGTAATTACCGTTGATCAGAGCGCGGACTTTGGCACAAGTGATGAGGGCCTGGGCAGCACGGGGAGAGGCACCGTACTTGATATACTTCTTAGCGGTATCGGAGGCCTTGTCAAGCTCGGGGTGTGTACCTGAAACGAGGCGAACAGCGTAGTCCAGCACCTCGTCGATGACGGGCACGGAGGCAGCCAAAGCGCGCATATCCAGGATGGTAGCACCGTCCACAACCGACTCGGCGGTCTCGTCCAAGGTGATCTGGGTCATCTTAACGATGTCGGCCAGCTCGTCGTTGCCGGGGAACTTCATGATGAGCTTAAAGATGAAACGGTCCATCTGTGCCTCGGGCAGAGGGTAAGTACCATCCTGCTCGATGGGGTTCTCGGTTGCCAGCACGAAGAATGGCTCGTCCAGAGCATAGGTCTCGTTACCCACGGTGATCTTATGCTCCTGCATGACCTCCAGCATGGCAGACTGGGTTTTCGGGGTGGCACGGTTGATCTCATCGGCCAGCACCAGATTGGCAAAGATGGGGCCCCTGCGGAACTCGGTCTTCATGTTGCCGTTGTCGTCACGGACGATGACGTTGGTACCCGTGACGTCGGAGGGCATGAGGTCGGGGGTAAACTGGATGCGGGAGAAGGGGAGGTTCAGCACGTGGCTGAGGGAGCGGACGAGACGGGTCTTACCGACACCGGGGACGCCCTCCAAAAGAACGTTACCACCCGCAATGATGGCAATGATGACATTATCTACGATGTCCTCCTGGCCCACCACGTCCTTTTTGAGCTCGGACTTGATCTTGGCCACGACCTGACTGAAATTCTTTACTTTTTCGATGTTTTCCATGCTGGTTTTCCTTCCTCGTTATGTAGATGTTTTAATGAACCGATCAGCTCTCGCTCTTTCTGTCAGAGCCATCGTACAGGGTCGCAAAATAATCGCTGATGAACTGCTCAAGGGAGTCCGGGGTCTGTCCGTCGATGATCTTCTCGGATACGGCGGCGAAATATTCGTTAATAACGTCACCGTACTTGACGTATTCGTTTTTCACGGGATCATAGATCACATCGTCACTGCCAAACAGCACCTCGGCTTCGCCGGGTGCGCCTTGATCTCCTCTTTCTTCCTCATCCTGCTTATCCTCTTCCTCTTTTTCATCGTCAGAGGGGATCTGCTGTTGTTCCTCCGCAGGGAGCTCATCCTCCGAGATTTCGAAGATCTCCATGAGGCGGGCAACAGCCATGTTCTTGACATCTTTATTGACGTACTGGATGTAGAGCGCATCGCTGAGATTATTGGCAGCGTTATTGAAGACAGTATCGAGCTGGGTCTGCGCCCAATCACGGGTATAGTCTGCCGCCACGCGGGAGACCTCGGAAAGATCTTTTGCCAGGGTATCCAGTGCGATATAAAGCTCGTCGTCCTCTGCCACCGTTTCGGCGACCTCGGCCATAACCGAATTCAAAGCCGTCAGGTAAGCGGCAAGAGGCTCTGCCACCTCGTCTACTTTCAAGGTGTCTCTTGCGTCAGCCAAAGCCTCTCTTGCTTCAAGGCCGTTCAGCATATCCAATGACATAGCCAGGTCCGACACCTTTTCATGCTCAGAGACCGTAAGGTAAGGACTGATCGTATTGGCGGAGTTATGCTCACGAATGATCTTATTGAGATTAGCGATCACGGTAATGACCATAGCCTTCATATCGGCCTCGGTATCCGTCACACGGAGTGCGGCCAGAAGCACCTCCAGCGCATCCACAGAGGCATCCTTGGGAGATGTCTCCATTTCAGAGGCCTTCACGTCCTCGATCAGCTCCAAAAGGGCGGTCTCCTGCCAGGAGCTCAGCTCAAAGGGGGGCTCGGGCTCTTCGGGGGGAAGCTCCACCGCTTTAACAGGGGTCATGATGGCCACGACAGTCACGGCACAAGCCAGCAGGGGGGCAAAGGCGTGGAGCCAGGGGTGCTTATATCGAACAGCGCGGGCGGGGGCCTTCAACAGCCGTTCGTCCGCGTCCTCACGCTGGAGGGTGAGCATATCGCTGTCCTCGTTCTGATAGGCCAGCATGGTCTGCACCTTTTCACCGAGGGCCAGATCGCGGTCCAGCTTTTCGGCGATCTTTTTTTCGGAGGGACGCAAAATAAGGAATGCCAGCAGGCCCATGATCACAGCCACGCCTGTGCCTACGGGCAGATACAGCAACAGCTCGGGCGGAACGGTGGTCAATTTCTGATAAAGAATGACCACGGCTGCCGAGAGCAGGCCGCAGGAAAGGCCGAAGACCAAGGCTTTAAAAAAAGCACTCCTTCGTAATTTCTTTTTAAAGCGGGCAAAACCGCCGCTTTTTTTAGTCACGGTAACGTTTTTCATTCATTCCATGCCTCTTTTCTATAAACTACACGCCATATTCAAATGTCACAAACAAGTAAGGAAAAATCTCAGCAATATCAACAATTCTTTGTCAAAATACCAAACTTACCCTTATATGCAATACTCTGTTCAATAGTATAGCATATTTTCACTGTAAAGTCAAGAGCAACGGTGTATTTTGTATGATTGCGGCGTTAATTTGCGGCAACCCCAAACACCGTTTCAATATATACGGTGCGATGATCCTCCATCGGCATATTTTGGAAATTCCATGCTAAATTAGTCGTTGACAAACACCTCAAATGCGAGTATAATAGACTCTATAGAATATCACATTGTTTTTCTGCCTAACGGCACGGTCGAATGACAAAATTTATTTATGCCGCCGATGGCGGCGGAATGGAGATATTATGGCCAAATTGCATTTCCTCAAATCGGTGACGGATACCATCAATACGTCCTTTATTCTGGAGAGCGGTGACGACCTGCTCATGGTGGACGGCGGCTTCCCTTCCGAGGCTCCTTATCTGTATGAATACTTAAAGTCTCTGGGCGGCCACGTCAAGGCTTGGTTCATCACCCATTTCCACATTGACCACTTCGGTGCGTTCTATACTGTTTTAAAAGAGCATCCCGACATCACGGTGGATAAGGTGTACTATAACTTTCCTTCCGACCGCTTTCTCCTTGCAGAGGGCGGCGGCAAGCAAGACGACTGGGACACCGCAGAGTTGATCGAGCAGGTTCGCTCTGCCACAGCTGACCGCAATATCCCAGTAGTAACGGTACAAACGGGAGACGTCTACGAGTTTGACAGCGGGCGTGTGGTGGTACGTATCCTCCGCACCCCTGATGAAAGCATCACCCACAATCCCATTAACAATTCCTCCATCGTGTTCCGCTTTGAGGCCGACGGCAAGCGTATGCTGTTCCTCGGTGACCTTGGGGTAGAGGGCGGCAATCAGCTCATGGGGATGTATCCGTCCGAGGAGCTGAAATCGGATTACGTGCAGATGTCCCACCATGGGCAGGGCTGTGTCACCAAGGAGTGTTACGAGGTCATCAGACCCGACTATTGTCTGTGGCCCACCCCTTCGTGGCTGTGGGACAACATGGGCCCCGGCGGGTATGACACGGGCATCTTCGGCACGGTGATCACTCGCGGGTGGATGAGCTCCCTGCGCTGTGTCAAGCGGCACTATCTGATGATCCATGGCACACAGGTGATAGATCTCACACAAGAATAAATGCCAAAGGGCTACCCTCTGCAGAGGGTAGCCCTAAAAAATTACATCTTTTCGCCCATGCGGTATTTCTCCGCCTGCATATTGAACATTTCAGCATACTTACCATTCTGTGCGATCAGCTCCTCATGAGAGCCCTGTTCACACAGCTTGCCGTCTGCGAAAAGGTAGATGGTATCTGCGAAACGTGTAGTGGAGAGACGATGCGAGATAAAGATAACCGTGCGCTCACGGCTATCGGCGGCGTGGAGGATGGAATGGTTCAGCTCGTACTCCGCCATGGGATCCAGAGCCGAGGAGGGCTCGTCCATGATGATGAGCTCGTAGGGACGGATAAACACACGGGCGATGGCCACCTTTTGGGCTTCGCCGCCCGACAGGTTCACGCCTGTTTCGTCCAGATCCTTGGCAAGGGCGGTATCCAATCCCTTGGGAAGGGTGTCAAGCCTTTCGCCAAAGGTGGCGCTCTCTAGGGCAGATATGACCGAAGCATCGGCATCTTCGCTGTGGGTATAGGGTCCGCCCACCACGTTTTCGGCCAGAGTGGCACAGAAAAGGCGGTAGTCCTGGAACACGGCGCCGATCTTGTCGCGGTATTCCTCCAGATCATACTCACGGATGTCCCGACCATTGTAGAGAATACGCCCCTCGGAGGGATCATAGAGGCGCATGATGAGCTTGATGAGGGTGGTCTTCCCTGCACCGTTATAGCCCACAATGGCGGTCTTTTCTCCCCGGCGGATGGTGAGGCTGACGTTTTTGAGCACCTGGACGGGCTCGGCCTTTTGGGGCTGTTCTTCCCTCTCATCTTCCTTTTTACCGCTCTGTTTGCGTTCAAAGGCCTTCACAGCATCAGCCAAAGATACTTCATTCTCCGTAGCCATGGGAGTATAAGAAAAGCTGACGTTTTCCAGGGTAAGCGACTCAAAGGGAGGCACCTCCTCTTTGCCCGGGACCAGGGTATTCTGATGGTCCAGAAAGGAGAAATACTTTTCAATGTAGAGGGCGTGCTTGGGCAGCTCCATGAGGGTATCGCCCAGCACGGACATGGAGTATTGCAGCATCCAGACCGCAGACACAGCCGCTGCAAAGCCGCCAAGCTGTACCCTGCCCGACATGAGATCGCTGATCATGATGAGCACGGTGCCATAGTAAGTCCCTCTGCGGAAAAGGTTCCACAAAAAACCATAAAGGAAAGCGAACTTTTTACCGTATCTCATCTCGGTCTCGACGACGATATTGACGTTTTCCTCAAAATGCTCGGACATCATATCCGCCACCTCACCCGAGCGCATTTCCTTGGCGTAATCGGCCAGGTAGAAGGTACGGGTGTAATAATCACTCTTGCGCCAGAGGGGATTACATTCCTCGGATTGCTTGACCCAGAGCTTATTGCCAAACTGATCTACGATCATGGCGGCGATGACACCGCAAAACATCAGGATGCCTACCCAGATATTGATATCCAGGAGGATGACCGTAATGGCGGAAACCGCACCCAAGCGGTGGATCACGGCCGCCACCTGTCCGACCACAGCGACGGCGCGGTTGTCAGACTCGTTCATAGCCCAAACGAATTGGTTATAGAAGTCGGGGTCATCGTAGCAGGCGATGTCCATACTCTGTGCCTTGAGATACAGCTCCTCGTGGATCTTATGGCGGAGCTTGTTGTCAAGAATGGGATTGATGACCTGATGATACAGGTGATGGGGAATGAAAATAACGGTGTAGAAAATGGCCAGTGCAACAATGTATTGGGCCACGTCCCAGAACTGTCCGCTGGTGTCCAGAGCGTTGAACATGGCGTTACGAAAATACACCGCTAAGCTGTCGATAAAGGCCCACACGACCGCGTTGACAGCCAGACACACAATAAAGGAGGGCACCAGCACCCACACCTTTTTGATGATGCGAAGATCATAGATCAGCACCGACAAAGCGCCGCGCTTTTTGCTCTTGAGAGAGGTCTTATCTCGTCTCATGCCGTCACCTCCCCGCTGCTTTGTGTTTCAATATAATTCTCGGCCTGCTTATGGAACATTTCGGCGTATTTGCCGCCCTGCTTCATGAGCTCAGCGTGGCTGCCGCTCTCAATGATATGTCCATCCTCAAAGAGATAGACGGTATCGGCCAAAACGGCAGACGAGAGGCGGTGGGAGATGAAGATCAGGCCTCGATCCTCGCAGGATTTCATGATATTTTCAAAGACATGATATTCGGCAATGGGATCCAGAGCCGAGGAGGGCTCGTCAAGGATGATGTAGGGAGAATCACTTGCAAACACACGGGCCAATACCACCTTTTGTGCCTCGCCGCCCGACAGGACGATCCCCTTATCGTCAAATTCCCTCGTCAGCACCGTATCGATGCCCTTGGGCATTTTCTCAACTCTTTCGCAAGCGCCCGACAGGCGGAGCGCCTCAGTGACACGGGTACGGTCGTCCTCGTCTCTCATGGGGCGCAGGAGCACGTTCTCACCCACGGATAGGGCGAAGGTGCGGTAGTCCTGAAACACCGTCTCAAAGCAGGAACGCCATGACCTCAGCTCGTAATCGTCCACCGAATATCCATCCATGGTGATGGTACCTTCAGAGGGCTGGTAGAGATGCAAAAGAAGCTTGACAAAAGTGGACTTCCCTGAGCCGTTGTGGCCCACCAGGGCGATCTTCTCCCCGGGGCGGATGGTCACCGACACATCGGAGATAGCGTCCTTCTCCGCCCCAAGATAACGATAACTGACACCTTCCATTTTGACAACGCCGCCCATGGCTTTGCGGCCGTCGGGCTGTGCCTTGATCTTGGGCTCATAATCCAGAAAGGTACGGAGGTTTTCAATATACAAGGCGTGGTCATGGAATTTGGTGACGGTTCCCACCACGTTGCGGAGATATCCTGATACAGAGCCGATGGAGTTCAGCACCACAACGCAATCACCAAGGGAAACGGTCCCCTTGACGGTGGCGGCATACACGGCATACAGGCTGGCGCCCAGGACGGTCAGCACCTCGTGGGAGGTTTGGATAATATATTCCAGAAGGGCCACGCGGAGGCCGTATTTCTTTTTCAGCTTGGCGAAATCCTTGTGGTTTTGGCGGAAATCCGTCAGCATTTTTTCCTTCATGTTGGTCAAGCGCATTTCTTTGGCGTAATCGGTGAGGTAAAAGCATCGCTTGATGTAGTCACCCTGCCAGACGATCTTACTGCGCTCGTTGTTTTCATCGAAGGCCAATTTGTTACGCTTTTTGCCCAGAAAGCCCGCAAAAAAGGGGATGAGGGCGAAAAGCATGAGCACGGGGTCGATGCTGCAAAGCAAAATGGCGTTGGCCACTAACGAAAAGAGCTGGTTCATGAGGTTTTCAAAGTCATAGAGGACGTTGAAAGCCCTGTTGGAGGACTCAGCCATGGCTTTGACGTACTTTTCATAGTAGGCAGGATCCTCGTAGCAGGACAGCTCCACAGAGCGCATTTTGGCGAACATCTGTTGCTTGATCTTGCGATTGATGCCTTCGGTCATGGGAATGGACAGCACGTTGAAGAAATAGCTTTGGAACATATTCAGTCCCAAATGGACCACAAAAAGAAGTCCAACGAAAAAAAACAGCCAGCCTGTAGATGCGTTCTGTGCCTCCAGGCCATCCACAATGACCTTAAGCATAAACGCGCCGCTGAAGAATTCGGCCACCGAAAAAGCCAATGTCAGGAAAAAGTCCACGGGCATATACCACGGGGCTGTCTCGTGCATGATGCGAAGCATATAGACGTTATTGCTGATGATCCGCTTGAATTTGAGCTTGGGTTCTTTTTTCTTTTCTTCCCTGCTCTTTTTGATTTTCTTTTTTTGATCGCTCACGGACGCTCACCTCGCTTTCTCTGATGGATCCCGCGCTCGGCGGGTATGTCACGTGCGGCAGCTATTCGGGAGGGTTTTTGGTCCTTCCCTTCATATGGCGTTCGATCAGCGTGGAACGCCGATCGCCGCCGTGATGGATGAGCAGGACGGTGTCCTTGCCCTCGGTACATTCATAGATCTCTTCCCTCCGCAGACGGCGGCCTTCAAATACGGCCACACGGGTCACAGCGTCATCCTCCCACGGAAGCTCGTCGATATAGGTCTCATAGTCGGCGTCGTTGCATTTGACGAACAGCTCGTCAATGCTCACCCCGAACACCTCCGCCATGACGGGCAGGAGCGAGACGTCGGGACAGGAGAGCTGGCGCTCCCATTTGGACACGGCTTGCGCCGAGACGCCGAGACGGTACGCCAGCATTTCCTGGGTCATGCCGATACGGCGGCGGAGTCGGGAGATGTTTTCTCCCATATTGGAAAAATCATAGCTCATAGCCTCGCCCTCCTTGCTTTGGGTAAAAATTTCATACAACGTTTTTATTATACATGATTTTTTCCTAATAATCAACATACCATCGGTTGATTTTTCTAACCTTTGCGTATAAATCCATGGTTAATGCAAAAAAACACCCGTTGTGAGCGGGTGTTTTCTTCTATGGCAGGAAAAATGTACCGTGCTGTTTTCACGCTTCCACCTCGGTGATCACCATATGGTGATCCGTGGTGCCGTCGTACTGGGTATCCATGGTACGGGTGTTAGAAGTTTTAATGGGGGCGACATAGAGAACGTGGTCGATAGAGCGGTCGGCGTAGGTATGCAGGCCGTTGTGGGCCAGGGTCACCCAGGGGATGTAGGTCTTGACCTTCTCGGGAGAGGTGTTAAAGTCGCCGCAACAGAGAAATGCTCCCTTGGTATCGGCGTGATGCTTGAGGATATCTCCGAGGCAAGAGATACATTCGGTGTTAGCTTCTTCATTTTCAATGGAGAGGTGGGTGTTGAACACCGTAACGGGGATGCCGTCCACGTCCAGCACGCAGTAGCCGCAGGAGGTACCTTGGGTGGCGATCTTCACGGGAAAATTCAAGGTCTCGGCGGCGGTGATGGGGTATTTCGACAAAATGGCGGTACCGTACTGTCCGCCCTGAAAATCGCGGATCTTGATAAAATAGTGGTGAGAGATGCCCGTCAGCTCGGAGAGGCGGGCCGGCATATCCACCCCTTTAGAGCGGGCGACACCTTGGTCTACCTCCTGGAGGGCGATCACGTCAGCGCGGCTTTCGGTAATCTTCTCGGCCACAAGGCGGAGATTTTCCTCAGTGTACGCGCCCTCTTTGAAGTGGGCAGAGCAAATGTTGAAGGATGCGAGGGTGAAGGTGGGCATGGTGTTCTCCTTTATGCTTTAATTTTCTTAATAAAATCTCTATAAAAATACGCGCTCTTTTTCCACTTGGTATCGCCCGTGGCGAAGTCGGTGGTAGCGATACCGAACTTGAAATTGGAGGCCGCAGACCACTCGAAGTTGTCCATAAGACTCCAGAGATAGTAGCCGCGGACGTCAAAGCCCTCATCGATGGCTTTTTCCAGCCACTCAAGGAAACCGCTGATATAGCGGATGCGGTCGTCATCGTGAACCATGCCGTCTGCCGCCACAGGCTCGGCACCTTCAAAGTAGGTGCCGTTCTCGGTGACGTAGATGGGGATCTTGATATCGTACAAATCATGGAGCAGGTGGATGGCGTCGTAGACCGCCTTGGGATAGTATTCGGTCCGGTTGTTGAGGAAGTTGCCGCCCTGGGAGAAGTCCATTTGTGCCTGCTGATTGACGGTGACGGGAACGCGGTTGTAGACGTTGAGGCCAAAGTAGTCCAGCGGCAGGCCGGTCAGCTCAAAGTCGTGGGGGTGCATCTCCATGAGTGTGCCTTCTTTTTCAAGATGCTCAAGGATGTAGTCGCTGTACTTCCCTGCTAAGATGGGGTCACAGTAAAACTTCCAGTTGCGCTCGTCCTGGTCGATCATGAGGGCGATATCCTCGGGGGAATTGGTTAGGGCGTGGCGCTTCCAGATGTCGATGACCACGCCAATCTTGGCGTTCAGATTATGGGCACGAAAAGCCTCCACACCTTTACCGTGGGCGACCAGGATGTTATGTCTCGCCTGATTGCCCCACGCCTCGTTGGTGTGGCCGGGGGCAAAGCCGCCGTGGGCATAGCCCACGTAGGTGGCGATGGGCTCGTTGATGGTGGACCACATGGGGACAATGTCACCGTAGGCGGTAAACATCTTGTCGGCGTACTCACCGAACCACTCGATAGAGTCGCGGTTGCGCCAACCGCCCTTGTCCTCCAAAACCTGGGGCAGATCCCAATGGTAGAGGGTAACGTTGGGGATGATATTATTTTCCAGCAGAGCCTCAAAGACACGGCGGTAGTAGTCCACGCCCTTGGGGTTCAGGGGCCCGATGCCCTCGGGCATGACGCGAGACCAGGAGATGGACAGACGGTAGGAATCCACGCCCAGAGCCTTAAGGCTGGGGAGATCTCGATCAAAAAAGCGGTGGTAGCTATCGCAGGCCACGGCAGGGGTCTCGCCGCCATAGGTCTTGCCGGGGGTCTCCGCAAAAATATCCCAGATAGAGGGGGTACGGCCGTCCTCACGGGCGGCGCCTTCGATTTGTCCCGCGCTGGTGGCGGTGCCGAAGATAAAGTTCTTGGGGAATGGCATGGAAATGCTCCTTTCTATCATAAATATTCGGTGGTAAACCTCCCCCACGGCTCCGTGTCCGCAGGCGGCGTGGACTCCGCGCTGACCGTCTCCCCCGTCACGGGGTGGGTAAAAGTTAAGCGGTGCGCCCAAAGGGTGATGAATCGGCATTTGACACGGCTGCCGTACTTGCCGTCCCCTGCTACGGGACAGCCGCGGGAGGCAAACTGAACACGGATCTGATGGGTACGCCCCGTGTGGAGGGTCACCTTCACGAGGGTCAAGCCGTCGGGCAGGGTCGCCAGCACTTCATAGGTCAGCTTGGCGGCCTTGGCCCCCTTGCGGACGGAACCGTCGGAGGCGGGGGCTACCACAAAAGCCTTGTTCTGCCGCTTGTCGTGGTAGAGGTAGTCCTCCAAAACCCCTTGGGGCTCGGCAGGTGGGGCTGACAAGACAGCCAGATAAATCTTCTCATAACGCTCATGATCCCCAAACAAGGCCGCCAGCTTTCCCGTCATGGCCGTGCTCTTGGCATAGACCATGACCCCGCCCGTGGGGGTGTCCAGGCGGTGGACAAGACCCACTTGAGGGTATGTATCTGAAAGATACTGCAAAAGGCTCACCTGTCCCGACGGGTCAGGCTGTGAGGGCATCCCTTGGGGCTTGGAGACCAGGAGCAGGTGCTTGTCCTCGTATAGGATCACAGGCTCGCGGATGGGCTCGGTCATGTCGTCACTTCCCTTCCGTGGTAAGGCTTTTTTGATAAGCGATGCGGGGATCTCCGCTTTGGAGATAGATGATCCCGCAGCGGGTAAAGCCGTTTTTTACAAGGGCGTTTTGCATGGGAATATTGTCTCTGTGGGTGTCGATCTTCAGGTTCCCGCAGGCACCCAAGGCATAGTCAAAGCAGAAGGAGGCTACACCCACCCCGTGCTTGGCCACGGCGATGCGATGGATGACCCCATAGGGCTGATCATTCAGCCATGCGCCCTCGTAGATCTTTGTATAGGTGGGATCGGTACCCTTGAAGAAGCAGAAAACACCTGCGATCTCATCGCCGTCCATGCAGATGTGACAGCGGCCGAGGGAGATGTCCTCCTCAATGACGGTGACTTGGGGATAGCCGCCATCCCATTGTTCCATGTTGCCGTTTTCACGCATATAAGCGCGAGCATGATCGTAGATGGACATAAGGGCGGGCAGATCGGTGTAGGTGGCCTTGCGGATGGTCAGATTTCTCATATCTGACCCACCTTCAGCTCGCAGGAGGCTTCCGTCTGCGTGGCGGTCAGGGGCATGACCTGTCCGTCGGGCAACTCCAGGGTGGCCTTCATGGGGCTGTTTTCGGGGAGAGTGACACTGACCTTCAACTCGCCATCAGTCTTTTCCCAAGCCACGGAAATGACACCGTAAGGCGTGGGAACGGTCCCCTTGGCCCAGGTCAGACCCAGATCCGCCACGTGGGGCTTGATACGCACCGAGGCATAACCGTCCCCGGTGGGATACACACCCAGCACCATGGCGGAGAACTCATAAGCGGGAGCAGAGCTCCAGCCGTGGCACTCACTTCGGGGGGAGTCGGGGTTTTCACACCAGGTAGTACAATGGAGATCCAGCATATGCTCCCAGCCCGCAAAGAGCTTGGGGGCATAATGATAGCGGTTGGACTTTTCCAGGGCGCGGAACATATAGTGGTTCATGGAGAAGGTACAGACAGACACGGGGACGTCACCGCTGAAGGTGCGGTCCACCAGCTTGCCTGCCTCTTCGCCGCTGACAGCGCCTGACAGGACAGCCCACAGGGTGGTGTGCTGGCTGTATTCGCATCGGGAGGGCGTGTTCTTGTAGAGGCCTACCTCGGCATCATAACACAAACGGTTGACGTTCTCGATCATCTCACGCGCACGGCGATCATATTCGACGGCGCGCTCGGGTCTGCCCATTTTGCTTGCCAACTCAGCGGCGGCCTTGAGGGCGGCAGCATACATAAGACAGGTGACAGTCAAGGGCTCCTCGTTACCGCCGAGAGGGGTACCGAAGGGCCAAGCGGGGACCCAGTCCACGAAAGCCCAGTAAGGTGTGGGATCAATGAGGCCATCGGCGTTAATGAGGTTAGAGAAGCCTTCCAGGGCTTTATCAACCGTACCCATGAGCGTCCCCGCTTTGGCCATCTCTCCCGTATAGCGGAGATAGTCACGGAGCATCAGCACCCAGAAGAGGGTGAAATCGGGAATGATCTGCACGTCCACCGAGGGGTAGTTGGCTTGGAGCATACCGTCGTGGATCTGGGAATGAGCCAGATCGGTGACGCTCTTGAAGGGCATGAGGGTATCCGAACCGAGGCGGAAGGTAAACAGCATCTCCAAGGCGCTGTCCATATCGTACTGCTGTTGCTCGTAGAAGGGACAGTCCACGTACATCTCGTGCATACAGCAGAGGACGGTGTTGCGGCTGATCTTCCACATCTCGTTGTAGCGGTCGTTGGAGCAGACAAAACTGCCTGCTTCATCCAAGGGATAGAAGTAGGTACCGTAGTTGAGGTCCTTCAATTCAAACTCGGCATCGGCGGGATATTCCAGGCGGATGAAGCGGAAGGAGCGGTACCAGAAGGGGGAGAAGGACTGATCCTTACCGGTGGCGTGCAAAGTGTCCACAACTCCGTCCAGGCGAGCGGTGGGATCGTCATAGGCATCACGGCGTCCCTTATAGCGCTGGCCTTCCTCGTTTTCCACCGAGTAGCACTCGGAGTAGATCACACGAACAATAGACTCTGCTTTGGCCTTGAAGCTCAGGGTCACCTTGGCGGTAGTATACGTACCTGCATCCAGCTCAACAAAGCCCTCGCCCTGTCTGACCACGGTCATGGGCTTGCGGGGGAACTCCTTCATCTGGGGGATGGGGCGAGGGGCAATCGGATATTTCTCGCGGAGACCAAAGTGGCGGTAGCCGCTCTTGTTGGCAAAGGGCTCGTACATTCCCTTAACGGTTTGAGGAACGAGGACGGGGTCGCCGTAGACCTCCTCCAAGGGAGCGACGGAGGTATGAACACCGGGCCAATGGTACATCCGCACGCTATCGTCACGGACGCAGGACCAGGTCTCGTCGGAGCCGAGATGGGTGGTCTCGCCGTTTTGGTTCAGATCGCCGTGGAACCAGAAGGCGGCCTTGGAGCCACGGTACAGAGAAATGAAGGATCCCTCCTGCACGTGGAGGACTCTGGCGCGGAGAGTGTTCTTCCCTGCCTTCAGGCAGGGGGTCAGATCAACGGTCTCGTAGTAACGGACGTACTGGGAGCCCTGGCAGGGGCCTTCACAGACCAAGACCTCGTTAAGATACAGCTGATATCGGGTGTCGGCGCACACGTGGGCAGAAAGTGTCGCGCCTTCGGCGGCTTCAAAGGTTTTGGTAAAATCATAGAGACGGGATTGCAGGCAGATCTCGTCGGCGCAGATCCATAAGCTCATGGGAAATCCTTCCTTTCATGGGATTGAATATATTATACCGTTTTTCAGAGAGATTGTCAACGGGGTTTAAAGATTTGGGTAATCTACTTTTCTCTGCAGATAAGCATTATATCAATACTCCCTTGCAATGGTCCACTTCATGTTGAATGATCTGCGCCGTCCAGCCGGTGAAGTTTTTCGTGCGCGTTTGCATTTCGGGGGTCTGATATTGCACCTTGATGGTCTTATAGCGCTTGCACTTCCGAGGGCCACCGAGAAGCGATAGGCAACCTTCCTCGGTGTCGTATGCGCCGTCCTTCTTGATGATCTCGGGATTGAACATCACGGTATACGTGGGAGCTCGTCCGCTCTCGTCAAGAAAGGCGATGATACGCTTGCGCACGCCGATCATATTCGCTGCCATACCGACACAGCTTTCTTTGTGCGCCATCAGCGTATCCAGCAAGTCCTGTGCGACCTGCAAATCTTCTTTTGTTGCGACCTCAGACTTCCCTGCAAGGAAGATGGGATCGTGCATCAGTTCTTTTATCATTTGTTTTCTCCAATATAATCTCCCAGACGCTCCATAGGCTCGCAACCGTCGATTTCTTCCACAGTTACAGTATCCCAAACTTCGAAAAGAGATTTTCCGTCAAATACCTTAGCGTTTGAAAACTCTTCAAACGTGGGATAATCAAATGCATTTTTGCCATCCGCGGTGAGGCCAAACCAATAAACGTCTTGGGCCGTCACTTTATCGGGCATTTTCCCCATCCAGCATGAATCAAACCTTGTGATTCCATTGACAGAGAACAATATCTCGACACAGTATTTACCTTGCGTTTCAAATGCAAATAGTTGCTTGATTTGATTAAATGTTATCATATATTTCTCCTTAACTCACCACTTTCCCTACAAGGAAGATCGGATCGTGCATCAGTTCTTTTATCATAAGTTTTCTCCATTTAAGAACGCATCGGCTTGTTCTCTGCTTTTAAAAATAACAACCGTTTTTCCGTCTTTATATTTGTCGATTAGCGCATATATCGTGGGCAGATTTTTGTTTGGAAATTCCTCGATCTCTCTTTTTAAGTTAGGATCGAGTTCGGTATCAATCCACGGCATATCGTAGCGTTCCTTACCAAGACGGGAGATTGCTCCATCAAGGCAGACCTCCACGGGTAGATCAAACAGAAAGACCGTGTCGCACACGGAAATCCGACTTTCTATCGTTCGACTATAATTCCCGTCTACGATCCAAGAATCAAGCGCAAGTATCTCCGCGAGGCGAGCATCGTATTCTTCTCTTGAAATATGGGTTCTGTCGGGCTTGTGCCAAATGGCATCAAGATAATAAAGCGGCAGTCCGATTTTATCTTTCAGTTTCTCCGCAAAGGTCGTTTTCCCAGAACCGGGGCAGCCGATGACTATAACTTTTTTCATCACAATTTGCTCTCAATAAATCTGATTTTATCGGCATCCTTTTTCTGCCGTACGTTCACACGGTAGCCGTCTTTACTCGATTGTTTATACACAGCAAGATACTGCTCGAGTGACAACAATAAGAAGCGAACGCCGTCTACTTCGTGCACCTCAATATCTTCTGTGTTGATACCTGCAAAGAATTCGAGATCCTCGATATCGGCATAGGAATATGTCACGCAGTCACGAACAAATGCATGCTCATGCTCATCCGCAAGCACATATCCATGTTCTTCTAAAACTGCCTTAAACCCCTGCCAACGATCGGTGATAAATACGCGCGGAACAAGTATGTCGATATCGTCCGCATCGAGAGCATCGCCTGTCAGATACTCCAACCCAAGCGAACCGTACAGCAGAGGAACAATATTAAACTTGTCCGACAGAAGTCGGGCGTTTTCAAAAAAGAGATTGAATTTGTTTGTACTCATTTTCGGCAGTAAACGTCGATAGCGGCAGAAGCAAACACGGCAGTTCCTTCTCCATGCTTATCAATGTTCTTCTTGAATCGTTCGTCAGCAATATACATCTTGCCAAGCCCTGCAAGGATCTCGTCTGTACAGGTATAGTAGTTGGTGGTAATGTGCGCCTGAAGCTTGGCAACAAGCGCCTGTGCCTCGGTAGAATCGGCACTTACACCGTTCTCCTTGCACGCGGCAAACTCGGCAAAGATCGCCATCATGCCATCGTTTGCTTCTCCCCACTTCTCTTTTGTGTAGTTTTTTGTTTTCCGCTCGTACTCGCGATAGGCATCAGTGTTACCCCAACGAGAGCGAGCTTCGGTTTCATAGTTCTTCATTTGTAGACCTCGCAAATCTTTGCAAGTATTTCTTCGTCTGCCGGGCAGAACTCGTAATTCGGAATTTCGCTCGGCGTGATCCATTGGATATCGTTGTGCTCCAGCTTCTGCGGTTCACCATCGGCTATGGTGGCATTGAACAGCGTCAGATGCACTGTCAAGTCAGGATACTCGTGTACGACATCCATAAATGCATCACCAACGGACAGCGTCACGGCAAGCTCTTCTCTGCACTCGCGGATAAGAGCTTGTTCTTTTGTTTCTCCCGGCTCAACCTTACCACCGACGAACTCCCAAAGAAGTCCTCTTGCCTTATGCGCCGGGCGTTGACAGATCATAAATTTATCACCCTGCCAAATGAGTGCAGCTACTACTTCAGTCATGCCAACACCTCCAATTTTTTCTGATAAATCATTATACCACAAAAATCTTAACTTTTCAATGCTTACAAGGCAATTCACCTTTTACGTTTTTGGCCGTTTCATCGTATTGAGTTTCTATCAATTTATCTCCCCTTCCCGCATTGACAAAATCCTCGTTTTGTGCTATCATATCATCATCATAGAAAAGGAGCCCATCATGCCCTCTAAAGCTGTTAAAAAGAAAGCCTACACATCCCAAAAAGCCGCCCGGGAGAAAGCGGCTATGGCTGTTGATATACTGAAAGACCTTTACCCCGCCGCCGTCTGTGCCCTGGAATGGTGCGGCGAGGGTTACCGTACCACCACACATGAAAGCCCCACCCGTGACGAGGGCTACGTTCCCTCTCCCGAGCTTCTGAAGGAAAGCTGGAAGCTTCTGGTCATGGGACGGCTGTCGGCTCAATGCACCGACGCACGGGTGAACATCGTTTGCAAGGAGCTTTTCGAAAAATTTCCCACGGTGGAGTCCATGGCCGAGGGGGATATCCTCGACATTGAGGCCATCGTCCGTCCCTGCGGGCTATACCACACCAAGGCCCAGAACATCAAGGATGCTTGCAACATTTTGGTCAAGGAATACGGTGGTATTGTCCCTTGCGATATGGACGCTCTCCTTTCCCTGCCCGGGGTGGGGCGCAAGATTGCCAATCTCCTCATGGGGGACGTCTATCGGGTTCCCGGTGTGGTGGCTGACACCCATTGCATCCGCATTTGCGGGCGTCTCGGTTTTTATCCCGAGGACGTAAAGGATCCAACCAAAGTGGAGATCATCATGTCGGGATTCATTGAGCCTCGGGAGCAGAGTGATTTCTGTCACAGGATCGTTCAGTTCGGACGTGATGTATGTATGGCACGGAGTCCTGCTTGCGAGGGGTGTCCGATGCGGGAGATTTGTAAGCATCATAAAAGCCCAAAATAAGCGAAAAGCAGAAGGCTTGCCTTCTGCTTTTACTTATTTGTGATATTTCGTTCCCTTACTGATCTGGCAGCAGCGATACACCGCCTCGTACAGCACCACCCGCATAAGCTGGTGGGGGAAGGTCAGCTTGGACACCGAAAGCCGAAGTTTGGCGGCGTTTTTAACCTCGGGGGCAAGTCCATGGGACGAACCGATGACAAAGCACAATTCGCTTGCCTCCTGCCCTGCTCTCTCCAAAAGGACCGAAAGCTCGGGAGAATCGTACTGCTTTCCTTCCACGCAGAGAGCCACGAGATATGCGCGAGGCGGGACGGCGGCAAGGATGGCTTGGGCCTCCTTGCTGAGAGCGGTTTTGATCTCAGTTTCAGAGGGATCGTCGGGGAGCTTACACTCCTTCAACTCGATCTCCTCCACGCGGCACATACCCGACAAACGCTTTTTATATTCGGCGGCGGCCTCGCGGAGATAGGACTCCTTGAGATTGCCCACGGTGATAAACTTGATGGGCGTGTTGATCATACAGACACCTCCGCACGATGCTTTTCTATGGGCATATGGGGATCACCCACCAACATGGTCACGTCCACAGGAGAGGCCACCATCAAACGGACGGGTAAGCCTGCCAGGGCGCAGGAGGTCTCGTCGTAGGCGATATCGGGGACATTGTTGTGCTCAGACAGATGCGCTAAAAGCAACTGTCTCATGCCGTGCTCATAAAGCTCACAGGCAAAATAGGCACAGTCGCGATTAGACAGGTGACCCTTACGGGAAAGGATACGCACTTTAAGATCGTAGGGATACAAGCCGTTTTTCAGCATTTCCTCGTCATGATTGGACTCCAGCACCACGGTCTCACAGCCAAAGAGACCTTTTTTGATATCCTCCGAAACGTAGCCGATATCCGTGGCGTAGCCCACGTGATGATCTCCGTCCTCGGCGGCAACGGTGAAGCGGAAGCCCATAGAGTCACGGCTGTCATGAGGAGTCTTGAATGCAGTAACGGTCACGTCTCCGATGTGTACGTTGACCTCCTCGGGCGTGCGGTACATTTGCAGGCAGGAACAAAGCGCCTCGGGCTGTGTATCTCTGTAGCGCAGGGCGCTCTTATAGAGCATATGTACGGGAATGGGATGCTTTTTGGTCAGCACCTCCAAGGCACCCACGTGGTCATTGTGGTCGTGGGTGATAAAGATCGCGTCGATGGTGTCAACGTCCACCCCGATAGACTTAAGAGCGCCTATCAAAGTGCGGGTACACTTTCCTGCATCAATGAGGATACGGGCGTGGGCTGTTTCCAGATAGGCGGCGTTGCCCGTGGAGCCAGAATAGAGGGTACATAAGCGGTAAGGTGTCGTGCTCATAGATAGCCTCTCAGTTCAGGAAGAAATTGGACAACCAGCCATCCCACACAAAAAGATAAAGTGCCTCGGCCATAAAGACCACCACAAAGGGAATGATCAGCACCATCATCCAACGAGACTTCTCTGCACGTCGCTTGTTGGCCGCCACAAATTCCTTCTTTTTTTCCTCGCTCCAGGACTCAGGCAGCATTTCCTCGGTCACGTCTTTGTTGACAAATCCACGGTTATAAGCGATATACGACACCAAGAGGACGGCAAAGACCAGCATATAAGCGCCCATGACGGCCATAGTGATCAGTTCTCCGGGGAAAACTGTCATGATACCATAATAAAGCACCAGCAAAACAATGCTCATGATCAAAACAACGATGGCCCGTTTTTTTGCTTCGGGAGTGATGGGCTTTTTTTCGGGGATAGGACGTTCGGGGCGGTTTGATTTAGGAAAAAACATGAAATGATCCTTTCGTATCAGTAAATTCTGGCAGCACCCACGGGGCGGATGGCCAAACACTTGCAGGCTCCGCGGCCAAAAGCGGCATCCATGGTAGAGGTGAAGGTGTCCACCAGGTCATTGGGCACGTAGGCCTGAACCGTACCCGCAAAGCCGCCTCCATGGACGCGCCACGCGGCCTTGGTATCACCGAGAATGGCTTCACAAAGGTTAAGTGCCAAGGAGAGTCCCTGCTCGGAGACGTTAGCGGTGGTATAGACGTTCTGAAGGTAGCAGAAGGAAGAGCGGCCCGAGGCCAGGACGTTTGCAAAATAAGTATCCAGTGCCTTGGCGGTAACAGCGGCATCGGCGGAGGAACAGGCTGTCAGCAGGGCTTCCTTCTGGGTGGCCACGCGGCGGTTCTCTGCAAAGAAGTGGAGTGCACGGAGGACGGCACGGTCACCCACACGCTCACGAAGGGTGGGGATGCTGTTTCTGACCACGGTTTCATCCAACTGACGGAGAACGGGTTTACCGAAAACAGCGGCCACAGCCTTCATTTCGGCGGGAACCGAGGCGTAATCGGCGGTAAGATCGGCGTGGTTGCCGCCCGTATCTACAATGCAGAGGCGGTAGCCTGCTGCGGTCATATCAAAGGGAACGGGAGTGATGACAGGCGCCGAGGGATCTTCAAAATCAATGGCCACAATGCCGCCCACGGCACAAGCCACTTGATCCATGAGACCACAAGGCTTTCCAAAGAATTGGTTTTCGGCATACTGTGCCAGCTTTGCCACGGTGACGTTATCCACTTCACCGTTGTTGTAGAGGTGGGATTCGATGGTACCGATCATATCTTCAAAGGCGGCGGAGGAGGAAAGGCCTGAACCGATCATGACAGAGGAAACGGCGCAGGCATCAAAGCCGCCTACCTTGTAGCCGTCACGCATAAGGCCTGCACACATACCTGCGATAAGAGATTCGGAGGATCCGTATTTCGCTTCATCGGGCTTGGTATATAAGGCAAGATCTACCACGTCCTCGGGAAAACCAATGCTGGTCAGGCGGATAGTGCTATCCTCACGGGGAGAGGCCACAGCCAGGATCTCCAGGTTGATGGAAGCTGCGATGACGCAACCGTAGTTATGGTCGGTGTGGTTGCCCGAAAGCTCGCTTCTGCCTGCAACGGTCAGGAGTGCCACTTCTCTATCCTCGCCATAGGTTTTGGCGAAGGTGTCGATGAGTTCAATGATGCGGGATTTTTCGGCCTCCAGGCCGCCCACGGGAATAAGGGCGTCAAGCGTTGTATCTAATTTGCCGTTCAAAACGGCGTTTTTCAGTTCGTTTACGGTATGAAGGGGGGTGCCTTTTTGATTGATGCTCATGGTGATGACTCCTTTTTCGGCAATATTTAGTTTATTATAGCACAGATCAAAGAAAATTGCATGAAGGGGGTGTGAATTTTTTGGTGTAGAAACATATAAATTGTTGTTTGGCGGCAGTGCCGCCGGCTATCGCTCGGGGATGTGCATCCTATGTCAACTGTATCACGCGATGGGGTGTTTGTTCAGGTAAATTGTTGTTTAGCGGGGCAACCTCCGAATCTTTCGGGGGTCAGATGATCCGGGGGGTTCAGGGGGCGTAGCCCCCTGAACCTATGATGAATGGCCGGCGGGTTCGGGGGCGGCCTTGAGCGCCCTGAAAATAATCAAATTGTTTTGCGGAGCAAAACTTCCTTTTTCCACAAGAGAATTTTTGTGGGTTCTACTTTTTCGGAAACACCAATTTTGTTTTTCGAAAATTTTCTTGCGGCTTCCGCCGCGCGCCGAGGCGCTCACGGCCGCCCTCGGCACTGCCGGCCACCCGCATGAGGTGCAGGG
>JAFTIL010000083.1 GCA_017456905.1 Clostridia bacterium
CCCACACCCCGGGCGGCGGGCCGCTTCGGCGCAGAGAGCCGAAGCAACGGCCCCGCCGGCCTCTTCCCCTCAAACCACATTCCGAGCGGAGGTATCTCCTCCCGCGTACAATCCCTACGAAGCCATGCTGCGGCCTGCGGAGCCCCGCGCTGTGCCGCTCGCTAACGCGCCACAGCGCAGGCCCGCCGCCATAGCACACCCGGCAGAATCTCAGAAGCCCCCCGTTCCCACCCGCGTTTACCTCCGTGTCCCGGATATGGAAGGTGAAACCTATAAAAAAGCGGAAAACCTGATCATGATCTTTTGCGACGGAACCGTTGAAGCTGTGTTCTATGATGGATCTACTCAGAAGTACGTCAAGCATCCTGTGAAGGTAAGATTAACACCTGCCGTAAAGGACCGCCTGGTGAGAATTTTGGGAGAGGAAAACGTGGTTGTAAAATAAGGGTCAAATAATCCAAGAAATAAAAGCCGATAAGCTCTGCGGATAAATCCGCAGGCCTATCGGCTTTTATGATTAAAATGGAAAGAAGCGATATCAGTCGTTTTTCTTCTTCTTTTTCAACATTACGGCGGCCGTAGCAGCCATACCGATAGTTGCCATGGAGGCAGACAGAGCAGAGGCACAGCCCTTCGCGTCCTTACCTTGGGGCTGCGCGTCAGTGGTTTCCTCGGTGATTGGGTCGCTGCCCGCAGTCGTTTCGGGGGAGGGTTCTGCGGTGGCGGGTTCTGTCTCAGATTCGTTTCCGCCAATGACAGGAGCATCGGCGGTGTTGTCATCCTCACGCATGACAATGACAGCCTCGTAAGCAGGCACGGAAAGGGTGAATTTGTTGCCCGAGCCGCTCTGGATATTGCCGGAATAAGGATAGTAAATGGTGTAGGCACCGTCGTAACCGTCACGGAAAACAACGGACAGGGTAGCAGGGGTAGCGGCGGAGTTGGCAAAATAAGAGAGATCGTGACTGTCATCAGCGAAATCACCGTACAGTACCTCGGTCTTACCTACACCCTTGCAGGTGTTGATGGACAAAATGTTGTTGCACTTTTCAGACAGATCCGAACACATCTTGGGGATGCGGCTGCGCGTGTAACTGGGCTGACCACTCATAGCTTCCATGGCCGCGGCTACACGGTTATCGGTCTTGCCGTCCAGAGACTTGGAGGGGGGATCGTTGACAAAGATCACGGTGCCACCTGCCTTGCAGAAGGCGGACAGCTTTTCTGCGGCCTCGGCGGAGATGTAGTCAGCATAGGCCAGAATCATGATGCGATAGGCACCGTTGCCAATGATGAGACGGCCGTCGGTGGAGATCTCAGAGGCGCAAATACTCTCGTCGTCAATGACGGTGTAGAGTACCTGAGTGGTAAGGAGCTGCTT
The DNA here is from genome assembly GCA_017456905.1 of Clostridia bacterium. GTDB lineage: Bacteria > Bacillota > Clostridia > Oscillospirales > CAG-272 > CAMEON01. Next base: position 1,382 of record JAFTIL010000083.1, read on the forward strand.
GCAAAGATCGGCGTAGTTGTTGTTCAGCCTCACGGCAGCGTCAGTCTCCTCGCCATAAGCCGAGGAGTGGATGCTATCGGCATCATGGAGCGCCTGGATGGTGGCGATGGGGTAGAAGACGGCTACGTCACCGGTTTCCTTGGTACCTGCCAGTAGAGTGTTGAGACGGCCGACATAGTTGTTCAGCAGGTTGATCTCATCGGTGCGATAGTTGTTCTGAGGGTTGATCATGGTATATTCGGTAGTACCGAACAAACGAGTCAGGGTAATGCCGCCGATGGAGGAGCCCATGTAGTCCTTGGTGAATTCCTCGGTTTGCACGGCAGAGGGATTGTACTCGATCATGACACGGTCGCGGCCTGCATTCTTGGCGCCTGAGGTGACGTAACGCAGACCCATGTAGGTGCCGATATTGCCGTTGCTCATGAGGTGGGCAGGGTCTACCCACAGAATGTCGGCACCGGGAATGGTCATGCCGCCGATGATCTGCAGGAAGTTACCGCCGTAGGTCTCCACGTGGTCGTTCATGTTTTCCTCGAAGAGCAGATGTCCCGAGGAATTCACACCGTTAGCCTCACACCAAGCGGTGATCTGGTCGATGTAGGAGGACTTGAACAGATCAGCCACCAAAGCGTAATACTGCATACGCGCCAACTTAGCGGCATCGTCGTCGCCCTTGAAAATGGCGTGGATAGGCAGATCGTAGCCGTAGGTCTCTTTGAACAGCACGTCGAGACCGCCCGTCCAAACGGCGTAGTCATCGCGGTCACGGTTGCCGATATTGGGCTCGTCGGTAAAGAAGGCATCAACAATATTGAAATCCTCTCCGAAGGAGGACTTGTAATGCTCGTGAGTCAGCTCAATAAAGCGTGCAACGGCATTTTTGTTGAGCAGATCCACGTGGCGGAGTTTATTGAAATCGGTGCGGTCCTCCTCGCCCTCAAAGGTATACTGGAGAACGTAAATATCCAGGGTCCACGCGCCGCTGGCAGAGACAGCCTCAATGACGTTGTCTTTGAGGGTCAGAACGCGCTCACCATCGCTATCCTTGAGGATGGCTTCCATGACCTTGATCTCGCGACCTTCCAACGTATAGGAAACGGTACCGCCGTTGCCCGTCAGCGTTTTGTGCTGAATGCCCGTAGCCTCGTACTCGTCGTGGCCGTCCAATACCTGACCGTAGGCCTTACCGCTGGGCCACTGATATTCGTCGTAGATCCACACGTTCATCTTTCGCTCTACGGCACTCATGTAAACTCTCTTTAAAAGCTCAAATTCGGCTTCATCCTTCAGATATTGCTGGTTGAAGTTGACATTGGAGACGATACCGCCAAAGCCCTGAGCTGCAAGCTTGTCCAGCTTGGATTCAAAGGAGGAAGGGTGGAAGCCGTAGTCTACCCACAGGATCTTTTCAAAATTGTCGGGATGGGCATATGCTTCGCCGCGCCAGAAGGAAGAGTAATCAATGTCAGGCAGAAGATCCTCTGCATTAAAGGTGGGGGATTCGTAGTTAATAAATGTCATGGCGTCCTCCGGATTATCGTAGAGTGCATAAGCTTTGATGGTGTAGCTTGTATCGACAGGGCAATCGTTTTCAAACATATCAAAACGGAAGTTTGTAAATGAACCGGAGAAATTGGGTTTCCCGTAGAACATGACCTTGGAACGGTCGGTCAGATCGCAGACGATGAGCTGCCAATCCTCGGTCTTTGCGTAAGTAGCGTTGTGGCAGGGATAGTCGTCGCCTGTGTCAGTGGTGCGGAAGCGGATCTGCATCGGCTTGTCATGCTTGTTAGTCTTGAGCAGAATAGCCATGTAGTGCAGATCAGCACAGTCGATATTCTCCTCGGGCAGGGGAACCGCGAAGTAGGGGTCAAAGCAAAGACCGGGGGAGGTCTCCACAAACGTGACCTCCATGCCCTCGTCGGTGCATTCGAGCATTACGTTGCACATACCGGTGCAGCCGTAGACGTTATCAGGATTGGTGAAGTCAATGACTACGGGGGCTTCGACATACTGGCCGTCACTATCGGCGGCCAGCGCAACGGTGGTAAACAAGGCAGTCATCAGGAGAACTGAAAGTGTGAGGATCAGAATGAGGGGAAGTGTGCAAGGGCGGTTTTTCAGGTGTTTCATGAGATATCCTTTCTTTGGTGGATTTGGGGACGAAATAAGGGAACGAGGGGGATGTGCAACGGTAAATTGTTGTTTAGCGGGGTAAAGATAGCGGCGGCGAAGCCGCTCCAAAGGCTCCCTTGTGTAAAGGGAGCTGTCGCGGGTCTTCATGACCCGTGACTGAGGGATTGTTTTTGTCTGATAAGGACAATCCCTCCG
>JAFTIL010000032.1 GCA_017456905.1 Clostridia bacterium
AGGGGGCTCCCGACGAAGTCGGGTGGGGGAGCCCGCGATAAAAAAGGCTAAATCGTTGTCGGATAAAGAGATTTAACTTTTTGTTTGCGCTTTCTCCCTCAGCCGCCCTCGCATTCGCTGGGCGGCAGCTCCCTCCCGGAGGGAGCCTTACAAGAGATATCCGTGCCCCCGTAAACAACAATTTATCGTTATATAACCCATCGCGTGATGAAGCGCGCACGGGATGCACTGCCCCGAGCCAGAGCCCCATTTGCGCAAGCGCAAATGGCCGCTGGTGGCGAGCCAGAGCCCGATTCGCGCAAGCGCAAATGGCCCCTGCGGGGCGGCACTGCCGGCAAACAACAATTTGAACATTCTGCTATGATCTATCGCCGGTATATGTTCCCTGCGAGGTCAGCGTCCTACGAGAACCAAATATTCCTCATAGCTATACAGCAATTTCAGCGCCGCCAGCAGGGCGTTGGCATTCATGCCCGTAGGCAGGCCGATCCTCCTGCACAGCTCGTCCCGCCGTGTCTGACTGCCTGCGCCGCCCGTCAGTCCGTCTCTCATCAGATCTGCGGTGGACAGCGGGTTGTCCTGTGCGCGTCGGATCGTATCCGAGCCTTGGGCGTAGGGGAGAAACAGGTTGTAGAGCAAGTTGTCCTCCATGCCCTCCACACCCAAGGTGCCTGCGGCAGAGGGCGCGGCCTTGCGCTTTTCCTTGCCCTTGATCTGGGGGATGTAGAGCTGGATGAGCTTGTCCTTGGGGATCATCCCCGACAGATGGGAGCGGATGATCTTGCCTCCGCCGTCGCTGTCGGTGAGGACGATCAAGGGTGACCTCTCTGCCAAACGGCGCAGAAGCATCTGCTTTTCCTCACCCTTGAACACCCCGAAGCCGTCGGTGGTGACGATGTGAGCGTTGATGATATTGGACAAGCGGATCTTGTCGTATTTACCCTCTACCACTACGGGGTAGGGGATGGGGAGCTTATCTTTTGGGGACATGGTGTTTACCTCACAGGAAAGTGATCGGAAAGAGGGGATCCTCTCCGTCAGCGGCAAGGCCGCTGCCACCTCTCCCGAGGGGAGAGGCTGGAAAAGCGCGCATACAAAGGCTCCCCCTATGGGGGATGGTGTCCTCCTCGCAAGCTCGGGTGACTGAGAGGGCGGGTGAGGCGTTTTACCGCCCGAAGATCAGAAAATACCCGATCACCAGCGCCCCCAGCACGATGCGATACCATCCGAAGGAGGCGAAGCTGTGCTTCTTGACGAAGTCCATGAGGAACTTAATGGCGCACAGGGACACCACAAAGGCTGAGACACAGCCCACGGCCAAAACGCCCCATTCGGTGCCTGTGAGGACCACGCCCTCCAGTATCAGCTTGACGACCTTTAAAAGGGAAGCACCCAGCATGGTGGGGATGGCCATGAAGAAGGAAAATTCCGCCGCCGTGCCGCGGGACAGGCCTAACAGCATACCGCCCAGAATGGTAGATCCCGAACGGGAGGTGCCGGGAATCAGAGCCAACATCTGGAAGGCACCCATGAGAAAGGCGGTCTTGTAGCTGATGGCGTCCACCGTCTGAATGGTGGCCTTGCTTGAAGGCCTCAGCTTTTCAATGACAATGAACAGGATACCGTAGAGGATCAAAGTGACCGCCACGGTGATATAGTTGTAAAGATGCTCGTCCAGCCAGTCGTCCAACAGCAGGCCGATCACCGCCGAGGGAATGACCGCCACACAGACACGCGCCCACAGCGACCACGTACCCTTCTTTTCAATGGGACTCTTGGAAGGCGAAAAGGGATTGAGCTTGCGGAAGAACAGCACGATCACCGCCAGAATAGCACCGAGCTGAATGACCACGTCGTACATCTCGGAGAAGCTGTCGGAAACCTTCATGGGGAAGAATTCGCCGAGCAGGATGAGATGCCCCGTGGAGGACACGGGGAGCCATTCGGTGATGCCCTCAACGATGCCGTAGAGCAGGGATTTTAAAAGTTCGATCATGTTCTGTTCCTTTCACTGTGTCTATCTATTATCTATTATCTATTATCTATTATCTTGCGCGCGGTAGCGCAAGAAGGTTTCCCATATACCGACGGTTTCCCAATATCCATCCATCGGCCACGGCATATACCTCATTTCACGGGAGGGGTACCGATAGCCGTTCGGGGGTTTAGATAATAGATAAAAGATAATAGATAATAGATAATAGATAATAGATAATAGAGACGAATATGCGGTTATAGGCCAATTCTGAGTATATCCCCCGGTGTTACCTCGTAGGGGACTCTCGCCCAGAAGGTCATGTGGGGGTGGGGGATGTTGGCGCGGATACAGCCGTTTGTGTCGTACAGCTCGCCCACGTAGAAGAACTTGCCTGTCTGTCCGGGGGAGAGCAGCTCGGCGCGGTCGGCGGCGCGGATCTTGTTCTTCTCCTTGAAACGGTAGAGCCGTCCCGAGGCGTTTTGGAGAGGCACACCGCGGGCCATGATGTTGCGGAGTTCTTCCTTGGCCTCATCTGTATCGTATGCCAAAGCGGTGCCGTAATATGCCTTCTCGCCGATGTAGTGGCCGCCTTGTACCAGTTGCGGCTCTTTCATGGGATCGTCCAGATAGAAGCCCGTGGCGTACTCTCGGTGGGATACGCTCTCCAGCTCCCTCATCCAATCGGGGTTGAAAACGTAGTTTTCGGGATCGCGGATATAAGCGTCCATGGCCATGCGGTAGGTGTTGGTGACCACAGCGGTGTAGTAGGCGGACTTCATGCGCCCCTCGATCTTGAAGGAGTCAATGCCGCTCTCCATCAGCTCGGGAATATGTTCGATCATGCACATATCGCGGGAGGACATGAAAAAGGTGCCCAGCTCGGTCTGCTCGATGGGGATGGGGAAGTCTGGACGCTTCTCCTCGTAAAGGGTGTAGTGCCAGCGGCAGGGCTGGGAGCAGGTGCCGCGGTTGCCGTCGCGGCCGTTCATCATGTTGGCCAGGAGGCAGCGCCCGCTGTAGGACACGCACATAGAGCCGTGGATGAAGGCCTCCAGCTCCACGTCCTTGGGAAGAGCGGCCTTGATGGCTTTGATCTCGTGGAATTGAAGCTCCCGTGCCAATACCAGGCGCTTAGCGCCCAAGGCGGCGTATGCACGGGCGGCGGCAGGGGAGATGATGCTGGCTTGAGTGGAGATGTGGATCTCCATATTGGGGAGCATTTCTTTGACCACCGACAGAACGCCCAGATCGGCCACGATGAATGCATCAATGGCACAGCCTTGCAGGTCGGCCAGAAATTTGTAGAGATCGGGGTATTCGTCTGTCCTCGGCATGGTATTGAGGGTGAGATAGATCTTTTTGCCGAGCTTGTGGGTCAGTTCAACGGCCTTGTAAAGCTCTTCAATGGTAAAATTCCCCGCTTGGGAGCGCATACCAAAGCTCTGACCCGCCAGATAGACGGCGTCGGCGCCGTAACGTAAGGCAGACTCAAGTTTTTCAAAATTCCCCGCAGGGGAGAGAAGTTCAGGCATATGATCTCCATTCCGCCGCTCAGCGGCGGCACAATATACGTTAAAATTCGACCGTGTCGCAAGCGCGTTGCCTGCGACAAAAATGGGTTGGGTCCCATTTTTAGGGAGAATGGGGCGTGGAACAGTTGACTTGGGTTTGGGGTTCCGAATTTACACGCCGCACCTCGTCATGATAGTCTTCTTTTTATTATAATACTTTTTGGGAGTTTTGTCAACTATCTGCGGTGAGAATGGGGATTTGCGGAGAAAAAGGTAAAATGGCCCCTGCGGGGCGGCTCTGGCTCGCCACCAGCGGCCATTTGCGCTTGCGCAAATCGGGCTCTGGCTCGGGGATGTGCATCCCATTCGAACTGCATACCGCGAGGGGCGATAAAGCGGTAAATTGTTGTTTAGAAGAGGATGCACGATGTAAGGCTCTCCCTTTGGGAGAGCTCCCGCCCAGCGAATGCGACGGGCGGGTGAGAGGGTAAAAACGCGAATTACCACCTAATGAACCCTCTCCGTCACCCGAGCTTG
>JAFTIL010000084.1 GCA_017456905.1 Clostridia bacterium
AGAGGATGCACGATGTAAGGCTCTCCCTTTGGGAGAGCTCCCGCCCAGCGAATGCGACGGGCGGGTGAGAGGGTAAAAACGCGAATTACCACCTAATGAACCCTCTCCGTCACCCGAGCTTGCGAGGAGGACACCATCCCCCAGAGGGGGAGGCTTTGCTACGGGCTTCGCCCGCTACCATCATAAATCCGTAAACAACAATTTACCGCTTTATCGCCCATCGCGGGATGAAGCGCGCACGGGATGCACTGCCCCGAGCCAGAGCCCCACCGCAGGTGGCCGCCCCGCAGGGGAAAACAATTTATGCTCTCATTATTTTTTTAAAAAGGACTGATTTTTATGTCGATCTTCGCCATGGGTGATCTCCATCTCTCCACCAATCAAAAGACCAACAAATCCATGGAGGTCTTTGGCAAACGGTGGCTGGGTTATATGGACAAGATCAAAAAGAACTGGGAGGCTGTGGTCACCGACGCCGACACGGTGGTCATTCCCGGAGACATTTCCTGGGCCATGAACCTTGACGAGGCTTTAGAGGATTTTCTCTTTTTAGAGTCCCTGCCCGGCCGCAAGCTTATCGGCAAGGGCAACCACGATTTCTGGTGGACAACCAACCAAAAGATGACCCGCTTTTTTGAAGAACACGGGATCAAGTCGGTTCATATACTCAATAACAACGCTTACGTGGTGGAGGACAGCATCATCTGCGGTACACGGGGCTGGTTTTTGGACGAAAAACAGCAGGTCGCCGTGGGTACGGTGGATTACGCCAAGATCGTCAACCGCGAGGTGATCCGCCTGAGGCTGAGTCTTGACGAGGCCGTAAAGCTCCGCAAGCAAGAGGAGGAATCCACGGGGCGTATCTTACCGATTGCCGTCTTCCTTCACTTCCCTCCCGTATGGCTGGATTTTATCTGCCGTGAGTTTGTGGACGTACTGCACGAATACGGCATCACCGAATGTTATTTCGGGCACATCCACGGGATGTATCATCATCCCCGCAGCTTTGAATTTGAGGGCATCACCATGACGCTTTGCGCGTCGGATTTCCTTGATTTTTTCCTCATGCCCCTCACGGTGGGCGAGTAAATTGTTGGCCCTCGCGGGACGTCGCCGTTATTTTAACCAAACAATCCCTTTTCCACACCATTTACTTTCGTCAAAAAGCCAGCGATGATTTTTTGATTTTTCTATTGACAAAATGCACAAAAAATTATAAAATATATAATGTATGTAAAAAAATAATAGTCCCACTATTTTGAAAGGAACTGTAAAAAATGAGCATGATTAAGTGTGAAAAGACTGAAAAGAGCGCATTCGCTCTAGAATTCTCGGTCGACAAGGCTACCTTTGAAGCTGCTGTCAACAAGGTATATCGTCAGCAGGTCAAGAACATCAACATCCCCGGCTTCCGCAAGGGCAAGGCTCCCCGCGCCATCGTTGAGCGTATGTACGGCAAGGGCGTTTTCTATGAGGACGCTGCCAACGAGCTGCTCCCTGCCGCTTACGAGGCTGCTCTGGAGGAATCCAAGGTAGAGCCCGTGGGCCGCGCTGAATTTGATATTGTTTCCATCGACGATAACGGTATCGTTTTCTCTGCCGTAGTTCCCGTAAAGCCCGCCGTTGAGATCGAGGGCTACAAGGGCATCGAGGCTGCTCGTGACGTAGCCGAGGTTTCCGACGTGGAGATCGACAACGAAATCACCGTGGTTCGCGAGCGCAACTCCCGTGAGACCGACGTGACCGACGCTGCCGCTGAAATGGGCAACACCGTTACCATCGACTTCGAGGGTTCTGTAGACGGCGTTCTCTTTGAGGGCGGCGCTGGTACGGATTACGCGCTCCGCCTGGGCTCCGGCTCCTTCATCCCCGGCTTCGAGGAGCAGGTAGCAGGCCACAACATCGGTGAGGAGTTCGTGGTCAGCGTGACCTTCCCCGAGAACTACCATGCCGCTGAGCTTGCAGGCAAGGCCGCGGAGTTCAAGACCACCATCAAGGCCATCAAGAAGATTGAGCTCCCCGAGCTTGATGATGATTTTGCCAAGGATGTCTCTGAATTTGACACCATGGCTGAATACCGCGCCGATATTGAGGCAAAGATCCGTAAGAGACATGAGGATGCTGCTGAAGCTACCTTTGAAGAGGCTATCATCAAGGCTCTGACCGAAAAACTGGCCGGTGAGGAGATCCCCGAGGCTATGTTTGAGGCTGAGCAGGAGAACCAGCTCCGTGACTTCGACAACCGTCTGCGTATGCAGGGTCTTGACCTGGGTACTTACTCCAAGTACACCGGTATGGATCTAGATGCTCTCCGTGCTCAGATGCGTCCCCAGGCCGAGAGCTTCGTAAAGGTTCGTCTGGCTCTGGAAAAGGTTGCCGAGCTTGAGAACATTGAGGTCTCTGAGGAGGAGATCGAGGCCGAGTACAGCCGTCTTGCTGAAAGCTACAAGATGGACGCTGATCAGATCAAGGGTATGATCCCTGCCGCTTCCCTGACCGCTGACCTGAAGGTCAAGGCCGCCATGGAACTGGTCAAGGCAAACGCTGTCGCTCCCGCTAAGGCAGAAAATTGACATAACTAATCATCTTGCCGTGGCGTGCATAAAAGTTCGCCGCGGCAAGTGTTTTATGAGCAAGCTTTGACATTATTTTAGGTTATTCGTTTATTAATTGTTGTTTGGCGGCAGTGCCGGTGGCCAATGCC
>JAFTIL010000085.1 GCA_017456905.1 Clostridia bacterium
ATGAGCCCCGAGGCGCTCCGCCGTGGGGGCGAGCGAACGGCGATGGCTGACAGCCTACACGCGATAGCCGCTGAAAGCGGCGTGCGTCACGATGGGAGTTGGGTTCTGAGGGAGAACCGTAGGTTCTATCCCTCAGCGGCGTTTCTTTTGTAACTTTTCTTCCGCTGCAGGAAGAAAAGTTAGTAAGATAAACAACAATTTACCTTAATTCTTCCTCTGATTGATCATCTTGAGTTCATTGACCATCTCCGCCGTGATCTCATCCTCCGCGCGGCCGCCGGAATAACGTGCCATCTGGTAAACACGGAAAAGCTCTTGATCCTCCGGCTCCACGGCAATCTCACGGCCGATCTCGGCTGTGGTCATGGAATAGCGCATTTTGTAGCCGTTTCGGATACGGTGGATCATGTAATCAATAAAGATAAACCGCACACGAGCGGAATTGGTGGTCTGATCCACCCATTTCAGCTCGTTTTTCAGCTTCTTTTTCTTCTTTTTGACCGTCTCGGTCTCAAAATGAACGATAGATCTTTCGTCGCGGCCGCTCAAGCGCTTGCGGCGGGAAATGTCGATACCAATGCTGTTGAGCAGCTTGTTTACAGCTTTCATGAAAGGCTTGGCAAGCTTCTTGCCAAAGGCAATGGCCGCCTTGGCCAGTTTCTTTCTCATGCTGACCGTCAGCATTTGCAGGAAGGCTCTCGTGCCCATGACTGCCGACACACCTGCGGCGATGACGCAAATCAGTCGAAGCAGATCTGCATTGGCAACGACCCAACTGAAGGTGATGTCACCCAGCTTGATAGAAAATACGATCGCCGAAACAAACAACGCAAGCCACAGTAAGAACTGCAGAAATTTGCGTTTGTCAATGTCCCGCCAGACCTCAAGTACGGCCGAAACGGATTCCTCTTTAGGCTTTTTTACTTTTTCACCCTCGGTGGTCTTACCCTTGCGCGTGGGTCGCACGCGGCTCACGCTGTCTCCGATGGAAATCGTGGCTTTTTCAGGCTTGGGCTTTTTGGATCTGGGACGAAGCTGATTGGCCCGCTTGCGGCAAGCAGCGGCTTGATCCTTGGCGTCGGAGTATTCGGAGATCTTCTCAAACATCTCCGCCGCTTCCTCAAACTCGGTGTAGACCTTGCCATTTTCCATGAGATGTAAGGCTTCGCGGTATAACGTGTCAAAATAGTGCCGTTCAAATCTCTCCAAAAGGTCGCGGGTATTGCGGAAGCCCTTGATGGTGCGGAGCATCTCTACGGCTCGTCCCAAGTCCTCTGTATCGGTTTCGGAGTTGGAAATAATAGCCGTAGCCGTCTCGTAAGTCAGTATGTTTGCGCGGACGGTATATACGCGCATCAGCTCGCGGGCATCCATATAGTCCGAGATCAAGCCCATGATGCGGGCTGCCTCGCGGTATTCCTCTACCGTCATGTCACCGCGTCCCTCCAAGGAGGTGGTGATCTCACGGTATGCGGGGGCAGAAGCACCCTTGATGCACTTCAACACCATTTGGGCAGAATCCTTATACGTATCCAAAGCGCGGAACTCATCCGCAAGATCCAAAAGTTCCTTCCAGCCATTGGCGTTGGCAAATCGGTAGGACGCTTGGGTGTAAGCCGCGCTGAGCTCGCTTTCGCTCATGGGCCTTTTTCTTATATTATCTGCCATAGCTGTCCTCCCCCTCTTCTTCCAGAATGATGGTCTGCACCGAGTTGCCCAGCTGTTCCAGGGTGTCGATGCGGTCCATGACCTCCTCGTGAGTGCCAAAGGAAATGATGATGACCTCGGTATCTCTCATGCCCTCGCGGATATCCCGCTCAAGCAGGGAAGCAAAGGAAGCGCCGTCGGTAGGATTCATCTTGGCCATTTCCTTGAGGATGGCGATGAGATGAGCGTCGCTGCTGTCGCAATCAAAGCGGGTGGACATCTCGCCGTCCATGGTCTTGCAGTTGGCGGCAAAGCCCACTGCAAAGCCCTCGTAAACAGCATCACGAATAAGAGCGGCGCAGAAGGAAAGACCCCGCTCGGCGCGTTTATTGTATTCCTTGCCGTCGATCTTGCTGCCCATGGCCAGATGGAAGTCCATGTAGATCATAAGGCGGCGGGAAGCACAGTAATCGCGGGCGTTGACCTTCAGGGGAGATGCGTTGAAGCCCGTCATGGGCACACGGGCCGAGGCCTTGAAATTGATCTGCGACACGGGATCGCCGAAACGGTAATCCCGAATTCCTGCCAGGGAGAAGGGATCGGTGAACAAGGGCCGGTGACTGACGAACTCGCCCTGCATCCGCCCCACAGCCATGTTTTGCAGGTTCAGGGGAATGGCCTTGGGATAGACGTAAAGCTCAGCGGGTGCCTCCAGCGGCAAGGGGTCTTTTTTTGTGTAAATGGTGGCTACCTGCAGCTTGTAATGACCTCTCTGGGTGGCGGTCAGCTTGTGGTAGCGCTTGATCTGCATATAGGGCCACAGATTGAAGCGACTGATGACGTACTGCATGGTGCTGCCGGGGTCCGGCTCATATTCTTCCAGATCCAGTTCATTGTAGAAGTAGGACTCAATATCTACCATCAGGAGAGGGAAGAAGCCCGTGTTGCGAACGGTCTCCACCAGCTCTACCTCCTCACCCTCGTAAACGCCAAACTCGGTGAAGGTGCGCTCATACTCAATGCGGCCAAGGCGGGATGCGCGCATGGCTCCGTAGATCTTCACGAGAATGATCAGCACGAGAAGCACGGCCAAAACAATGAGGATGACCTTAAAGGTGGGAGAGGTGAGAAAATCACCGATCTTCTCCAAGGTGTCGGCCAGGCCTGTGCCTGCGGCAGACTGCAATAGCGCCATGATCCGTGAAAAAGCCCCGTTTATGAAAAACAGGTTCATGCTCAGCGCTCCTCAAAAACTGCCTCGGTGGGGACGGTGACCATACCGAGAATGTCGTCAATGATCTCGGTGGCGGCGTTCTTCTTGATACGTGCCGCGTTTTCCAGGGTAAGACGGTGGTCAAGAACAGGATGCGCTGCGCGCTTGACGTCGTCGGGAATGACGTAATTTCTGCCCGCGATGGCGGCATAACCCTTGGCGGCTTTCATGAGAGCCAAAGCGCCACGGGGAGAAACACCCAAAAGCACCTTGGGATAGTTGCGGGTCCTTTCAATGATGGAGGTGATGTAGCTCATGAGCTCACGGCAAATATAGACCTTGGGAAGCTCGTGGATGGCCTCTACCAGATCTTCGGCGGTGACCACGGGGGTCAGCGTGTCCAGAGGGCTCTCCTTGTCAAAACGTGCCAGGATGTCCACGCCCTCTTGATGATTGGGGTATTCCATCTTACCCTTCATAAGGAAACGGTCAAGCTGTGCCTCGGGGAGGGGGAAGGTACCCATGGACTCCACGGGGTTCTGGGTAGCGATGACCATAAAGGGCTGAGCCAGCTTGAAGGTCTTGCCGTCGATGGTGGCCTGGATCTCTTCCATACACTCAAGAAGTCCCGACTGAGTCTTGGGCGTAGCGCGGTTGATCTCGTCGGCCAGAACGATGTTGGCGAAGATAGGGCCGGGAACAAACTCAAACTCGGATTTCTTCATGTTGAAGAAGTTGACGCCGGTGATATCGGAGGGAAGCAGGTCGGGGGTAAACTGAATACGCTTGTATTCGCAAGACACCGAAGCGGCGAGAGACTTGATGAGCACAGTCTTACCCGTGCCGGGTACGTCTTCCAGCAGCACGTGGCCACCGCAGAGCATAGATACGATGAGCATATCAATGGTGTCGGATTTACCGACGATGACTTTTCCGATGTTTTCTTTGATTCGGGAATAAACGTCTGTGATTTTTGTAGAGATCTGAGTGGCCATAAGGGCATTCCTTTCCATAATATAATAATTACTTTATTTTACTACAATTATAGCGTTTTGTCAAGTGCGATTTGTGCAGAATGGCAAAGAAATGGCGTTGAGGATTTGATAGGCTGACCAGTTGACGAATGGATGATTTTGTGATATAATGTTCTCTGTAATATTTCGTAGGAGGAAATATATGAAAACCAAACGTTTATTTTCCGTTCTGACAGCCCTGCTTCTGGTTGCGTCAATGCTCCTCGGCTTTGTAGCTTGCGGCGAAGGTGAAGTAGATCCTGTATCCACCGATGCACCTTCTACCGACGGTGACCAGGTTGACACCGAGGGCGAGACCCAATATGATCCCGACATTGAGGTCAAGAATTACGATGCAGACTTCAACGTGGTTATCGGCGGTACCTTTGACAAGCAGTATTATTTTGTTGAGGCCGGTGAAGGCGATGCAATGAGTGACTCCGTTTATGAGCGCCAGCTCAAGATCAAGGATCACATCGGCGTGGATTTCGTTCTTCAGGATGCTGGCGACTGGCTTGCTTATTCGGGTAACGTCAAACGCGTGGTCTCATCGGGCGGCGATGATTATCAGTTGGTTATGACGCCCGTGTATCAGGGCATTACCGATCTGATCACCAGCAACAGCCTCTATGATTTTGCCGATCTGCCTACGGTCAACATCGAAGCGCCGTATTGGCATTCTTCGCTGATGGAGGAGATCAAGGTTGACGACCGCTATCTCTTGGGTTACAATGATTTCTGCCTCTCCCTTGTCAACTGCATCACATTTAATAAGAAGCTCCGTGAGGATTACCGCCTGGATAATCCCTACGATCTGGTGCGTAACAAAGAGTGGACGCTTGACACCTTCTTTGCCATGGCTTCCACGGTCAGCAGTAACACGGGTGACGCCGCATGGGGCCCCGAGGATACCTTCGGCCTTACGGGTTGGGGCTGGGTGCAGCTCATTGACTTTGTGACGGCCAGTAATCTCAAGATCGTCGATAAAGACGAAAACGGTGATTTCTACGTAGCCTACGAGGATAACTCGGAAAAGATGCTGAATCTTATCGATAAAATTTATAAAATGTATAATGCCGAATGGTCCTGGATGTGGGAGTCCTATTACGACGCATCTGACGTGGTGAGCATCACGACCGGCCGAGCCCTGTTCTATCTCACCTCCAGTCCTGCGCTTATCCCGCTGAAGGGTGAGGACGTGGACTTTGGTGTTTTGCCTTATCCCATGTACGATAAAAACCAGGAAAACTACCGTACTTTGAACTGGAACGGTATGTTGGGCGTTCCGGCCTCCATCAAGAACCCCGAAATGGTCGGCGATGCACTGGAGCTTCTCAACTATTACGCCGAGCCTGTCAAGGAGGCTTTTTACGAGAACCTTCTGGGCTCCAAGGTGGCTCAGTCTCCCGATGACGTAGATATGCTGGATATCATTTGGGATACCCAGGTCAGTGATGTGGGTATCATCACCTGTAATTCCTCTCAGGCAATGGACAATCTTGTCTATATGATCCCCAAAATGTGCGAGAATGGCAACAATAATTTCGCTTCTTACATGAAGGCAAATAAGCGTTCTGCTCAAAGAGGCCTTGACAAGGTTTTTGAGGGAGACTGATATGCATTCCCGTTTTCAGCATCGCGAGGAGATCCTCAAAGGCTGGTCGGGCGACAAAAAATATAAGGTGACCCGCGGAGAAGGAGAAACTTTCCTTCTCCGCATTGCCTTGCCCGACAAGCTTCCGAAATTCAGGGCCGCCTTTGAGGTCATGCAGACCCTTGAGGCGTTGGGTGTGCCTTTATGTACTGCCTACGAATACGGGCTGTGCGACGAAGGGGCTTATCTTTTACAGAAATTCATCCAAGGTGAAGATGCCGAGCCTGCCATCATGGCCATGGACAGGGAAAGACAGTACGCCTACGGCCTTGACAGCGGAAGGATCTTGAAGCTGATCCATACCGTCCCCGCACCCCGCGACGTACAGCCGTGGAAAGACCGTTTCAACGCCAAGATCGACCGTAAACTGTCCATGTACGAGGCTTGTCCTCTGAAATACGAGGTGGACCGTCCCATCATCGATTATATTGAAACCCATCGCCATCTCCTGACCGACCGTCCCCAGACCTATCAACATGGAGATTATCACATCGGCAACATGATGATCGACGATGACGGCAAGCTCGTCATCATTGACTTTGACCGCGAGGATTACGGCGACCCCTGGGAGGAATTCAACCGCATCGTCTGGTGTGCCCAGGCCGCTCCCGCCTTTGCTACGGGTATGGTGGACGGTTATTTCGACGGAGACGTACCTTTGGCGTTCTGGCAGCTTCTGGCTTTGTATATCTGCTCCAATACATTGTCCTCACTCCCATGGGCTATCCCCTTTGGAGAGGACGAGATCAACACCATGAGAAAACAGGAAAGGGAAGTGCTGGCGTGGTACGACGGCATGAAGACCTGTATCCCTTCGTGGTATCAAACCGAATAAACCCAAAACGGGGTGGCTTTTGCCACCCCGTTTGAGTTTACTGCATATGGATCAGCCGCAGCAGCAGCTGATGAGGATCAGCGCGATGATGAGGATCCAGATCCAGTTGTTGTCGAACACGTTGCACAGACAGTTATTCATGGTATACCTCCAAATTATGAAATGGGAAGGGGGTTCTTTGCCCCTGTCCAATATCATTATATGTCGAAGGTGCGGGGATGTGCGGGGAAGGAGAAGATTTTTGTCTGATAAGATAAATTGTTGTTTAGGGGGTAAAGGGGGTGCAGGGGCGAAGCCCCTGCACCTCATGCGGGTGGCCGGCAGTGCCGAGGGCGGCCGTGAGCGCCTCGGCGCGCGGCGGAAGCCGCAAGAAAATTTTCGAAAAACAAAATTGG
>JAFTIL010000086.1 GCA_017456905.1 Clostridia bacterium
CCTCTGGGGGAGGTGTCACGCTTCATGCGTGACGGAGAGGGTTCATTAGGTGGTAATTCGCGTTTTTACCCTCTCACCCGCCCGTCGCATTCGCTGGGCGGGAGCTCTCCCAAAGGGAGAGCCTTACATCGTGCATCCTCTGCTAAACAACAATTTATACGCCTTATATGCCTAATTTCTTTCTTAAAAATTGTCCTGTATAAGATCCTTCGACGCGTGCCACCTCTTCGGGTGTACCCGTGGCCACCACGGTGCCACCGCCGCTACCGCCCTCGGGGCCTAGGTCGATGATATGGTCGGCGCATTTGATCACGTCCAGGTTATGCTCGATCACGAGAACGGTGTTACCCGCGTCCACCAGCCGTTGCAGGACGGTGAGCAGGCGGGACACGTCATCGGTGTGGAGACCCGTGGTGGGTTCGTCCAAGATATAGATGGTCTTGCCCGTGTCGCGCTTGGCCAACTCTGCCGCTAATTTGACACGCTGAGCCTCACCGCCCGAAAGGGTGGTGGAGGACTGACCGATCTTGACGTAGCCAAGTCCCACGTCATAGAGCGTTTGGAGCTTTCTTCTGATCTTGGGCAGGCCGTCAAAGAAGGTAAGGCCTTCCTCCACGGTCATGTCCAGTACGTCAAAAATATTCTTGCCGTTGTACTTGACTTCCAAAGTGTCTCGGTTGTATCGCTTGCCCTTACACACGTCACAAGTGACGTATACGTCGGGCAAAAAGTGCATTTCGATCTTCTTAACACCGTCGCCCTCGCAGGCCTCACAGCGGCCGCCTTTAACGTTGAAGGAGAAGCGCCCGGGGCCAAAGCCCTTGGCGTTGGCATCGCGGGTCTTGGCGAACAGATCGCGGATGTCATTGAAAAGCGAGGTATAGGTGGCGGGGTTAGAGCGCGGGGTACGGCCAATGGGACTTTGGTCAATGGCGATAACCTTGTCAAGATGCTCCACGCCCTCGATGCGGTCGTAATGACCGGGATAGGTGGAGGCGCGGTTCAGCTGCTTGGCCAGCACGGGATAAATGATACCGTTAACCAAAGAGGACTTACCCGAACCCGACACGCCTGTGACGCAGACGAATTTGCCGAGAGGAATATCCACTTGGATGTGGCGGAGGTTATGCTCGGCGGCACCGTAGACTGCCAGTATATGGCCGTTCCCTGCCCGTCTGATATCGGGGACGTCGATGGACTTGCGCCCCGACAGGTAGGCGCCCGTGATGGAATTCAGGTCCTTTCCGACTTCCTCGGGTGTACCTGCAGACACCACGCAACCACCGTGGATGCCCGCGCCGGGGCCGATGTCGATGATATAGTCGGACTCCTGCATGGTCTCCTCGTCGTGCTCCACTACGATGACGGTGTTGCCCAGGTCTCTGAGCTTTTTGAGGGTGGAGATGAGCTTGGTGTTGTCCCTCTGATGCAGGCCGATGGAGGGCTCGTCCAGGATATAGAGCACGCCTACCAGGGCCGAACCGATCTGGGTGGCCAGACGGATGCGCTGGGCTTCGCCGCCCGAAAGCGTCCCTGCCTTACGTGAGAGGGTGAGATAGTCCAGACCCACGCTGACCAGGAAGCCGAGGCGGGCGCGGATCTCCTTAAGGATCTCACGGGCTATGACGGCTTCGCTTCCCTCGAGGGTCAAAGCATTGACAAAATCAAGGGCTTCTTTCACCGACAGGCTACAGAAATCGTCAATATTCTTACCGCACACGGTGACAGCCAGCACCATGGGATTGAGGCGTTTGCCGTGGCACTCGGGACAGGGGGCGTCCTCCACGAATTCCTCATAGCTGTCGGAGCCCCAACCGCCTTGGCGCATACGGTTTTCCATGATGCCCACAACGCCCTCGAATTTGACGGTCTGATGGGTAGAACGATCACCGAAATAGCGGGTGATGGTATAGGTGTCCTCTCCCGAGCCATAGTACAGAACGTTCAAGGCTTCTTCGGAGAAGGTGCTGATGGGCTGATCCATGCGGAAGCCGTGCTTTTTGCCCACGGCCTCAAAGAGGGGGCCGTTCCAGCTATTGGGATCAAGGGTCTTAAATCCGTTGACCTGGATAGCGCCCTCCCACAAAGTCATTTCGGGATGGGGGATGAGCTTGTGGACGGCCACACGCTGCATATCGCCAATACCCGCGCAATGGGGACAGGCACCCACGGGGTTGTTGAAGGAGAACATACGGGGCTCCAGCTCACCAAAGGAAATGCCGTGATCCTCGCAGGCGTAGTGCTGGGAGAAGATCATTTCCTGCTCCGCTTCCCCATCGCGGGGGACGGTCAGCACCATGAGATAGCCGTCAGCGGCGGCCAGGGCGTTCTCCACCGAGTCTGAAAGTCTCGCGCGGATGCCCTCCCGCATGACCAGACGATCCACCACGATCTCAATGGTGTGCTTCTTATTCTTATCCAGCTTGATCTCCTCGGTGAGATCATAAATATTGCCGTCCACACGGACGCGGACGTAGCCCTTTTTCTTGGCGTCGGCAATCACTTTTTCGTGCATACCCTTCTGCCGGCGCACCACGGGGGAAAGCACCATGAAGCGGGTACCCTCGGGGAGGGTCTGGATCTTGTCGATGATCTGATCCACGGTCTGCTGCTTGATCTCCTTGCCGCACACGGGGCAATGAGGGGTACCCACACGGGCATAGAGCAGGCGGAGATAGTCGTAGATCTCGGTGACCGTACCCACGGTGGAGCGGGGGTTCTTGGAGGTGGTCTTCTGGTCGATGGAGATGGCGGGAGACAGACCTTCGATCAGGTCCACGTCGGGCTTGTCCATCTGTCCCAGGAACATACGGGCATAGGAGGACAGGGACTCCACGAAGCGGCGGTGCCCCTCGGCGTAGACGGTATCGAAGGCCAGAGAGGACTTGCCCGAGCCTGAAAGGCCCGTCATGACCACCAGCTTATCCCGTGGGATCTCCACGTCGATATTCTTCAGGTTGTGGACGCGAGCGCCCTTGATGATGATGGATGTTTGCATATTGAATAACGGTTCCTTTATTTTGTTCCCAGAATAAATATCAGTTGTTTTGCCTGCTCGGGTGTGATCATTTCGCGCTCCGAGCAGATTTTTGTAAGCCGCCCCACCTCGGCGGTCTCGGCTGCCGTGGGCCTTGCGAAGGAGGAATTACAGGTCAGGATCCACCGCTCCAGCATGGCCTTTGCCTTGCGGGTGAGGTAATCCCCGCCCAGGGTGAGGGCGGTCAGGATGGCAATGAGCCGCCGCCATTTCCCTGCGCGGGACAGCACCGACAGACAGCGGACACGGGTCAGCTCGGAGGAAGCCTCGGTCATGATCTCGGTCACCCGTACCCCGTCGGGACACCCCAGCTTGTGCAGGAGCAGAGCGGCGGTTTTCACCACTCCCGCGCGGGAGTCCAGCAGAGCCTCGGTCAGGGTGTTGGCCACGAATCCCATATCCTCGTTGGGGGTCAACCGTAAGAGAGCGGTCATAGCCGAGGATGCCACGGCGGCGCGGTCATGGATCAGATAAGGGGTGATACGCCCCAGATCTGCAGTATTCCCTACCTCGCTGAGTCCATAAATGAGAGCAGGAAGGGCGGCATCGTGAGAGGCGCAGACGGTCAATTTTTCGCGGTAGTAAGCCGCAACGGAAAAATCGGTATTCAATTTTTCCGCCCATTCTTGGGCGACGGCACGGACGGCGGCATGGGGATCAGTAAGGGCATTCATGACCGCGTTGCCTGCCTGTGCGGGACGGTGGAGACAGAGCCACAACAGTCCCTCGTAGCGGTTGCGGGGGAAGGAATCGCCCAGCATGACCGTGACGGCATGGGGAATACCCTCATCATCGGCACCCCACTCGATCAGCCGCGCAAAGATCTCTCTCCGTAGGTTGGGGTCATCCTCGCGGGACAGCCGCGCCATGAACAGCGCCCTGTTGTCCTCGGAGCATTCCAACGCCCGCAAGCAGAACCGTCTTTCGCGGATATCCCCCTCGGTCAAGGCTTTTTTCAATTCCTCACGGCACTCTGCGGCACTCAAGGCGCGAATATACGCCGCAAACCCCGAAGCGGGATCAGTTGCCCACGGGTTGGCGTGCTCCGACCGTAAAACAGGAATGGCGTAGGAAATCGCCCCCCACAGTTCGGCGGGAGTAGCATTTTTCAGTTTGGCGAACAGCAGCTCCTCGGCGGCCTTTCGCACCTGCACCACGTGGTCACACAGCCCCAAGAGAGCCGTACCCACGATCCGACGGTCATGCTCGTGAACCAGTGCGAACAACGCCTTCTCCCGCAGGAATCCACAGGGATGCGCCGAGGACAGAGCCAGCACCCAAAACCGCTCGGCAGGGGTCATGTCGGGGGTCAGAAAGTCGGCAGGCTTCTGCTCCCGCCAATCCACGAACCACTCCATGCGGCTGCTGTAGCCGAAGCGATCCAGCACAGCCATGATCTCTCTGCTCTCCATGCCATCCAGGCAGGCGCAGAGCATGGCGGCGGCCTTCTTTTTGTGTCGGGCTTCACTACGTGTCCCTTTGCTGCTGCCAAAGACCGAATATAGGTCAGCAATGACCGAAAGCTCACCTTTCGACAAGGATTTTTGGTATGTGGGAAGCTGACTCTCCCACCAGTCGTTCCGCTTGATCTTTGTCAACAAGCTCATGCTTCTCAGCTCCTTTTAGCCTCCGCCGCCACCGCCTCGCGGACACGCGCAAGCTGTTTGGCGGTCAGGCAGTTGACCTTGCGCTCGTGGGCGCGGCCGCTTTCCATGACAAAGGTGAGTTTGACACGGCGGTAGACCTTTTTGTCCTCCTCAAGGGGATGGCAGGCAAGGTCGCGCACCTCGATGCGCTCCACCTTGTCGGCGTGGAAGACCATCATGCTTCCCTGCTCGTCCTTTCCCGCGTTGACAGCGCCGTCTCCGATCGTGATACAAGCTGTGAGGATCAAAGCGAGATCCACCAAGAGCGTGCAAAAGATCATCGCCAACACCATGGCTAAAATACTGCCGACCATGCCCACGTCCCAGCCCAGAATGTAAATGGCCACCATAAGGGCGGCAAGGGCGATGACAATGATCAGGGTCATCCAGAAGGAGAACCAGTCAATGAGGGGGATGCGTGTGATATTCTTTTGCTTTTTACTCATATAAATCACTCCAATTCGTCCAGGAAATAGCCGCGGGTGAGGGCACGATTGCCCTGATCATCGGTGATGATCACACGGAAATAGGCACGGTCAAGGGGATAACCGATATGCTTGATCTCGGCCATAAAGGGGTTCAGGTCAAACTCGGCATGGGTCATGTCGGTGCCCCTGCGCACGTCACAGCAGCGAACGGCGGTGTGGACCTCCACGGATACCACGTGAG
This sequence comes from Clostridia bacterium, assembly GCA_017456905.1. GTDB lineage: Bacteria > Bacillota > Clostridia > Oscillospirales > CAG-272 > CAMEON01. Next base: position 5,353 of record JAFTIL010000086.1, read on the forward strand.
AGTCAGCGGGAAGATCCACTTTCAGAACACCGTCCTCCAGATACAGAGCCTCCAGCTCAGGACCCCAGGAGGCGTAGAAATCCCCCTTAGCGTAAGCGTTCATGATGGCATCATAGGACAGCTCGTCAGCCTTGAAGCGCACCCAACCGCCGCACATATCGTGGGAGCCGTGGTTATCGTCTGTGGCCACGGGATAGACACGCTTACCTGCCTTGAGGAAATGGTCAAGAACGTGATCGCCCTCGTCCAGTACCCAACCGGCCACAACACAACCCGTGTTATAGACCTCTACGGCAGTGATGCCCTCAAGACCTATGTAGTCGGGATAGCTCTGGAGAGACCAGTCGGGATGGTTATAACTGACAAGATAGCCTTTTTTGCGCGCCTCGGCGATCATCTCGTTTTGCCCTTCTACCGAGTAGACACGCTGATAATCACCCTTGTAGTGGGGTTGGGCTTCCGCAAGGGCTCGGGCAGCGCCCCAGGCGTAGTTGGGATTGGGGCAGACATAGTCGGTGCAGTTGGGAACGGGAGCGTAGAAATTCAGATGGTAACAGGGGGTAGCGGTGAAGGAGCCGCCCACCGAGGGGCCGTTGGTCTCTACCTCGTGGGAGGTAATGGCCAGGAAGTCATCATCGTTGAGATCCGAGTGGTTGATCATCACGTCGTGGTCGGTGTAGGCGATGACCGAATAGCCGTGGGCTTTGTAGATTTCCTTGATCTCCTCGGGGGTATAGCTGCCGTCGGAGCAGGTGGTGTGGGTGTGCATATTGGCCTTGTAGAAGCGGCCGGACTCGGGGATGAGATAATGGGTCATGATGATGCTCCTTCTTTATAATTCATAAAATATGGGATCCTGCGTATTTTTGCTTAATGGCGATGTCCTCTTGCTCGTCAAAGGTGACGGTAGTGTCGCAGGAGGGACAGCGGAACACGTATTCCGTTACGGAAATCGGGCCGGATTTTCCCACGATCCTGTGATTGTGAAAAAGCTCTCTTTCTGCGGCCTCGTAGCCCAAGTCTCCGGGCCTCAGAACTTGGGTGCCCTTCTGCCGCTTCAGACGCTCGCCGCATTTGTGGCAGTAGTATTTTTTGAAGAGCATGGCGATGGGGATGGATACGGTGGCTCCTGATTTCATGGCGAAGTCCTTTCTTTAGGAATGAGAAATAGTGAGGGAAATTATTGTTTATCTTACTAACAGCGACGTGATAACTTTGGGTAAGGTTGCACGTGGTAACCCATGTAAACAACAACTAAACATTTACTTCCCACTTCGGAGTCTCGCGATCTCGTCACGGATATAGGCTGCTTTTTCGAACTCCAGCTCCTTGGCCGCCTGCTTCATCTCACGAGTCAGCTTCTCGATCAGAGCTTCGCGATCCTTGGCGGTGAGCTTCTTCTTGGGAGCGATATCCTCCACCATATCAATGCCCGTACCACGGCGCTTGTGGCGGGTATCCTCGTCTTTGGCACCGATCTCAATGACGTCGCGGATATCCTTGATGACGGTCTTCGGAGTAATACCGTGTTCCTGATTATAAGCGTCCTGGATGGCACGGCGGCGGGCGGTCTCGTTTATGGCCACTTCCATAGAATGAGTGATCTTGTCAGCGTACATGATGACGCTACCGTTTTCGTTTCTCGCGGCGCGTCCGATGGTCTGAATGAGGGAACGCTCGGCGCGGAGGAAACCCTCCTTGTCAGCGTCCAGAATGGCCACGAGAGACACTTCGGGAAGGTCAAGGCCCTCGCGGAGCAGGTTGATACCCACCAGCACGTCAAAGACGCCGAGACGCAGGTCGCGGATGATCTGCATTCTCTCCATGGTATCTACGTCGTGGTGAAGATAGCGCACCTTGATGCCGTTTTCGTCCAGATAGTCGGTGAGATCCTCGGCCATCTTCTTGGTCAGAGTGGTAACCAGCACGCGATCTCCTTTAGCAGTGCGGGCTCTGATCTCCCCCATGAGGTCGTCCACCTGTCCTTCAATGGGACGGACGTGAACGATGGGATCAAGGAGACCCGTGGGACGGATGATCTGCTCTACGGTGCTGTCGGAGTATTCGTTTTCGTAGTCACCCGGGGTAGCCGAGACGAACACGGTCTGACCCATGCGTTCTTCAAATTCCTCGAAGAACAGAGGGCGGTTGTCGTAGGCCGAGGGGAGACGGAAGCCGTAGTCCACAAGGTTCTTCTTTCTTGCGGTATCGCCGCCGCTCATGCCCCGCACCTGGGGGACGGTGACGTGGGACTCGTCGATGAACATGAGGTAGTCATCGGGGAAATAATTGAGCAGCGTGTAAGGCGTCGCCCCGGGCTCGCGGCCTGTGAGAATACGGGAATAGTTTTCCACGCCCGAGCAGAAGCCCACTTCACGGAGCATTTCCAGGTCATAGAGCACCCGTTCGCGGATGCGTTGGGCTTCGATGAGTTTATTTTGGGACTTGAACCATGCCTCCCGATCCTCCATTTCGTGGACGATCTCAGCCAGGGCCGCTTCCCTTTTCTCGTCGGACACGGCGTAGTGGGTGGCGGGGTAGACGGCGGCATAGGACAAGAGGCGGATCAACTCGCCCGTGACAATGTTAATCTCGGAAAGACGGTCGATCTCGTCATCAAAGAACTCCACGCGGATGGCGGTCTCGGCTTGGTTTGCGGGGATGACCTCGACGGTATCGCCGCGCACGCGAAAACTGTCGCGGATCAGCTGCATATCGTTGCGGGTATAGCTGTTGAACACCAATTTGCGGATGAATTCTTCACGGCTCATGGTCATACCCGGGCGCAGGGGGATGACCAGATCCTTATACTCGGAGGGGTCACCAAGGGAGTAAATACAGGACACCGAAGCCACGATGATCACGTCTCTCCGCTCAAAGAGGGCCGAGGTGGCCGAGTGGCGGAGGCGGTCGATCTCGTCGTTGATAAGCGCATCCTTTTCGATATACATATCCTTGCCCGGGATATAAGCCTCGGGCTGGTAATAGTCGTAGTAGGAGACGAAATACTCCACGGCGGCGTCGGGAAAGAAGGCTCGGAATTCCGAGCAGACCTGGGCGGCCAAGGTCTTGTTTGGCTCCAGGATGAGGACGGGGCGGTTGAGCTTGGCGATGACGTTGGCCATGGTGAAGGTTTTACCCGAGCCTGTGACACCCAGGAGGGTCTGCATTTTTTCCCCGCGGTTGATACCGTCCACCAAAGCATTGATGGCCGCAGGCTGATCGCCTGTGGGAGTATAGTCGCTTTTAAGCTTGAAAATGGGTTCCATATTACCTCCTTTCCCTATCATTTAGTATACATAAATATTCAGTATTATTATATCACAAAGGAAGGACAAAGACAAGGGGTTAGTAAAATATTTTGGATATAAATCTTTCTTGACAAAACACTGTCCTCATGTTACAATAAAAGAAAAAGACCCTCTAAAGGAGTCATAGATATGAAACTGATCTCATGGAACGTCAACGGCTTCAGAGCCGTTTTAGGCAAGGGCTTTGAGGATTTTTTCAAAGCCTGTGATGCAGATATTTTCTGCTTGCAGGAGACCAAAATGCAGCCCGGGCAAGCGGATTTTTCCCCCGAGGGCTATCATCAATACTGGTACAGCGCCGAGAAAAAGGGCTATTCCGGGACGGCGGTGTTCTCCAAGCAGGAGCCTTTATCGGTGTCCTTTGGCATCGGCATCCCCGAGCATGACACCGAGGGGCGGGTGATCACCCTCGAGTTTGAGGAATTTTATCTGGTCACGGTCTACACCCCCAATGCCCAAAGAGAGCTGGCGCGGCTGGACTACCGCATGGCTTGGGAGGATGCTTTCCGTGGATATCTCACGGCTTTGGATGAAAAAAAGCCTGTGGTGGTTTGCGGAGACCTCAACGTGGCTCACGAGGAGATCGATCTGAAGAACCCCAAGTCCAACCGCCACAGCGCGGGATTTTCGGACGAGGAGCGCGGAAAGTTTTCCGAGCTTCTGTCCTGCGGCTTTACCGACACCTTTCGTTGGCTCTACCCTGACAAGGTACAGTATTCCTGGTGGAGCTACATGATGAAGGCGCGGGAAAAGAACGTGGGGTGGCGCATTGACTATTTCGTGGTGTCTGACAGGCTGCGGGAGAGGGTCAAGGACAGTGAGATCTTGGATCAGGTCATGGGGAGCGATCATTGTCCGGTGATGCTTATAACGGAATGAGGGAGGATCAAATGAAAAGATTTATACGTATTTTATTAACTATTTCCCTGTTTTGTCTCTCCATGACCGCCTGCCAAGTGAATTGGTTCGACAAGCACTACGATGTGCCATGGTGGGTCATCGCTGTGCCCGTGACGATCGTAACGATGGTCATATGGGGGAGCGCTGTGTGGTGGATTGCTAAGAAAACATACGTTTGCCCTTCCTGCCGACATAATTTTCAGCCTAAATGGTGGCAGTGCTTGTTTTCTCTTCATATCAATGATGATCGTTTATTCAAATGCCCTCGCTGTGGAAAACGGAGCTTTTGCAAGCCATCGAAAAAAGACTAATTTAAAATCGGGTCATCTCATAAGAGGCGACCCGATTGTTTATTTGATCAACAGCTCAATGACGTACAACAGAACCAAATGGGCGGGGTAAAATACGTAGAACAGATATTTCAGCTTGAGCTTGCCCCGTTTGCCATTATAAAGCAGTAAGAGCGGGATGGCGAGGAGGGCGAACCATTTCAGTTCTCCGAACAAAATACCGCGGATCAGGAGAATCACTGTCACGGATATGATCTTCCAAATCTTTTTAGGAGCAAAGTAGACGGCCACAGGCAAAAGCACGCCCAAAAAGCCGTAATCCACAGCAAACCCACGGTCCTTCAGCAGAATAGGCAAGACAACCGATAGAAACAGTACCGCCGCAAGTGCCAACGCCATGACCGCGCAGGAAACGGCGGTCTTTTTCTTTGCAAAGCGATCAATGGCAAAGATGGTGATCACCGAGAGAGAAAAAGTCACCAGAATATTCTGATACAGAGAGTGCATGGCGAAGGTGTAGACTGCTTGGATCAGAACAGCAGGCAAGAGCAGGTGCAGAAAATAGCGGGTTCTGTTTTTCGTATGTAGGCAGCCTTCGGCGATCATATAGGCGAAGATAGGAAAGGCCAAGCGGCCAAGCACACGCAGGATGGTATATTGAGGCAGAAGCATCAGCCCCACGTGGTCCAGGAGCATGGAGACCATGGCAACAATCTTCAGTTGGTTATTGTTGAGGCTGATCTTTGTCACGGTCATTCCCCTTCCCTGTGTTTTCTTCATTATAGCACCTTTTTCGGTGGATTTCAACACTTTTCGCCCAAATTCCAAACAAAAACGGCATCCTTGATCGGATGCCGTTTTGCTATTATGAAGAGAATACCAAAATTTTAGACGTTCGGAAATAAATTTACCTCTTCTCCCTTATATGCCAAACGACCTTGATCTCGGATTTGGATGCGCGAGCATGGATAACTTCGTCCGTCTCGGAAAGCTCTTCTCTATCCCCGTTTTCCTTTGCCTCAGCAAGTGGATGCGGCTCTTGAGCAGGCGGCAATGCTGAAGCGGTAGATTCGTCTGCTTTGGACTTGCTTTTGCTTTGAGGTAATTTCAAATCAAAGAGCTTTCCGAAAAGGTACGTGGCCATCTCCTTTTTTTCCTTATCAAAGGCCTGATACGTCTTGAGCATGGACATAGCGGTCTTCATTTTTCCATCCGCCAGTTCGGTAAGCGTAGTGGCACCCGTAGACTCCAAAATTTCAAAGAGCATTTCCACAAAGGCGCGCTTTTCATCCTTACTCATGCCGTCGATACGTTCACGGACAACAGTATCGGTGCGCATACCTCGTCCCGAAAGCTTTTCCTGACGTACAAAGGAAGGCCCCATAACGTCCCAGGAAAGGCCGTTATGCTGAAAAACCCCCAGAGTACGGCTCTTGACGATCTGATAGGTGCTGTCGTTTGCCAAAAGGAGGCCGATGAGTGAGGATTGAGGCAAGAGAAACGTGAGGCGATCCGCCATCCGTTGATAGGCCTGAGAAGTGATCATAGCCTCGGTAAATCCAGGGCCGTCGTTACTATAGACACGCTTGATGGCGTTTTGGGTTTTCTCTGAGGCGTGAACCGCGCCCCACACAGCCAGATTTCCACCCTTGGAATGACCGCCAACGTAAAGCGTATCGCCGTCCTGCAAGGAGAGACTGTCCAGATAAGACGTTGCCTTGCGTTGGGCGGGAACCTCGTCCAGATAGGAGAGCATGAGATCCTCTTTCCAACCAACGATGGTATCGTCTGTGCCGCGAAAGGCTGTGAAGAAGCCTCTGTCGGGGAGGGTGATCGTGAGGGCGGAAAACTGCATTTCCCTTTCCTTGGATACCTCGTTGACGTAGCCTGTGAGCCATAGGTTTTGATACCGTGCCGTCTCGGACAGGCGGCGGAAAAGGGTGATGATCTCAGCGGGAACGATGAGTCCCAAGGGATGAGGCTCGTCCTCCTTATGAGTAAAAAAATACTCCTTTGCGGCCTCGCGGAGGGTCATGCCGTCGGCATGGGGGTCTGCAGGGAGGATGCCTTCAAAATCCACGTAGGAGAGGAGGCAAAAGATGAGGTTGTCCACCTCGTTGATATTGTCCTTTGTAGCGGGGATGTCGCCGCGCCAATCGAGGTAATCGTTGATATCGGGCATAGGAGGCTCCTTTCTTTAGGGATGTAAATTGTTGGCCCCTGCGGGGCGGCATTGGCAGCCGCACTGCGGCCAGCAATTTATTTTACTATTCTATGATGAACTCAGCATGAATATACTCCGAAAAATGAAAGCTCCCCACCATTTACACAGCAGGGATCTTTCATTTTATACGGGATGAACACCGCTCTCACCATCGGCGTGAGCGCTGTCAACCTTGTATTTCTGATTCTTGCGGTACTCAAAGAATTTGAGGGCCACCTTATCAAAGAGAGCGTAGGAAAGGACGTCCTCATCCTGCTCCAGATATCCTGCGGGGATCTCGGCACGGAGCTTTTCCAATTCGGGAGCCAGATCATCGGCGGGACGGTAGGTGATGGGCTTCTGATCACCGATGATGGTCTTGGCAAAGGCGGGGTCAATGGCCACGGGGGTCTTACCGTACTTACCAAGGACGATATCCTTGAACTCCTTAGTGCAGGTCTTGTAACGCTCGCCCATGAGGACGTTGAACACAGCCTGTGTACCCACGATCTGAGAAGAAGGGGTAACGAGGGGAGGATAACCCACGTCGGCGCGGACGCGCGGTACTTCCTCCAAGACCTCGGTGAGCTTCTCTTCCTTCCCTGCCTGCTTGAGCTGGGACATGAGGTTGGAGAGCATACCGCCGGGAACCTGGTAAAGAAGGGCGTTTACGTCCACCTTCAGCACCTTGGGATCCATGAGACCTTCCTTCAGGTACTTTTCACGGAGAGGCGTGAAATACTTGGTGATCTTATCCAGCTTACCGAGGTCGAGGCCCGTATCGTAAGGCGTGCCTGCGAGAGAGGCAACGATAGGCTCTGTAGGAGGCTGGGAGGTACCCAAAGCCATGGGAGAGATGGCGGTGTCAATGACGTCCACACCTGCCTCAACAGCCTTCATAACGGTCATGGAAGCCAGACCTGCGGTATAGTGGGTATGGAGCTGGATCGGAATGCTCACGCTTTCCTTCAGCGTTTTGACGAGGTCATAAGCATCATAGGGCTTGAGCAGACCCGACATATCCTTGATACAGATGGAGTGAGCGCCCATTTCCTCAAGCTGCTTGGCATATTTGGCGTAATAATCCAAGGTGTAGACCGCACCTGTGGTGTAGGAGAAGGCTGCCTGGACGTGACCGCCCTCCTTGATGGTGGCATTGATCGCGGTTTTGAGGTTTCTGGGATCATTCAACGCATCGAAAATACGAATGATGTCGATACCATTGGCAATGGACTTCTGCACGAAGTAGGCCACCACGTCGTCGGCATAGTGGCGGTAGCCCAGGATATTCTGGCCGCGGAAAAGCATCTGAAGCTTGGTATTCTTGACAGCGCCGCGGATCTTGCGGAGTCTCTCCCAAGGATCCTCGTTGAGGAAGCGCATACAGGAATCAAAGGTGGCGCCGCCCCAGGCCTCCAGGGAGTGATAGCCGACCTCGTCCATGGCCGAGAGGATGGGCAGCATCTCTTCGGTGGTCATACGGGTGGCAATGAGGGACTGGTGGGAGTCACGAAGAACGGTTTCTGTGATTTTTACCTGACTCATGTTTGTTTTATCCTTTCTGAAAAGTGGATAGGGACAAGGTATGTTTCGCCTCGCGAAATAGATTTACCACCTCATCCGCCGTCCGCTGAAAAGCAGGACGGCACCTTCCCCACTGGGGAAGGCTCAATAAGTGCATTTCTATACGGGAAATGATTGATTTATTTGATTACGGGCAAACACAGTTCGCCCCTACGGCGCGGTTGAAGATGAGGATATTTGATCACTCATCCATAGCCTTTTCGTTAAAAGTTTTTGGGAGTTCCAAGAACCTTTTTTCAAAAAGGTTCTTGGTGGGGTCAAGGGGCAACGCCCCTTGCGTACTCCTTATGCAAACCAAGACAGGAACACGCCTGCGGCGACGGCGGAGCCGATGACGCCTGCGACGTTGGGACCCATGGCGTGCATAAGAAGGAAGTTGTTGGGATCGTACTTAGCACCTTCAAGCTGGGAAACGCGGGCGGCCATGGGAACAGCAGACACGCCTGCGGAACCGATGAGGGGGTTGATGGCGTTGCCGCCGGCCAGCTTGTTCATGATCTTGGCAGTAATCAGACCGCCGCAGGTAGACACACAGAAGGCCGCGAGACCGCAACCGATGATGAGCAGGGTGTCCAGCTTCAGGAAGTTGGCGGCGGAGGCGGTAGCACCTACCGAGATGCCCAGGAAGATGGTGACGATGTTCATGAGCTCATTCTGAGCGGTCTTGGACAGACGGTCGGTGACGCCGCAGACGTTGAGCAGGTTACCGAACATGAGACAGCCGATCAGCACTAGCGCGTCGGGCACAATGAGGCCGACAACAGCGGTCACGATGAGGGGGAACAAAATTTTCTCCTTCAGGGATACCTTACGGAGAGCGGTCATCTTGATGAGGCGCTCTTTTTTGTTGGTCAGCATTCTCATGAAGGGAGGCTGGATCATGGGGATCAGGGCCATGTAGCTGTAGGCCGCGATGGCGATGGCACCCAGCTTTTCGGGGGCTAAGGTCTTGGTGACCTGGATGGCCGTAGGGCCGTCAGCGCCGCCGATGATACCGATGGCGGCGGCCACCTCAGGGGCAAAGCCCACAAGCAGAGCCAGGGCAAAGGCCACGAACACGCCAAGCTGCGCGCCCGCGCCGATGAGCAGGCTCTTGGGGTTGGAGATCAGGGGGGAGAAGTCGGTCATGGCACCGATACCGATGAAGATCAGACACGGATAAATGCCAAGCTTCACGCCCAGATACAAGAGATCAAGGAAACCGCCGTCGTGGAGGATCATACCGTAGTCGATCTCCTCAGCGATGAAAAATTCCAGATGGTAAAGTCCCGCGCCGGGAAGGTTGGTGAGGAACATACCGATAGCGATGGGGAGCAAAAGCAGAGGCTCGAACTTTTTCACGATGGCCAGGTAGACCAGCACGCCTACGATGGCGAACATCACGAGCTGCTGCCAGCAGGAGGTGTTGAACGCCCATCCTGCATCGGCCAGATCAAAGATGCCCTGCCCTTCTCCCGTTGCGGTAAAGAACATCTGCCAGATGCCCGTTCCCGTCAGGAAATTGATGATACTTTCAAGCATGATGGATACTTCCTTTCAGAGGCTATCAGTTGAGGGTCAGAAGGACCTCGTCGGTCTTGACATTATCGCCGCTCTTGACGTTCACGGAAGCGACCACGCCATCCTCGGGAGCGACCACGTCGTTCTCCATCTTGAGCGCCTCGATGACGCATACGGGAGTACCCTTCTTGACGCTGTCACCGGGCTTGACCATGACCTTCATGATGGTACCCTGCAGAGGCGCCTTGACGGCAACAGCACCGGCGGCGCCTGCGGGAGCAGGAGCGGCAGCAGGAGCGGGAGCGGCTACAGGAGCAGGAGCGGCTACGGGAGCAGGAGCGGCTACAGGAGCGGGAGCGGCTACGGGAGCAGGAACGGCTACGGGAGCGGCAGCGCCGACCTCCTCGATGACGACGTCATAAGCAACACCGTTAACGGTGACGTTAAATCTTTTCATGATGATAAATTCCTTTCAATTATGAGATAATCAGTGGTTCCATGACGTTTTGCCGCTCTTCTTTTGGAAGGAGACAACGCGGAAGCCGCTTTTGAATTGCGACGAGAGCGCAGGGTCGGATTCGATGGTCATGGCGATGGCGGCGGTGATGGCGGCCACGATGGCATCATCCGAGGTAGGAGCGGCTACGGGAGCCGCGGGGGCAACAGGTGCGGGCACGGGCTTGGATTCGACCTTAGGGGTAAGCTTTTCTTCCTTGGCGGGCTTTTCGGCGCCGCCCATGGACTTGGCAAAAATGGCCAAAATGCCCCACAGGATACCCAGCACCAAGAAGATCATACCCATACCAAGCACCAGCATCTCACCCGAGTAGGCCCAACGCTCGGCGGAGAAGATACCACCCAGATCGTCTTGGGCTTCCTCAACGGAGGGTGCTTGTGTCTCCTCGACGGTCGGAGCAGTCTCCTGAGGAGCTTCCGCACAGATCGTCAATGCGAAAAGAGACAGGAGCATCACGACCGAGAGGAGAATACATAATACTTTTTTCATAAAAGCCCTCCCTTACAGAGTGGGCACGCCGTGCTTGCGGTCGGGGGTGCCGTCTGCCTTCTCTGCCAGCATATAGAGGGCGGAGATGATGCGGGCGCGCAGCTCCTCGGCGGGAACGATATCGTCAATATCACCCGACTCGGCGGCGATGGTGGCAGAAGCGTAGGTCTCCTTCCACTCGGCTTCCACCTCGGCACGGGACTTATCCGTGGTGATCTTGTCGTTCCAGACGAAGGCAACGGCGGCCTCGGGATCCATGACCGAGATCACGGACTCGGGGGTAGCCAGCGCCAGGTCTGCCCCCAGTGCGCGAGAGCCCATGAGGGTAAAGGATGCGCCGTAGGCCTTGCCCATAACGGCGGTCACCTTGGCGGTGGTGGCGGTGATATAAGCCTTGGCCAGCTTGCCAAGTGCGGGAGCCAGCTCTGCATCTGCGGCGGTGTCCACGCCCTCGGAGTCAACCAACGTGACTACGGGGAGGGAGAAGCTGTCACAGAAGGAAACCAGCTTGGCGGCCTTGCGGGCGCCCTTGGCGGTGAGTCTGCCCTTCAGGGAGATCAAACCCACGGTCTCGCCGCCCATACGGGCAAGCGCGGTGGTGGCCTCTTTGCCAAATCCGTCATACAGATTCATCACGGTCAGGTTGTCTGCGAAATAAGCGGGGCAAACGTCGCCGTTAGCACCGATCACAGAACGGTTGACGTCATCGGAAGGCTCCACGGAAGCTACGTCTTTATTGTTTCGGGGCAGCAGATCCACCAGCATACGAACGGTAGCTACGGCGTCGGCCTCGGTTTCGGAATACACGGCGGCCATGCCGTTGGCATCAAGATTTCCCGCCGGAGCGCTAACGTACAGCTCGGAGACATTCTCCACTGCGACGGTGATATCGAACATGGCGGCCACGGTGGCGGCCATACCCAGGCAAACGCCGCTGACATAGGCAATCTGGGGGATGATACCCGAGGCATCCGACACGCACTTCATGACCTTGCCGTAAGCGGCCAAGGCAGATGCACCGTCGTAGACCACGGCACCTGCGCCGTCAAACACGCCGATGACGGGTGCGCCGCTCTTCACAGCCTGCTCGTACAGACGGGAGATCTTCTCAGCGCCTACGCTGTCAAGAGCGCCCGCGTTTTTGTCACTGTCTTGCACGAAGGCGAAGGCCAGCTTACCGCCCACAGAGCCGTAGCCCGTGAGAACGGCGTCGTAGGCCTCGTTTTCCTTGTCTCCGCGGCGACGGATGTAGGCACCCATCTCCACGAAGGTCCCGGCGTCGAAGAGGGATAACATTCTCTCACGCCCTTTGGTGTTCTGCTTTTCCATAGTTGACTCTTAAATTCCTTTCCCGACCGCGCTTTTCGGGTGTTTCATCCCGTGGGCAAGGCCGTTCAAATGAGATCTTAAATCGTGGGAAAGACACTGTTTTGCAGTATTCAACCGCGAAACAAACCTTCTTCCCCAATTTACTTCAATGATACCATAAAAGCAAGTCGTTGTCAACCGAGGTATATATTTTTAATGTAAATAATTCGTTAATCTTGTCTTTCAAGTTGAAAAAGGACAGAGAATTTTCACGTTCTCTGTCCTTTTGCTGTAGGGGCGAACTGCGTTCGCCCACGGGCGTTCACAGAACGCCCCTACGAGATTATTATTTCAGCAGATTAAAACCTGCTTTATCGCAGGTCGCCGTTGGGAAGCTTTCATATATAACAATTATGCTTTCTTGACCGCCAGGCCGCACCAGCCGTTGTCGGTAAGGCATTCGACCACCTGGAAGCCGTGGGCGGCAAAGGCGGCGATCACATCGTCGCACCGCTCCTCGATGATACCCGAGGCCAAAAGGACGGCGTCGTCCTTCATGTAGTTTCCTACGTCGGGGGTCATACGGATGATGATATCCGCCACGATGTTGGCACAGACCAGATCGTACTTCCCTTCCTCCAAGCTCACCTGCTTCAAAAGATCGGACTGATCACAGGTGACGTTGGTGAGGCCGCTGTCCTTGATGTTCTCGCGGGCCACGCGGACGGCGGTGGGGTCGATGTCATAAGCGCGGCAGGTCTTGGCCCCGAGTCTGGAGGCGCAAATGGCCAGGATGCCCGTACCCGTACCCACGTCCAGCATATGACAGCCCTCGGCGGTGTACTTTTCCAAGAGGCGGATGACCAGACGGGTGGTCTCGTGAGTTCCCGTACCAAAGGCCATACCGGGATCCATGCGGATGACTAATTCGCCCTTTGCGGGCTTGTAGGACTCCCATGCAGGACAGATGACGATCCGCTCACCGATCTTGATAGGCTTATAGTATTGCTTCCAGGAGTTTGCCCAGTCTTCTTCATTGACGCCCACGATCTCGATCTTGCCGTCCAGGTGGTTTTCAGCCAGACGGCTGCGGATGAAGGCCAGGTCGTCCATATAAGAGCGATCCGAGGGGACGAACACCGAGACCGAGGCCACCGTCTTATCGGCCTCCAGGATCTTTTCGTCGATGAGATCGCCGTAGCAGGTCTTGAGGTTGGTATCAATGTCGGAGAAATCCTCGATCATAAGGTTGTTATTGATCATGCTCATGAGAGCCACCAGCGCGTCGAGCTGGGGCAGCGGCACGGTGACGCGGAGCTGTGTCCACTCCTTGACGGTGCCGTAATCTTCGCAGACGTAGTCTTTATCTGTCATAGCTTTCTCCCTTATTTTTTATCTTTGTCGAAAAATTTGAAGAACTTGGATTTTTTAGCGTAGTTCTTATCTCCGCAAGCATCGGCAAAGGCACGCATGGCCTCCTTCTGCTTTTTGTCCAGCCCCTTGGGGATCTCCACGTTGACAGTAAAGATGAGGTCGCCACGGCGGCCGCCCGAATGATTCACATAGGGCACGCCCTTCCCTCGCATGGTGAAGGTCGTACCGGGCTGGGTGCCCTCGGAGATGGTATGCTTTTCGGTGCCTTCCAAAGTGGGGACGTCGATCTCGGCACCCAAGGTAGCGTCTGCCACGGTGATAGGCACCTCACAGTAGATATTGTAGCCGTCACGCTTGAAGAAATTATGGGGGCGGACGGTGAGTTGGATGATCAGATCACCTGCGGAGCCGCCGTTCTTACCGTCACAGCCCTGTCCACGAAGGGCAATACGCTCGCCGTCATCAATGCCTGCCGGGATATTGACAGACAGATTTCGGGTCTCGCGCTCCAGGCCTGCGCCGCGGCATTTCGTACAGGGGGTCTTAATATACTTCCCCGTGCCCGCACACTTTTCACAGGTGGTTTTGGACTGGAAGGCCATGCCGCCCATGCGCTGGACAGTCACGCGCTGGCCTGTACCCTTACAGTCGGGACAGGTCTCAGCAGAGGTGCCGGGCTCGGCACCCGTACCCTTACAGTTGGGGCATTTATGAAGGCGGGCATAGGACACGTCCTTTTTACAGCCAAAAACGGCCTCCTCAAAGGAAATGGTCAGTCGGGTCTGGACGTCCTGGCCCTTTTGGGGACCGTTTCTGCGGGGTTGGCCTCCGCCAAAGCCGCCGCCGAAGATACTACTGAAGATATCACCCAGGTCACCAAAATCACCAAAGCCCCCGCCGAAACCGCCGTCACCGCCAAAGCCGCCGCCCATGGGCCCGTCGGGGTTGCCGAAGCGGTCATAGTTCTCCTTTTTCTGAGGATCGGACAAAACGGAATAGGCCTCGTTGACCTCCTTGAACTTCTTCTCTGCCTCGGCGTCCCCCGGGTTGTGGTCGGGATGGTATTTCATGGCCAGCTTGCGATAGGCGCGCTTGATCGTATCTGCATCGGCGTTCTTGTCTATGCCGAGTATTTCATATAAATCTTTTTCTGCCATATATGTGTTCCTTTCGAAAAAGTGAAATGCAAAATGGAGGGGGTAAAAACAAAGTATTTGAAAGATAAATTGTTGTTTAGCGGAGTACGCCTGGGAGGCCCTTCTTGAAAGAAGTGCCCCCCAGACCCCCTCCAAGAACCTTTAGCAAAAATTATTTTGCCAAGAGATCAAACAGCAGGTAGAAATTGTAAAGTTCTTGACCCGCC
>JAFTIL010000087.1 GCA_017456905.1 Clostridia bacterium
CCAATTTTGTTTTTCGAAAATTTTCTTGCGGCTTCCGCCGCGCGCCGAGGCGCTCACGGCCGCCCTCGGCACTGCCGGCCACCCGCATGAGGTGCAGGGGCTTCGCCCCTGCACCCCCTTTACCCCCTAAACAACAATTTACCGTTGCACATCCCCTCGCGTGATATGGTCGACATGGGTTGAACCTCCCCGGTATTGGGGGCGGGCACTGCCCGCTAAACAACAATTTACGATTATATCCTCGCGGTATGCAGCATGAATGGGCAGAACATCCCCAACAATTTGCTACCCTCATTATACCCCACCTTACGGCCCTTGTCAATAGGTTTCGAGAAAAAAATTAAGAAAACTTAAAAAACGGGGTTGACAAATCATCTCCGCGTGTGTTATACTATGCCCGAAGTTAAGCGACCTTAACAGCGAAAGACAAGGAGGATATCTATGAACGATAACAAAAACTATCACCGTGTACCCAATATGAAGCAGGAGTGTGATACCTGCGAGGGTATCTGCCCCTACTATTTGCGAGACAGAGGTAACGGCATGGTCTATTGCGAATGCGCCCGCTTCCGCTTTCCCGACAAAATGGCCCGTCGAGAGATCGTCTACGGCTTCTGTGCTCATCCTGAGAACTACAAAAAGTGTGCCATTAAACAGGCTATGGACCATTACTACGAGCGTAAGTTCAGCATGATCGATGCCGACGAAAGGGGGGCTGCTCGTGTTGAATCGTCCAAATAAGCGAAATGTGCCGCAAGCGGAAGTCAACGAGCTGGTGGATCTGTATAACACTTGGCTGTGTATCCTGCTTCGCCGTCTCGGCGAGGGCGAGCACAGATTCAGCAGTCAGGAATTCAAGGAGGGTCTGGGGCGGCTCAGCTTGAGCATCCGCCGCGAGGACGGAGATTATCTCCTTTGCCTGAAGCAACCGTCCGAGGAAAAGGAGGGCTGATATGAAGGAAGCAAGGACTGATACATCTGTAAAGACCTCCAAAGCCACCCGCGACAGCCGTCTCTGCAAGCGCGTGGAGGACGCCATCTGCCGCCGCGCCGAGGGCTATAAGGTAGAGCTTCGCAAGACCCTCAAGGTCAAAAGGGTGGACTACGATCCCGACACGGGCAAAAAGACCTGTGAGCGTGAGGAGCTTATGCCCGGTGTGGAGGAGATCCACGTTCCGGGAGACGTCCGCGCCGCCGCCTATTTTCTCAATAACCGCGACCCTGAGCGCTGGTGTGAGCATCCCAACACGGCTGAAGAAAGTGGCGAGCTTTCAGGCATCGTGGAGATCCCCGCGGTAGCCCACGATGGGGAAGGAAGTGACGAGGATGGGGCAGGGAACGGGTAAGCCCGCTACCGTCTGGCGTCCTCAACCGCGGCAAAGGATGTTCATGTCCCGCCCCGAAGAGGAAGCGCTGTACGGCGGCGCAGCAGGCGGCGGGAAATCAGACGCCCTTGTCATCGAAGCCCTGCGGCAGGTACATATCCCTCATTATAAAGGCCTCATCCTCCGCAAAACTTACCCCCAACTCACCGAGCTTATCACAAAGTCTCAGCTTTATTATCCGGTGGCCGTCAAGGGCGCGGAATATAACGCCGCCAGCCACACCTGGCGCTTTCCCGGAGGTGCACGCATTGTCTTTGGCTCCATGCAGCACCCCAAGGACAGGCTTAACTATCAGGGTCAGGCCTACGATTATATCGCTTTTGATGAGCTGACCCACTTCACCTGGGAGGAATATAGCTATTTGTTTTCGCGCAACCGCCCTTCGGGACCGGGTACCAGGTGTTATATGCGTGCCACCGCCAACCCGGGCGGCGTGGGGCACGGTTGGGTCAAGTCCCGCTTTATTACTCCCGCACCGCCCATGACCCCCATTTACGAGACCGTCAAGGTACGGTATCCCGACGGCCATGAGGAAGAGAAACGCAAGCGCCGCATTTTTATCCCTTCCACGGTCTTTGATAATACCATCCTGTTGGAGAACGACCCCGACTATCTTACCCGCCTGGCCACCCTTCCCGAGGCCGAGAAAAAAGCCCTGCTTTACGGGGATTGGGACAGCTTTTCAGGCCAGGTATTCACCGAGTGGCGCAACGATCCCACTCATTACGACGACCGTGTGGGCACCCACGTCATCCGCCCCTTCCGTATTCCCGATACTTGGTCGGTGTGGAGGGGCTTTGACTGGGGCTATACCAAGCCCTTTTCGGTGGGCTGGTACGCTGTGGATCACGACGGCAGGCTTTACCGCATCCGTGAGCTTTACGGCTGCCGCGGTGACAGCGCGGGACTTCCTATCCCCGATACGGGGGTGGGATGGAGTGCCGATGCCATCGCCAAAGAGATCAGACGTATTGAATCAGAAGATCTCAACCTGAAAAACCGACGTATCCACGGTATTGCCGACCCCGCCATTTATCAGAAAAACGGCGGTGAATCCATCGGTGCCATGATGGAAAGAGAAGGGGTCTATTGGGACAAAGCCGACAATACCCGCCTGGCGGGTAAGGCACAGATGCACCGCCGATTGGCCTTCGATGAGCGGGGCATACCCATGTTCTACGTATTTTCCACCTGTAAGCATTTTATCCGCACCATCCCTGCGTTGATCTACAGCCAGATCAACGTGGAGGACGTGGATACCACGGGGGAGGATCATATCTACGACGAGTGTCGGTATATCTGCATGGAAAATCCTCTGTCGCCCCGCACGGAGCGGGTCGGCGTCACGGGATGGGATACAGCCGATCCTCTGGATCTGTCTCCCTACAAACAAAATATGATGAAAGGAATATAAATCAATGACTCATACAAAATTCCAACCCCGCATCACCACTGCTCACATCATGGAGGCCGCCGAGCGGCTTCGTGATTATCGGGCGGGGAAGCAGTCCCTTGACGCCAGACTGGCCGATGAAACAAACTGGTGGCACAGTCGTTATGGCAAAGAAGGCAAGGCGGAGGCGGGCAAGTCCACCTCGGCGTGGCTTTTTAACAGTATTGCTCACAAGCACGCAGACCTCTGCGACAACTACCCTGTGTGTCGCGTTCTCCCCAGAGAGCCGGGGGATGAGGATGAGGCAGCCATGCTGTCCTCCATCCTTCCCGTTATCACACAGCGATGCCATTTTGAAAAGATCTACTCCGATAATGCTTGGAGTAAACTGAAACACGGGTTGGCGGGGTACGGAATCTTCTGGAACCCCGCCTTGGAAAACGGCTTTGGCGACGTGGATATCAAGCGCGTGGACACGGCCAATCTTTTCTGGGCCCCCGGCGTGACGGATATCCAGGAAAGCCCTCATCTCTATCTTGTATCCCTGGAAGATACCCAAACTTTGCTGTCCCGTTATCCTGCCCTGGCTGAGGAAAAGGCCTGGCAGAGAATGAGCGGTGCCGTTCCCGATATGGGCGGCAGCTATCTCGGCGGTATGGAGGGTGCGAGCGATAAGATCGCCGTGGTGGATTGGTACTATAAGATCACTACCCTCAACGGCAGAACTTTGCTTCATTACGTCAAGTTCGTGGGTGAGACCTTGCTCTACGCCTCGGAAAATGATCCCGATTACGCGGATCGGGGCTGGTACGATCACGGTCAGTATCCCTTCGTGCTGGACGTGTTCTATCCCCGTGAGGGTACTCCCGAGGGCTACGGCCTCATTTCTGTGGGCCGAAATGCGCAAGGCTATATTGACGAGCTGGACGGCCGCCTTCTGGAGTATGCCAACTGGGCCAGCCGTGTCCGTTACTGGGCGAAGCGTTCCCTGGGTGTAAACGAGCAGGATTTTCTTGATCTTAACCGCCACATCATTGAGGTGGAGGGAGATATCGACGAAGAAAAGCTCCGTCAGATCACCCTCTCCCCCATGGACAGCGCGCTGTCGGAGCTCCGTCAGATGAAGATCGAGGAGCTGAAGGAGACCACAGGTACCAAGGACGTATCCTTGGGAGGAACCTCGGGCGGCGTTACCGCAGCGGCGGCCATTACGGCTCTGCAGGAGGCAGGCGAGAAGGGAAGCCGCGATTGTCTCGCGGGTACCTACCGCGCCTTCGTGGATATGATGTGCCAAGTCATCGAGCTGATCCGCCAGTTTTATGACAGCGCCCGTACCTTCCGCATCACGGGGGAGGATGGCGGCTATACCTATCTTACTTATTCCAACCGTGGCATCACCGACCGTGAAAACGGCCATAGCGGTGACGGAGAGACCAGCTACTACCGCCCTATCTTCGACGTTGATGTGAGGGCAGAGAAGCAGTCTCCCCACAGCCGTGCCGAACGGAACGCCCTTATGCTGTCCCTCTACGAGAGCGGCATGTTGGACGAGGGCCGTGAGGCGGTTGCCCTGCGGGTACTGGAGGGGATGGAATTTGAGGGAGTGTCAGCCCTCAGAGCCACCCTTCGCGCCGCCGGAGGTGCCGAGGGTTGATCTATATAAATATGAAGCGGAGGGAGGAGGGCATGGAGCTGGAGGCCTGCGGACACGCGAATTGTGGAGCGATCGGCCATGATATCGTGTGCGCGGGGGTCTCAGCGCTCCTGTACAGTCTGACGGCATACCTGGAAGGACAATGCGAGATTTGTCCGTCGGGTCATCTTGACCGAACGGAGAGCTGCGGACGGCTGTATTTGCGGACGAGAGGTTTGGAGGGAGAGGAGACTGCCTTTGCTGTCGTGGCGGCGGGGCTGACTCTCATGGCAAGGGCGTTCCCTGAAGCGGTGAGCTTCACACCGTGGGAGGCGACGGCAACAAAAAAGGAGGAAGAATAATGGAAAAAAACGTGAAGGAAACGGTGGTACAGGAGACGCCTGTGCCGACGATGGATGAGGCAACTCCCCTGCTGAGTGCCGAGCTGTTGGCAGAAGCCGAGCAGCTTAGGGAAAGCTATCCCGATTTTGATCTTGACACTCAAATGAGCGACCCCTTGTTCGGGGGACTCGTGAGAGGAGAGATCCATCCCAGTCTTAGACAGATCTACGAGCTGTGTCACAGCGGGGAGATCATGAGACAAAGAGTGGAGGAAGAGGTGTCCGCGGCGGTGGCACAGGCGGTGGAGGCCGCGGTGTCTGCGGCAGTGACCCGCACCGTTACCGACACCGAACAGCGGATGCTGTCCCAGATCCGTGCCAGAGGACAGCGCCCACAAGAGAGCGGGCTCAACGCCGCTCTTGGGGTCAGGACCCATCCCGCCGTGGGCCGCCTGACCAAAGCAGACCGTGAGAAGCTGGCACGGCGAGCTTCTCGCGGAGAAACCATCCGTCTTTGATGACGGAGCATATGAAAAAGGAGGATTTTCATGAATTACGCAACAAATGAAAGCGGTGCTTTTCTGCAGCATTTTGCTTCCGGTACTCTGATCCAGGGGACTGAGGGCGTGTCGGACAACACCACGGGCAAGGTGACCCCCTACGGTCAGGGCGAAGGGCTCTCTGCCGAGATGCAGACCTACTACAGCGATTATCTCATTGATAACGCAGAGCCCTATCTGGCCCACGATCTGTTTGCTCAGAAGCACCGCATTCCCGGAGGTGCTAAGACCATCTCCTTCAGAAAGTACGATCCCCTGCCCAAGCGTATGACCCCCATTACCGAGGGTGTGACCCCCGACGGTCAGAACCTTCGCGTCAGCGTGGTGGAGGCCACCATCGCTCAGTACGGCGGCTACGTGGAGCTGACCGATCTGCTCATCATGTCCGCTGTGGACAACAATCTCTGCATGGCCACCAAGCTGCTGGGCGCTCAGGCAGGCCGCACCCTGGACACCATTTCCCGTGAGGTGCTGGCCGGCGGTACCAACGTGCAGTACGGTGAGAATGCCGTCTCCGCCCGTTACCTGCTGACAGGCGGCAAGGCTTCGGGTAACCACTATCTGACGGTGGATTGCATCCGCCGTGCGGTGCGTTTCCTCAAGTCTCAGAACGCCGAGAAGATCAATGGCTCCTACGTGGCCATCATTCACCCCGACGTGTCCTACGACCTGATGAACGACCCCTCCTGGAAGTATCCTAACCAGTACGCTGACCCTGCTCATATTTTCGAGGGCGAGATCGGTAAGATCGAGGGCGTACGTTTTATCGAGTCCGGCGAGGCAAAGATCTTCCACGCCCCCGATCTGGGGACCAAGACGAGAACCCTCTCGGTTACTGCCGCTTCCAACGCATCTGCGAACGTGTCCATCAACGGCTCTGTGGCAGGTGTGACAGACGGCTCTTTGGTTGGCCGTTGGGTGTTGATCGGCGGTCAGAAGGCGTACGTCGGTACCAATACCGCGACCTCTATGACCCTGTTTACCGACAGCACCAAGACCCGGCAGATGCCTGTGACCTGTTCTGCCAACGATATTGTCTATCCCGGCGAGGCAGGCGCAGAGGGCCGTGACGTATATGCCACCCTGATCCTCGGCGATAACGCCTACGGTACCACCGAGCTGGGCTACGGCGGTCTGGAGCATATCGTCAAGCAGTTGGGCTCCGCAGGCACCTCTGACCCTCTCAACCAGCGTGCTACCGTGGGTTGGAAGGCCAACAAGGTCACCGTCCGTCTCGTGGAGGCATTCATGGTCCGTATCGAGACCGCCTCTACCTTCGAGTCCGGCGCGAATTAAGGAGTACGCAAGGGGCATTGCCCCTGCCCCACCCGGAACCTTCTTGAAAGAAGGTTCCGGGGCCTCCAAGAACTTTATAAAAGCGTAGGTCAAGTCAACGGGTCGTATACATTTTGAACCCGTAGGGGAGGGGCTTGCCTCTCCCGCAAAAAAATTATGATACAGGAGGAAAAACAATGAGCAAAAACACCACAACCATCATGGACGCCGAAGCCTATCTCAACGAGCTCGTTGCAGTCAAGCTTTTCCGTGATAACGACCACTATAAGGATGACGTCTACGTAGCCGTCAATGGCCAGAACTGCGTCATCAAGCGTGGCGAATGGGTGAAGATCAAGCGTAAGTTCGCCCTGGTGCTGGATCAGTCCGAGATCCAGGATATGAAGACCGCTGAAATGCTGGAGGCGGAGCAAAACCGTTTCCGCGAGGCTGAGGCGGCCCACGCATAAGGAGTGCCTATGACCCCTGAATACTGTATGACGCTTTCTGACACGCTGAATCCCAACGCTGTCCCCGACGAACTGAAGGCACGTTGGCTGTCCGAGCTGGAGGGGCGCATTCTCGTGACTGTTCACGGCCATGATCCCGAGGCTCTGGCCTTTCGCGGCGAGGCAGGAGAAGAGCTGACGCTGTCCGTGCCTTTTCCCTTTGACCGTCTCTACTGGCTGTATCTTGTGGCCATGACCGATTTCTGGAATGGGGATGTCTCCCGTTACGAAGAAACGGCAACGCTTTTTGACGAGGCGCTGGAGGACTACGCCAAGTGGTGCAAGCGGGAAAGGAGATACTGATATGTTCTCTGTGATCACCCAAGAAAAAACGCCTCTGCGTGACAGCCGTGGGGGAAGCGTTTACAGAAGGACCTATCTCTGTGATCATCATCATGATCTGGCCGCCCTTCCCACGGACGATGCCCCTGCCTCGCTTTGCTACGTGGCGGAGACGGGGAAGTGCTACGTCCTGGATCATGAGAAACGCTGGTGTCTCTGTCCCCAAGGAGGTGTCCCATGGAGAGGATGAGCTTTATATCTCGGGGGTATACGCCTCCTGCAGACGGGAAAAGCCGTCTTCGCGAAATGAAGAAATATACAGACCGCCAAAGTCGTGAGCTATATCTGCTGCTGACGAGACTGGACAAACGGCTGGAGAAGCTGGAACACAGACTCTCCAACACGGAGTCCGAGCAAAGCACACAGGTCTGAAGGACCATTAAGTATATAAGGAGGAAAAAACTATGAACAAGAAAAGCTGCCTGCTCCCGAGGCTTCATCGGAAGGACAGCCACGTCACAAGGAGTCGGCAGACCATTTTCGGCGGTTTGTCCTCCTGTCCCGAGGCGTCGAGCGGCGAGATCACAGAGATGGCGGGACTGTCTCCTCGTGCCTATCCTGCCATAGGTACGTTGGAGCCGCGGTTCAGCTATGACGTGACTTTGACTGCCGGCACACCAAACGGCCTCTGCTATCATGACACCCTTGTGATGGCACGGGGAGAGGGACTTTATAAAGTGAGCTTGGATGGCGAGATCGTGAAGCTCTGTACCGTGAGTGATACCCCCAAGACCTTTGCATCCTTTGGCAACAAGCTCTTCGTATTGCCGGACCGTATCTGTGTTGATACTGCTGAGGGCACACTTCGCTCTTTGGATATCCAAACAGATATGTTGACCGATGCGGTGCTGGGCGTAAATTTCATAACCCACACCGACACGGATTGGGGCAGGGTGGGCTTTGCAGTGGGGGATGCCGTGGAGATCAACGTCAAGGACTATATCTTGGGCAGCACCGCGGTGTTTACCCGAAGGATTTCGGATATCAACGGTGCCACCGTATTTTTTGATACTGCCTTTGAACGCACGGGAACCTTTGCGCTGTCTGTCAACTCCGCCGTTCCGACCTTGACTCACCTTTGTGTGCTGGGCGACCGTCTCTTGGGAACCTGTGACAATCGGGTGTATATTTCTGAGGCGGGCAATCCCTTCAACTGGACGTTCCCAAGCGGGGAGGACAGTGACCCCTTGATCCTTGATACAGGCGGCTCGGGAGAGATCACGGCCTGCGCTTCTTGTCACGGATCGGCCGTTTTCTTCAAAGAGGATCGCATCTATCAGCTCACGGGACATAGTGCCCGAGATTATATGCTGGTGGACCGGATAGCTCTCGGGGTGAGTTCTGACAGTGCGGCTTCGCTCTGCGAGGTGGGCGGAGACCTGTATTATCTTTCTGCAGGCGGTGTCTGCTGTTTTGATGGTGATCGTGTCTCCGTAATCGGACCTCAGCTTCCCGTTGGATTGACGGGAGGTGTAGGCGGTAGTGACGGTGCGTGCTACTATCTGGCCGCATGGCACCCCGACGGCACTGCACGTATGTACGCCTATCATTGCGGAAGAAGTACGTGGATGGTGCTGGACATGATCGCCGTGATCTCCATGGCAACATGGGGCGACCTATTGTTTATCCAGACGAAAGCAGGATCGCTCCTGCGGGATAAAAGAGTCGGGGAAGCCTTGCCAACGGATCAAACTAAGATTACCGAGACAGCCTCTGTCTTACCGTCTCGCGTGGTCTTTGGTGAGGAATTTGGCAATTACCCCGATGGCCTGCGTTTGCTGGGAATTCATTTACACGCGCAAGGTGCATCAGGGAGCGTGCTGAGGGTTGAGGTCTCTTATGACGGCGGCCCTTGGACATTGATAGGGAGTGTCAACGGGGAAGTGAAGAACACGGCGTTTTTCCCTGTCCGTCCCAAACGTGCCGGTGCTTACCGCCTGCGCTTGACCATGACGGGAAAATGGCGTATTTCCGAGATCGTCTGTGATTACGAAAAAGGAAAGCAATAAAAAATCTCCCCCTGCCATGCAGGGGGAGATTGTCGTTTAAGGATGATCGTTGGGAGGGGACTGCTTTTTGCGATGCTTACGGGTGGAGGCCATTACGATGGTAATGACGACGGCCGCGATGACACCCAGCACCAGCAGGGTGGGCAGGGCGGACACGAAGAACACCGCGAAATCCTGGCAGTTGTCAGCGAAATTGGTCCAGCTATCCGAGAAAGCCTCCCCAATGCGCTCGCCAAAGGTGGGGGTGGCGGCCTCGGTGTAGGTGAAGACTTCATTGATAGACAGGTTGATGGTGGAGAGGTCTACCTGATTGTCGTAGATCTTGAGCTGGGTCTTCAGCGCTTCGATCTCTTCAATTACATTATATAAGCGCTCCTGAACCGACAGCATGGCTTTGATATCCGAATAGTCGGTAAAGCCGGCCAACATCTGCTGCAGAGAATCCCGCTCGATCTCCAAAGTGGCGATGCGGGTGCTGATGTCGTAGTAAGTGCCCGTGATCTCGTTGGAAGCGGAGGATTGCTTGATGATGCGGATACCTTCGTCGGCACGAAGAGCAGCCAGATAAGCGTCCAGGTTTTCGGCGGGTACGCGAAGGGTGTAGGTAGCGTAGCGGGCGGAGGCGTTGCGGTCATTCTCACGGTATCCCGTACCGCTGACCGAGGAGGTCTCCACATAGCCGCCGTAGGTGCTCAGCGTGCCGAGAATAAACTCGGTGGCGGCATCGAAGGCTTTGGTCTCGCAGGACATATCTACGGTGCGAATGATCTTGCGCTCATAGAGCTCGCCGCTTTCAGGCTTGCTTGAGGTGGTGCCGTCGGAGTTGATACCGCCCATGGATTCGCTCTTGTCCGAGGTGTTGGGATAGTACCTGTCGGCCGAGCCGCCGCTCTGTGCGCTACAGGAGATCAGGGTAGAGATAAGGAACAGTGCAGTCAGAAGGATCAGAAGATTTCGAAGCTTGGTGTTTTTCATGATAATCTCCATTCCGCCGCTCTATAGCGGCATAAATAAATTTTGTCATTCATCTATATAGACGAAAAATATGGGTCTAAGGTTTCATGTTGAGAAAAATTTCTTTGATTTTTTTCCATTATATCATGGATAATGGATATTGTCAAGGAAAATAGACGAATGTTTGGGCATATTTACAAGGAAGCAACAGGGAAGGGGGCGAGAGAGAAGGCAGAGTACACAAAGTTGAAAAATATCGAAAAAAACGCTTGACAAAGTGGAAACCTTGTGGTATACTATGCAAGCTGTCTGCGAGACAGTCACCCAATCGACGAAAACAAATAAAAAATGTCAAAAGTTTTCCAAAACCTCTTGACAAACGGATTGGGATGTGGTATAATGAGCAACACTTCCGCCCTTTGAAAGCGGCTTGAAAAAAGTTTTTAAAAAACTTTTGAAAAACCTCTTGACAAAGCGGGAAGGTTGTGGTATAATACCAAGGCTGTGCGCGCGAGAGCGAGCGCGGCTGAAAAAAATTGATCATTGAAAATTGAACAACAGGAGATAGAAGTACAAGCAAAAGCGAGTGCGAAAATCTCGAAATTCCTAGAAAAAGAACGTTCCGTTTCACGACGGAACGCATACTCTAAAAAGTAAAAAGAGCCAAAGCG
>JAFTIL010000088.1 GCA_017456905.1 Clostridia bacterium
GAAGGAAGCACGCTTGAATTAAAGCTTTCCGACAGAAGAATTGTGTTCTTTTGCCCGTCGGGAGGTAGCGACAGAAAGGACGGCTTGTGGTTTTTTAATATAGATTTTACCACAGGCGGTGACGAGGTGCTGACCTTGCCCGGACAGGTAATGGTAAATTCCGACGAGGTTTACAGAAAAACTGTCTGTGGGAAACTCCCATTCGTTGAAATCCTTGAACAAATCAAACTAACATTAAGCACAGGCAACGCCGATGCGGCAGTTCCCGTGTAAACAGAAAAAGGAGAAAAAGACAATGAAAACAAAATTTAAGTCAAAGCTCTTGTCGATTCTAATTGGATTGGTTCTTATTACGTTACTAAGCGTGCTTTTATGTATCAATGCTTATGCTGCCATTGAATACGAGTATGCAATATACAATCTTGATGATGGATTATGGTATCAGTTTTTTACTTGTTGTGAATGTGGTCACGAATATTTTGACTTTACAGATAATCCTGATGACTATACAGATGCATGGGCAAGAATAGGACTGGAAGACTGGGAATTAGTGTCAGATTATTGCAGATATTGTTATCATGGACATCTATGCGAAAATTGCCATAATGACTTGTCTGACGACATTGCTTGCTATGATTGCAGTTTATGCTGGGAATGTTGGGACGACAGCATACATTGTCACCAATGCGGTTCGTGTTCAGAGGACCTTTGTCAGGATTGTCTTGAAGCAGAGGGCTGGTATATTTGTTTAGGTTGTCACACAGAGGCATCTCAATGTCCCGGCTGTGGCATTTGTATGTATCCATTGCATAATTATGGTGCAGTTTGTGAGGACTATGGCACACCACACTGCATTTATTGTGATGAAGAATGGATATGTAATGAATGTGGAGAATGTTTCTTTAACTATCATGACAAATTTTGCAGTGAATGTGAAATGTGCATTGACTGTGCAATAACTACCGGATTACATTGTCCACATTGTGCAGGTTGCATTATGGACATTGGAGGTTGTGAAGGACTTGAGGGCGTATGTCTTGGCTGTTGCATTGACATTGGAAACCATTGCAATATATGTAATGAACATATTGGCGATGGTGGAGAATGGTGTCGTGGCGGACAAGGTTGCGGACACTGCTTCCCTTGCGCTGATGACGAAGACTGGATTTGCACAAGTTGTATGCGCTGTGAAGTGTGCGATGATTTTCAGTGGTGTGAAACATGTGGCTATTGTGAAGAATGTTGTCACATAAATGCCGAACTTCAAGGCTGTGTATGCGGTGAATACTGTGTTGAAGATGGAAGTTTTGAAGATGTTGACCACCTTTGCAGTTTTTGTGGCGTAAACTTTTCGTGCGCAGTTGATTTTTGTGAAGATTGCGGTTTGTGCATTGAATGTTGTTTGCTCAATTCCGAAGACCAAGATTGCGTGTGTGGTATATGCGTAAACAGTTCAGAGTTTGAAGACCACCTTTGTGAAAGATGTGGTTTGCCGTTCTGTGCACAGGGCGAACCTTGTAATGACTGCGGATATTGTCAGGAATGTTGTTTAGATGAATCATCATCTCGTGGTTGTAGCTGCGGATTGTGCGTTGAAAGTGATGATTTTAATAGTTCTGAACACTTGTGCGAAGATTGTGAAAATAATTTCTCATGCGATATTGACTTTTGCGATTCTTGTGAATTATGTTCAGAGTGTTGTGAAAGAGAGTCAGAGCTTGCAGGTTGCAGTCACGGTATTTGCGTTTTGAGTGGTGATTGGGAAGAACACTTTTGCGATATATGTGATAAATGTAAAGAAGATTGTTCCTGCGGACAAGAGTGTTGCGCAAATCCTGGTGGAGAAGCAAGCGGAACACATGGCACTTTTGTTGATGTTGGTTCAATAATTCAACAACCAACTGACAAAACAAGAACAGTTACCAAAAATACAAGGGTGGACAGGTCAGAAAATCTTGTAACATTCTATATTAGTGCTTATGACCCTGACCACAATGTTACTTATCAATGGTATGAAGTTGAAGGTGACAAAGCACCACGAAGATTAATTGACGATACTGAATATATTGTGTCAACAGATGACACACTTATTATTGTGAGTGGTGCAACAACAAACAAACTTACAGTTGCTGTTCCTGCAAATGCTTGTTCGGTAAGTTATTCATATTATTGTGTTGTTACATCAGCAACGTATGAAACTTTCCAATCTGAATCTGCATTTTTGTATGGAAGACATAATTATGGCTATGTGTGGACAAGTTTAAATAGCCATTCACACGGTTGTATTGGTTGTGGTGAAATTGATAAACAGTCTGAAAAACCACATGAAATAGGACCTTGGAAATATTCTCACTATGCAACAGCAACTCAAGGTGCGTTAATTATTCGTGAATGTCGTGTTTGTGGTGGCATTGCTGAATCAAAAACAACAGAGCCACTTGGCGAACACCCATATCACACATACATATATCAACCTGTTTATGTAGCAGGCGAAAATGGGAATATGGTTTCTCATTATCACGAAAAAATATGTCTTTGCGGACGAAAAGGAAGTGTTAAAGAAGAACATGTGTGGAGTGCGTGGGTAATTACAAAATTTGCCGATGAACAACACACCGGTTCAAAATATCACGATTGTGCGGTTTGTAATTATCGTGAAACGGTAACAATAAAAAGGCAAACTCATGACCATTTTTACTGTTTTGATATAGATGAAAGCCCGACAGGAATAACATCTTTAACAGATTATAATTACAAATATCACTGGGCATATTGTATTTATCCGGGTTGTCATGCTGAAGCATATAAGGAAGAACATCAGTTTGATAACTGGTACATAAAAGATATTCCTTACAATGTTGAAAACGAAACAGATCGTTTAGTATGGAGAACTTGTAAAATATGTGGATATTCAGAAACAAAAGAAATAAAATCAGGATTTAAAGCGCTTGTGGTTACAAATGGTAACATAAGAGCGCAATCTGTTGACTATTTTGGAGGAGATTTTCCTGTTCATACAGCCACGGCAAAACCACCTGAAGGTTATTATTTTGACCATTGGGAAGTTGTGTGTCCGGAAGGATACACTGCCGAAGACTTGTTTGATTTCAGTTGGGGATATTGGAAAACAAGAAAATTGTCAGACGGAAGCACAAAATCCGAATTGATATACACAACCATATATGATGAAACAATAGCATTCAGACTTGTTCATCAATGGGAAGAATCTTATAAAATTGTATATCATCTTAAAGCTGTTTGTTACAGATATGAAAATGAGTTAGTAGTTTATCCAAACGGCGATAAAAGTGACTGTTACTTCCTTGGTGAAGGAGATACTGTTGCAACAAATTACAATCCAAAAGAAACAGGAGTATCTAAAGAAGATAGCGTAGTTTGGGTTGAATCCATAGAAGAAAACCAGTTTGGTTGGGTTATTTATTATGAAGGAGAAGACAGGGGCGAACGCACAATGACCGTTCATCTTAACGGATATCGTGGCGGACCTCTTGAAGTAACATCTTATGAGCAGGCGCAGGGTGAAGGTCTCCCTTGCAATTTACACATTATTGTTGACAAAGATTCTGTAATTACAACCAATGGCACAGGTGCAATCTGGGGTTGCTCGGTTGGTGGTGATGTTATTATTTCATCAACAAATGGTGCAACTTTAACAATTCGTGTAAATGGAATTAATCCTTATTCGGGTGAAGTTTATGGCATTTGCACCAACAAAGCACCTAACGGATTTGGAAGCAAAGTTTCTTTACAAGGCAATGTAAAAGTAAATATTTATGTAACAAACCAAGGCAACGGCTTTAAGCAAAATAGCGTTGCAATTGGAATTTATACACCTACTCAGGTGGAAGTTTTAAACGATGCATCATTAACTATTGAGGCAATCAGTTGGGATAAGGGCGAAGATAGTAAATCTTCAACGGCTTATGCAATTCAGGCAGGCAAAGAACTTCGCATTAACACAACGGGCTGTGTTGAACTTAAAGTAACAGGTGTCAATAAGGAAAAAGGAAAGAAAGGTCAAGGCGTACAAGCAAAGGCAGTTTATGTTGATAATGTTGACCATTTCTACATTGATTACAACACTAATGTAAGATCGGGAAGCAACGCAAAACCACAATATGATGCTAAAAAATTTATTGAATACACAATGGAAATGGACGGATTTAACAGAAGAGTTGTTGAACAAGGATATCGTGTTACATTTGTTCAAAAAAATAGCGATATAGCACCTATTATTGATGTTGAAAGATGGTATCAGAACGATTTGGGACAATATCTTGTAAGAAAAGATGAAAACATTTCATTTTCTGTTATTCCGGCACTTGGATATTATGATCCCGAACTCTACATTGATGGTATGCGTCTTGACGGATATCGCAATGAAGATGGTGTAACAATCAGTTATTGTGTTTATTCTGTTGACCACGACATTGTAATTAATGTTTATGCTGGCACAGAATTCCATCCTTTTGTTTCACAACCTGCAGTTTCACAAAGAAATGTTTACTACTTAACTGATGCTCGTTTAAGTTATCGTTTAAATGGAACCGATGCGTTATATTATCACTCACTTTTTGGTGGTGAAATGTCAACAGACCCTAAGTTTAAAAAGGAAATGGGTAAGTATGCAGATCCTGATGCCGATTTAGAACTTATTGCAACAAACTTTACAATCAACAAGGTATTCCTTCAAAGGTATAATGCATTGAGTGGCACTTACACTAACACAGGTATAAGTTTTGACGCCTCTGCAATTGGTGAAGTAACATTTAACGATGGCGCAAAAAATGTTGGCGAAACAATAAGATATCGTTTGGTAATTGTTTTTGACGGCAGAGAATATGTGTCAGACACTTTTGCTGTTACATGGACTGAAAATCAGGAAGATGTGGCTGAACCCGTTGTAAATATGGTTGAGTTACACATAAAAAACTCACGTTATGATGATTATGAAGGCGGAAAGTTTGATGCCGGCGATGCCAGAATTATTTTAAATAGCGAAAAACCTTACTATATTTACAGCGCAACACTTAAACAAGGATTCAGAGGAAATGCTATGGATTTGTTACGTTCACAAAGATCCGGTGAAAATCCTGTTGTTGTTGCAGAGTTTAATTATCACACAGGCACACTCATTTTAAATGGAACAAGATATACAATTGATTTTAACGGTGACGGTACAATTTCTGCAGATGAAAGAATTAATATTGATGGCGAAATTTTGTCAATACGAGTTGCAGATGAATCTTCTATGGGTGGTTTGATTATTAATGTTTTAAGTAACACAACCATTGGTGGTTCTTTTGATGACTATGGTTGGAATAATTCACAACATTATTTTGGAATGGAATCAACAATCAATAATGAGTATGGTTTTATTCGCATCAAAAGTACTAATGCAGAATTCAGTGAACCGGATTTTAACATTATCCGCACATCAAAATCACATGATATAGAAGGCATTTTAGCTATGGGTGCTGTATATATAGAAGGTAATATTAATG
The DNA here is from genome assembly GCA_017456905.1 of Clostridia bacterium. Lineage (GTDB taxonomy): Bacteria > Bacillota > Clostridia > Oscillospirales > CAG-272 > CAMEON01. Next base: position 5,526 of record JAFTIL010000088.1, read on the forward strand.
TTAATGTAACATTGTCTGCCGATGATGATATTACAGTATCGGCAAATGGCGACAGATTTGGTATTTATGCTCACGATATTATTATGCGTGGAAATGCAAAATACACTTATGAAGGACTTGTAAGCAATAAATCAAAAACCTTGCTTGGTCAATCATTTGCCATTTATAGTGAATATGGAAATTTAAAAATGTTTGATAACTCTTATGTCGTAATTAAGGCAAGTGCATCATACAAGTCTGTTCACGATGATTACAACACAATATATGTTGTTGGACTCAGTGTTGTTCAGAATGCAAGTATGTATATTGAAACAAAAGGTGATATAAATGTTCCTATTTATTCAGCAAGCGATATTTTGTTTGCAACAACAGGTATTGTAAGAATTTGCTCAATGGCGGAATTATCAAACACTTATGGTATTTATTGCCAAGAAGGAAATTTTGAAGTTCGTTATCCTACAACCTTTATATATGAAACAGAATATATGGGCGACCTTATGAAAAGCGGTGAATTTGTTCTTGTGGGAAGATATACACACTATGATAAGCGTGGATACGACAAATATTATCCGGGCGACAACTATAGTGTTTCAGTTATTATGGCTGATGATATGGAATATTATTTCAGTCAATTTGATTATGAAATTACTGAATCAGATTACACTGTTTTAAAAACAGGATTCAATTACAAAAGTCTTTCACAAAATGTTCGTGCTGGTGATATTGTTAAAATTACAGCAAGCGAGCCAAAACACGGTTTTGAATTTAATGGTTGGAAAATTATAAGTGCAAAAACCATTAAAGATATTAAATTTGAGTCAGATAACAGATGCATATCTTTTACCATGCCTGAATGTGCAGTTGAACTTTATCCTCTTTACACCTGCACAGCATTTGATGATGCGTCAATTTACACTGTTGTAAAAGATGTTGAATCAAAATATGCAACTTTATTCTGGCAAGTGGAAGCAAGTAAAAACCTTACTGATGCTCATCTTGAAAAATTAAATGATAAAGGTGAATGGGTTGCTCTTGAATGGAAACTCACATTTGAAAATTCTTATTCTTACGCTAACGGAAAAACAGTATTTAAAGGTGAACAAAAACTTAAACTTGAAGGAATTGAGGGCGAAGGAGAGGAACTTCAGGACATTGGAACTTATCGTATTGTTGCAAGCAGTAATGACGGCTATTATGCCGATTATGATTTGTATAGTGAACCATTTGTAATTGATTTTGAAGGTGGCTTACATATTCTTGTCAGTGAAGATGCTTATAATCCTACACTTGCAATTCCTGCAGGATATGTTGGAACAGAGTATAATCTTTACATAAGTGATTATGTTTATGCCGACTATGATTTAAGTTATGAATTTAACTTGGGTTCATTATATGATGCAATTTCTTCCGGTGATATTGAATTTTCATTAAACGGCAGAGTTGCAACATTTAAGCGAAATGCCACACATGACGCTTTGGGAGCGCTTGAAGGAAACCTTTATTTCAAAGTTATTGACAGTAAAACTCAAAAAGAATTCTATATTCCATTTGATTTTGGTGAAATAACCAATGAAACTGAACACGACTGGGGTGAAGTTGTTTACGAATGGAGTGAAGATGGAACAAAACTTACAGCAACACGTGTTTGCAAAAATATTAAAAATCACGTTGAAACAGAAACTGTAAATGTTGTAAGCGAAGTTTTTGAACAACCAACTTGCTCAATGTATGGTAAAACAAAATATACCAGTATGGAATTTAGCAACATTGCATTTAAAGTTCAGACAAGAACATTGACTGATATTGATACTGTTTCTCACAAACCGGTGGTTGTTACTGAAAATGAAGTTAAAGCAACCTGCAAGCAGGAAGGACACTATGACAAAGTGACATACTGTGAATATTGTAAAAAAGAATTAAGCAGAGAATTACAAGTGCTTGTAGTAGATAAAACTGCTCACGCAGATGCTAACAACGACGGCAAGTGCGATGTTTGCGACTATACAATGCAGACGAGCAATCCTCCTGTCGAGCCTGGCAATCCTGGCAATCCTGGCAATACTGACGAACCTGGCAATCCTGGCAATACTGACGAGCCTGGCAATCCTGACGAGCCTGGCAATCCTGACGAGCCTGGCAATCCTGGCAATCCTGACCAACCTGAAATCAAACCTGTAGAAGAAAAGACCGGACTTTCCGGTGGCGCTATCGCCGGTATTGCCGTTGGTTCGGTAGCGGTAGCAGGTTTGGGAGGTTTCTCGCTCTTCTGGTTCGTTATCAAGAAAAAGAAATTTGCCGACCTCATCGCAGTATTTAAGAAAAAATAAGAACTAACCTACATAGGCGGTAAGCACCGCTTGCCGCCTAACAATGTTTTAAGACTTATGATCAAAACAGTAAATCAACGAATACCAATCTTTTAACGATAGAAAGGCACTACACCTTGACGGGGAGTAGTGCTTTTCTGTTTTTTGAGGTTTTTACGGCACAACATATGGCACCGTATATATCAAAATGCACCACAAAAGTAAAAAAGCCCTTGTATACCAAGGACTTTCGGCTAATTTTTAACGATAAACCATTTCACCTAACGGTGAAATAAAAAACAGTAGGTCGATACGATTGTATCAATCTACTGTTCCTTATTTGGTTGCGGGGGTGGGACTTGAACCTCACGACCTCCGGGTTATGAGCCCGACGAGCTACCAACTGCTCTACCCCGCGATAATATTAAAATAGTGGTGCCGGTGACCGGTCTCGAACCGGTACGATACTCTCGTATCACGGGATTTTAAGTCCCGGGCGTCTGCCAATTCCGCCACACCGGCAGAATCTCAAGCCGCTCCGAGATGTGCCTCGCTCCCGTTGACTTCGTTATTATAGCACACTTCTTCCCTTTTGTCAATAGGTTTTGCAAAAAAAGTTTGTTTTATTCGTTCGTTGGTCACGTTGCTAACCTGGGCTATGTTTTCCAGTATGTCACGGATACGGAATATTATTTCTATATGTTCAAGAAGGCTGACGCGGAAGCCGAATTAGGAACCAACCCCTATGGCAGATGTCTTACCTATAAATTGGTGTTCTATCTGGATCCCGATACGCAAAAGTGGGTCTATGATTCAGCCATGATAGGATACGCTAATGTCATAGATTGGGATGCCAAGGGATGGCCGTATTCGATCGACTACGATACCTGGGGCGTTAACCGCGCCTCGGCACCGCTGATATAGCTCTTAGGCAAGAGAGTGTCTCATATGCGGAAGGCATCTGAGACGCCCCTTTTGCACGGCGTGATCCGTTTGTTTTATAAACAAAATAGTTTGGTGTTTCTTACGTAACATTGTGAAGTATTTTCATAATTTCCCTCTTGCTTTTCAATGCAAAATATGATATAATGTAACCGCTGAATATGCGAGGGATACGTTCCTTTGCAAGAAAGGAGTTTACCGTTCATGAAGAAGATCATTTGCAAGGTTGAATACGATACCGAGGCTGCTGATCTGGTGGCTAAGTTCACCAGCGGTGAGCTGGGCGATCCCGCCGGTTACGAGGAGACTCTCTACGTGACTGCCACGGGCAAATACTTCCTCTACGTCAACGGCGGCGCAGAGTCTCCCTACACTGAGGAGAACATCAAGAGAATGTCCGCTGCCAAGGCTGAGGAATGGCGCGCAGAAAAGGGTATCTGATCCTATAGAAAGAGCGACAGGCGTTACGTCTGTCGCTTTTTTTATCAAAAATCCGGCGTAAATTTTGTCGTGGCAGATTCCTTGCCTTGCATGTAGCCGTCCAGTCCCAAGCGCAAGGCTTCATCCATCACGGAAGAATATTCAAAATCCGTAAGCTGTCTGTGGAGGTTTTTAAATGGAGTATGCAATGCAAATTCGGGTGTATATTGCCGCATGAGAGAAAGCTTGAAGCCGTCGGAGGGCAGAATATCCGCAAGATGGCGAACCACCTCCATCGAGTCCTTACGGCATCCTGGCAAGATCAAGTGGCGGACGATCAGTCCTTTTTTCATAAGTCCTTTTTCATCAAAGGTCGGCATTCCCACCTGGCGGTACATCTCCAGGACGGCCTCGGTAGCAACTTGAGCATAATCAGGCGCCTTGGAATAGGACGCCGAGAGGTCACTTGACATATATTTAAAATCAGGCAGATAAATGTCTACCAAGCCTTCCAAGCGGCGCAAGGCACTCACGGCCTCGTAGCCACTGCTGTTCCATACGATTGGGATATTGATTTTTGGCTTGACCTTTTCGAGCACAGGAATCAGTTGTTCGGTATAATGTGTAGGTGTGACAAGATTGATATTATGGACGCCTTGCTCCGTCAAGGCGAGGATCATGCTACACAGCTCCTCACGAGTCACAGGGGTTCCCTTACAATCACGGCTGATGACGGCGTTCTGGCAGAAGACACAGCGGAGGTTACAGCCTGAGAAAAACACGGTACCCGAGCCCCGAGTCCCGCTGATGGGAGGCTCTTCCCAAAGATGCGGCGCGCATCTGGCAACGTAAATATCCATAGGTATACCGCAAAAGCCTAACGAATCGCTCGTACGGTGCGTACCGCACTGTCTTGGGCATTGGTTACATGAACCGTTCATTCTATGATCCTCCCCCTCTTTTGTCTTTAACCGTATTATATCAAAAAAACAGAAATTTTTCAATCTTTTTTGCGGATTATCTTTACAAAAAAACATCGTTGTGATATAATATACGGTGAACTTTTAAATAGGAGGATTCTGATTATGGATTGGAATCAAATTTGGGCAAGTGTTCTTGGCTTCTGCCTTGACTTTGCCTGGAAGATCGTTCTTTCTCTTTTGGTACTGGTGATTGGTAACTTGATTATCAAGTTTATCTTAAAGAAGGTAACTACAGGTAAAGCCTCTCAGAAGATGGATCCCACGGCATTAACTTTTATCAACAGTTTTTTGAAGATCGGCTTATATGCCGTTCTGCTGGTTTGTATCGTTGGTATTCTCGGTGTAGAAACCGCCTCTGTGGTCACTGTACTGGCTACCTGCGGTGCCGCACTCGCTTTGGCGCTCCAAGGCTCCCTGTCTAACATGGCAGGTGGCTTGATGCTGCTCATCTTCCGCCCCTTCCGTGTGGGGGATTTCCTTGATGCCTGCGGCAACTCGGGTACTGTCATCGAAGTCGGTATTTTCTATACCGTTTTGAAAACGGGTGACAATCGCCACGTAACCATCCCTAACGGTTCCCTGCTCAACTCTGTCATGATCAACTATTCCAAGGAAAAGAATCGCCGCGTGGATATCGTCCTTGACGTAGCTTACGGTACCGACATTGAAAAAGCCAAGGATATCGTGATGTCTCTGGTCGACAAGCACGAGAAGATCCTCAAAGATCCTGCTCCGTTCATCCGCATGACAACCATAGCAGAGTCTTCTCTCAAGATCACCCTCCGCGTTTGGGCCATGAGTGCTGACTACTGGGATGTCAACCTGGATCTGACCGAAGGGATCAACAAGGCCTTCGCCGAAAACGGCATTTCCGTTCCTTATCCTCAGATGGACGTTCATATCAAGAACGATTGATACATCACATAAGAGGCATTGCATACGCAGTGCCTCTTACCTTGCGTTTACAGATCAGGAGGCATGATGAAACACATGGCTTTAAGGCCCTTGGAGGCGCCTATTCGTGTAGCCGAGATCATCTGTGTTGGGACTGAGCTATTGCTGGGTGATATTATCAACACCAACGCAGCTTATCTTTCTCAACAGATGGCATCTCTCGGGATCGCGGTCTATCATCAAAGTGTCATCGGCGATCACCCGGATCGCCTTAAAGCAGCCCTTGACGATGCTTTTTCAGGCCGCGGGCGTCCTGCGGCTGATCTTGTGATCCTGAGCGGGGGTCTGGGCCCTACCTACGACGACTTGACCAAAGAAACGGTATCAAACTATTTTGGCCGTGAGATGTTCTTACACGAGCCCTCTCTTGAAGCGATCAAGGTTTATTTTGAGAAAACCGGACGAACCATGAGCGAGAGTAATATCAAGCAGGCCATGATGCCCGAAGGGGCCGTCATCCTGCCCAATGCCTTCGGCACCGCTCCCGGTGTGGCCGTGGGAGATGATCTTCACACCGCCATCCTTCTGCCCGGCCCTCCTTTCGAACTGAAACCCATGTTCGAGACTTCAGTGATCCCCTTGATCCACCCCTTCTGTGAAAGTGTGCTGATCAGCAAGAACATCCACATCATAGGTCTTGGTGAGTCAGACGTTGAAGCGAAGCTCAAAGACCTGATGGTCACCTCAATCAACCCTACCATTGCGCCTTACTGCGGTAACGGCGAGGTAAGGCTGCGTGTTACGGCTAAGGCCGAATCGCGGGAGAGCGCAGAAAAAATGTGTGATGAACTCATTTCCCGTGTATATGACAGCCCTGTAGGTGACTATATTTATGGTATCGATATTCCCTCCCCCGAGGCAGCCTTGATCTCACAACTCAAAGAACTTGGCTTGACTCTGGCCACAGCCGAATCCTGCACGGGAGGCATGATGGGCCAGAGACTCACCGGTGTTTCGGGCGCCTCGGCCGTATTTCTCGGAGGATTTATGACTTATCAGAACGACGTTAAGGTCAAGCTGGTAGGTGTCGATCCCCAAACCATTCAAGAGGTCACGGAGGTCAGCGCCGAGGTGGCTGAACAGATGGCTGAAGGAACCAGAAAAGCTCTGGGATGCGACGTCGCTCTTTCAGCGACGGGTTATGCCGGTCCCGGCGGAGGTACCGAAAAAAATCCTGTTGGTACGGTTTACATTGGCATAGCTACACCCTCTGCTACCACTTCCCTGCGGCTCTATTATCGCAATAAGTCTCGAAACTATATTCGCGAAGCTGTTGCCTCTCGCGCGTTTGTGGCCGCTCTTGAGGCGGTTAAAAATATGTAATATTTACTCAAATAAAGGAGTTATTTTATATTATGGCAAAATTCAGAAAAATCGGTATTCTTTCGTCGGGTGGTGACGCGCCCGGTATGAACGCCGCTATTCGTGCGGTTGCTCGCCGCGCATTGAGTCAAGGTATCGAGGTTGTGGGTATTCTTGGCGGTTATGCAGGTCTTCTCGGCGCAGCCGATCAAACTGATCCCGAGCATATCAAAAGACATCACCTGCGTCCTTTGGTTTCGTCCAGCGTATCCAACATCGTGACCCGTGGCGGTACCATTCTTTATTCCAGCCGCTGCCCTGAGTTCAAAACCAAAGAAGGCATGGAAAAAGCCCTCAAGGTATGCCATGAGCACGAGATCGATGCCATCATTGCCTTGGGCGGTGACGGTACCTTCCGCGGTGCCACTGACCTGACCAACCACGGCATCCCCTCCATTGGTATTCCTTGTACCATCGACAACGATATCACGGCAACCGATCAGACCATCGGCTTTGATACGGCGCTGAATAACGCCTGCTCTATGATCGACAAGCTTCGTGATACTGCCGAGTCTCACGCTCGTTGTCTGGTTACCGAGGTTATGGGTAACGGCTGCGGATATCTTTCTCTCTATACAGGCATTGCTACGGGTTCCATCAGCTTGACCATTCCCGAAATTCCCTTTGACAAGGAATTCGCCATCCACAAGATCGACGAAGCGCGCAAAAAAGGCAAGCGCGGTATGATCGCCATTGTTAGCGAAGGTATGCCCAAGGTAGACGGCGTGGAATTCGGCGAGGCCTTGGCCCGTGAGATCCGTGAGCGTACCATTGTAGATTCCCGCTTCAATAAGTTAGGTCATATCATTCGCGGCGGTGATCCCACCCTCCGTGACCGCCTTACCGCGACCCAGATGGGTGTAGAGGCAGTCAACCTCCTCCTTGAGGGTAAGAGCAATATGGTCATGTCTATCCTGGAAAACCGCGTAACGGCTGTCGACATCAATTTCGCGCTGGTGCTTGACAAGATGTATAAAAACAAGCTGAAGGATGGAGATCTTGAAGGCTTTACGGATTATCAGCTTGCCCAGATGCGTGCGCGCTGTGAATACCGTCACGCCAAATTCGAGCGTCTTTACCGCTTGAGCTATGATATTTGTGTTTAATCTTTATATGAAATATGAACACAAATATTTACAAATTAAGTCTTTACTTCACCTGAAATTGATGATATAATAAATTACTATACAAAATTAGGAGGAAACTATGACTTTGTTCAAAAAAGTTTTGTGCGGCATTCTGGCCGCTTTGCTACTCTTGAGCGCGTGCGCTTGCGGTATCGGCACCGAGACCGAAACCGAAGCGCCTACCCAAGGTGAAGCATCCAGCGACGCAAACACAGATGCTGAAACCAAAGAAACTCTTGATATTCCCGACACACGTTATGACGGTGAAGAAATCGTCTTCTTGACCCGTGATGAGTCTGAATGGAGCTCCAAGTCCATCTATGCCGAAAAAGAGCAGTTTACCGAGAAGGACTATCCTCTCAGTGAGGCTGTTTACACCAGAAATGATATGGTTTATCAGAATTACGGTGTAACCATCAAGGAGTATCAAGAAGTCACCGCAAACGTTCCCAACAGAGTACTGACTGAGGTCAATGCTCCCACGGGCGACTTCCAGGCAATCGTTACCAACGTTGCCAACTCCGCAGGCTTCTCCAACAACGCACTCGTCTGGAACCTCAATTCCGACGAAACCTCCAGCCTGGACTTCACCAAGTCCTGGTGGGACGGCCAGATGATCGACGGCTTTGCTATCAATGACATGGTATTCTTCGCCACCGGCGATATGCTGACCTTGGACAACGACGCAACCTTCGTTATGATGTTCAACAAGACGCTGGCCTCCGAGGCTCGTCTTCCCGACCTCTATTCCATGGTTTCCAACTACGAGTGGACCTTTGACAAGCTGGCCGAGTACGTACAGCTCGTCAACGATGGCGACGGTGTCAACGATTACGATCAGGGTACCTGCGGCTTCGCTATTACCAACGACGTATTTTACAGCATGTTCTATGCCGGCGGTCTCTCTGTTGTTAAGAGAGCAGAGGACGATACCCTCTCCTTCGGTCTGAATGTTGAAAGAGGCCAGAACGTGGCAGACAAAGCTAAGCTGATCTTCTCCAAGGACTACATCGTTAATATCAACGACGTATCCACTTCCACCGGTGTCGGCGTTCCCGAAGTTGGCCAGACTGCCTTCGGTGATGGCCACTCCCTGTTTATCGGCGAAGTGCTCCAGTGTGTTGAGAGATTCCGCGGTTACGACGTTGACTTCGGTGTCATTCCTTATCCCATGTACGATACCGCTCAGGGCCAGTACTACCATATGATGCACACCACCGGTAGCGTGGTTTCCATTCCCCGCAGCGTCAGCAAGGACATCGAAATGGTCGCTTCTATGATCGAGGCTATGTCCTACTATTCTGTAGACACCGTAACCAAGCAGTACTATGAGATCAACCTGACCACCAAGAACGTCAAGGACGAGCAGTCCGGTCCTATGATCGACCTCATCCTTGCCAGCCGTGTCTGTGACCTCGCTTACTACTACTCTTGGGGTAACAACGCAGTTGGTGTTCTGGTCGAGGCTCTCAAGCCCACCTCCACCAAGTCTGTTGCTTCCTCCGCTAAAACTCTGGAGAGATCTGTCAACCGCCAGATCCAGCAGACTGTCGATAAGATCGACAAAAATTACAATTCTTAATCTACATATCTCCCCCGACAAAGGTCGGGGGAGATTTTGATTTTGACTTGAAATTTTGACAGATTGGTGATATAATATGGCAGTAATTAAAATTTCGAGGTTTACATCATGCTATCCAAAGATCTTCCAATGGAAAGAAAAAGAATCAACAAAAGCGCAACTCAGCTGTTTTTGCTCTGTTTTTTATCATATGCCTGCAGTTATATTGGGCGAAAAAACTTTTCCGCCTGCCTCCCTGCCATGATCGCGGAGGAATATATCACCAAGGCTTTCGGCGGATACGTTACAACGGCTTATATGATTTTTTACGGTGCGGGTCAGTTGCTCAACGGTATCATTGGCAGCCGTGTCAAGCCCAAATACATGATCGGTATCGGTCTTATGGGCGCCGGCATCTGTAACCTTCTGATGGGATCCATGCCCGCTTCGACCTTTATGCCCGCGATCTGGGCGGCTAACGGGTTATTCCACTCCATGCTTTGGTCTCCCATCATCCGCATTTTCACCGACCTGCTCCCCGAGGAGCGTCGTTCTGCTGCCGGCACGAACATAGCAGCCTCCTGCTCAATAGGTGCGGTCTTGGCCTTTCTGATCCCCGGCGTGATACTTAATTTTGGAAATTGGCGAGTTGTCTTTTTCGTGGCCGGAGGGCTTTTGCTTCTGACGTTTTGTATTTGGACCATAGGCAATAACACGCTCACCCCATATATCAAGATGATGGAGAATGCTTGTGAAGCAGAACGTCAGAAGCTCCGCGAGAATGTCGAGAAAAACGTAAGCGAGCAAAATAAAAGGGGCAATCATTCTCTGCCCGCCTTAATGATTGCCTCGGGACTTTGGCTTTTGCTGTTTGGACTCGTGTGCAACGGAGCTCTCCGTGACGCGGTGGAGTCCTGGGCTCCCACGTTTTTATCAGAGCAATTCCATCTTGAGAGCTCTTCGGCAGCTTTGATCTCCGTCATGATTCCCGTGATCAGCGTGACAGGCACTTATGTAGCCAATCTGCTACATGAGAAACTTATACGTAACGAGATCTATACTTCCTGCGTTATGTTTGCCGTGGCATCTGTTTGCGTGTTTGGCCTGTATCTGACAAAGGACACAAGCGCTTTGGCTTGCGCTTTCTTCATGGCTGTGAGCGTAACGGCTATGTGGGGCGCCAACCATATGTTTCTCACGGTGATTCCCTACCATTTTGCACCTTTGGGCCTTTCAGCAGCGGTAACGGGCCTTCTCAACAGTGTAATCTATTTCGCCACTGCGATTTTTTCATGTATTTATGGTGTTGTTGCTGAAAAAGTCGGTTGGACCCTTCTCATTATTTTATGGATGGGCATTGGTGTGGCAGGCATCCTTTTCTGTATTCTCGGAGGCCAGCTGTGGGCAAAAAAACGTGTGGCGCTTGATGAAGGCAGAATTTGAATAGAAAAAACCACCCGAGGGTGGTTTTTTCTATTCTATACGCCAGTATAGTTCAGGATCCCTTCATAGATCCCTTGGGCAAAAAGGTCGGGTCTGTCCCGCATGAGGAAAGCATCCCTTGGGTTGGTGATGAAGCCAAGCTCCACTAGGACGGCAGGCATAGCGGTCTTTTTCAGCACGTACAAACTCGGTCTCACCTTCATGCCTCTGTTACGAAGCCCCGTGGTCTCGGCCAGTCCCTCTAAAATGTCCTCTCCCAGACGGAAAGCAGGGGTCCCTCGGGCATAGGCAAAGGCCTCGCTTCCCGAAGCGGAGGCGTTTTCCGAGGCGTTGGTATGAAGGCTGATAAAATAGTTCGCGCCCCAGGAATTTGCATCGTTGACGCGAAGACGCAGACTGGTGTTGTTGGATGTACCGATCTGAGTATCAGCGGTGGGACGGGACAGACGCACGTCGAAATTACCGTTACGACGCAGAAGAGTCGCTAACTCTTGCCCAATGAGGTAGACGAGATCCTGCTCCCGAAGACCATTCCCCTCAGCCCCTGCGTTGGGGTTGACAGGATTGTGTCCCTGGTCTATGTATATTTTGATGGCCATAGGTTCCTCCTTTGGTTTTTGACAGTATATGCCATGGAAAATCCCAGTGTGATTGCCTTTAAAAATCTGCGTTTATACTTGCAATTTGACGCGATATGTGGTATAATAAGCTGATATAATTTTAACCAAAGGAGATCTTATCAATCATGGCAATCATTACACCCGGCAACGCTTTCGGTGCCGATATGGGACAGGATCCCGCAAAGAGACCCCTCGCATCCGTGGGCGGCAAGCCCATCATCGAAGAGGATGTGACCCGCTATATCATGGCTATGGGCCGCAACGGACAGGCCTACAACAATCCCCAGGGCCGTGCCGCTGTGCTTGAACAGCTCATCGCCCAGAGACTTTTCCTGCTGGATGCTCAACGCAATCTCATGGAGCGCGAGCCTGCTTTTAAGGAACAGCTTGCCGTTATCAAGGAACAGCTTCTCATGGAGTACGCCATTTCCAAGTGCGTAGAGGCTGTGAAGGTCAAGGACGAGGATGTGAAGGCCTTCTATGAGGCTCACAAGGATCAGCTCAACGCCGATGTGTCCGTCAACGCCAGCCACATTCTGGTAGACGATGAAAACAAGGCCAAGGAGATCATGGCTTCCATTGAAAGCGGTGACATCAGCTTTGAGGATGCCGCGAAGCAGTATTCCTCCTGCCCTTCCTCTGAGCAGGGCGGCAATCTGGGTGACTTTGGCCGCGGCCAGATGGTACCCGAGTTTGACACCGCTTGCTTTGAGATGGCCGAGGGAGAGATGCGCGGTCCCGTACAGACCCAGTTCGGCTACCACATCATCAAGCTCAACAAGAAGAACGAGGCCGCTCCCATGGCCTTCGAGGACATCAAGGAGGAGCTTTACGCTCAGGTGACCAGAGAAAAGCAGCAGGCCGCTTACCAGAGCAAGGTCAATCAGCTCAAGATCCTGTACCCCGTTGACAAATTCTGATATTAAAGGAGGCTCCTGCGACACATCCGTTATCCTTCCCATCGGGGATGAATGATGGGGTCGCAAGGAGCCTTTCTACTAAGGAGAATTTCATGCTACGTATGCTTTTAGGCCGCACGGGCAGTGGTAAAACGACAAAAGTCATATCCGAGATCCGTTCGCTTTTAAAGGAACAAAGCCGTGACGTATATCTGATCGTTCCCGAGCAGCAACATTACAGCGTTGAGCGGGCGCTTTTGTCGTCTCTTTCCTCAAAGGAGGCTGAACGGCTGACTGTCACCAGCTTTACTAAGCTCTGTGACACTCTGGAAGATCTTTACGGAGGGCGAGCTCACACTACCCTTACCAACGCATCCTCCGCTTTGCTCATGTGGCTGAACCTGCGAAGTCTGTCAGGTCTTTTGGAAACCTACGGAAACATTCCTTCGGGGGCCGTGGCTTTGACACGCATGATGCTCGATACCGCGAAAGAATTATCCATGGGCGGTATCACCGCTGAGCAGTTGGAGGCCGCCGCTTCAAAGCAGGAGGCTCATACCCCTTTAGCCTCCAAGCTGAGAGACGTATCCCTCATCATGGCCTCTTATCGCAATCTTGTGTCAGAGCTTTGCGGGCAGGATCCTTCGGATCGCTTGCTGAGGGCCTGTGAGCAAATCAGAAAGCACGCGCCTTTTGAAAATACCGTTGTCTATCTCGATTCCTTCTCCGGTTTTACCGCTCCTGAATACCAAATGCTCTCCCATATCATGGCGCAAGCCTCGGAGACCGTGATCACCCTGGGGATACAAGAATATTTTTCCTCAGAGCCTCAGTTTGAGAGCCTGCGGGATACGTATACCCGTCTCAATAAGATATGCGGCACGCTTGGGATCACACGCATCACAGAAAAATCCGAATGTTCTGCCGCCTCCGATGAGCTTGAATGCCTTGAAAAGGGACTTTGGGAGTTTACCACCCCGCCCTTTGACGTTCCCGAAAGCGGTCGCGGACAGATCAAGCTGACAACTGCCCCCAACCCATATGAAGAAGCCGAGGCTGTGGCCTTACACATCTTGGAGCTTCACGAGATGGGGATCCCCTACGGCGAGATCGCCGTGGTGGTGCGTGATATGCAATCCTGGAGAGGGATTCTTGACGCCGCTCTGGAGCAATATCAAATTCCCTATTTTTTATCCGAGAAAACCGATCTGAACACCAAGCCTGCCGCACGTCTCTTGTTCCTCGCTTTGCGGTGTATCAGCCGACACTTCCAGATCTCCGATATCATGTCTCTCTGCAAAACAGGACTTTGCGGTGTCAGCGCAAGAGATCTGGATTTCTTTGAAGAATATACCGATACATGGCATTTATCGGGCAAACGCATGACCGAGGACACCTGGAGCATGAATCCCGACGGTTATACTGCCGCATGGTCGAAGCGAGGGCGTATGATACTCGAGGCTGCCAATCGGGTGCGTGAAACTGTCATGACCCCCTTACTCATTCTGGAGGTCAAGCTGAAAGGAGCGACGTCTCCCGCAGATCAATGCAAGGCGCTTTACGAGTATCTTTGCGATCTTCAGGTCAAAAAACAACTTGCCGAGCAAGGTGAGACCTATCTCCGCCTCAACCGTGTCCGCGAAGCAGGAGAGACCGTGCGGCTTTGGTCCTTTATCAACGAGGCACTGTCTACCATCGTTACCGTTTCTTCCACTACCTCCGAAGGAGATCACCCTCTCACAGCCGACGAGCTTTCAGGTGTTCTTTCCTTGATCTATGCAGAAACGGATATCGGTTCTGTCCCCGCACGGCACGATTGTGTGGTGGTGGGCACTGCTGACACCTTGCGCGTGGATAACATCAAGGCCTCCCTTCTGCTGGGCCTCAATGAAGGCGAGTTCCCTCGCGCCGTCAGCCAAAGCGGTCTTTTTACCGAGCAGGAAAAGGCAGTACTAACCGAGCTTGGGGTGGAATTTACTTCCCGTGAGTCAACAATGAACTCCGACGAGCTTTTGTACGTATACCGCGCCATGACCAAGCCCTCGGAGAAGCTCTATCTCTCCAGAAGTCTGGCAGGAACCGATGGCAAGGAGCTATCCCCTTCGGCGGCCTTTACACGCGTGACCCATCTTCTGCCCCATTTGAACATCATCCCCTATACATCGGCTTATGTCAAAGGGAAAACGGTGCCTTATCTTCCCAAGACCGAGGACAAGATCCCCAAGGAACGCGCTTACGCACTTTTGGGTGAAGAAATGTGGCTTTCAAGGAGTAAGCTCCAAAGATATGCCCATTGCCCGTACAGCTATTACGGTTCCTATATTCTGAAGCTCCGAGAGCGCGTCTCGGCCCGTGTGGACAATCTCACCTCGGGTCTTTTCCTCCATCACGTGCTGGAGGTCTTTTTGAAGCGTGCTCTTGGCCAAGATGGCCGCATCATTCCTATGAATGATGAAGAGATCTTTGCGATCACAGGTGAAATCATTGAAGCCTATATCAAGAGTATCAATCACTCTCCCGCGCTCTACAGGCAGGGACGTTTTCTCCACACCTTCGAACGTCTGCGTGCCATAGCCCTTGTATTGATCAAGGATATGATAGCCGAGTTGGGGCAAGGGAGCTTTACCCCCGTAGGATTTGAATGGGATACCCATGGCTACAAGCCGGAGGATCCTCTTCCCATGATCCTGCCGTTAGAAGACGTAAACAACATCGAGGATAGCCCCGTGGGCATTAAAAAAGGATCGTCCGTATTACTGAAAATGGGCGGTGTTATCGACCGCGTGGATATCTACCGTTCCGAGGATGGAAAGAAGGTGTATATTCGCGTAGTGGATTATAAATCCTCTAAGCACGAGCTGTCTGAAAAGACAATGACCGAAGATATGGACGTTCAGCTTCTGCTATATCTTTTTACCCTGTGTGCAGAAAATAACCGCCATCTTTTTGCTGACGAAAACGGTCACTTACCCGAGGTTGTTCTTCCCGCCGAGGCTATATATCTTTCTCCCCAGGTGGACGGCGACACGGGTGATATCTCTCCCGTACGCTCCGGTCTGGTTTTGGAAGACGATGAGATTTTAAGAGCGGTGTCCCGTGATTTGAATACTGCGTATTTTCCCACGGGTATCAAGCAGGATAAGAATGGCGCGCTTTCGGGCAAAGCCTTGTGCAGTCAAGAGCGGTTGCACGTCCTGCAGGAGCTCTTAAATGACACCATTCGTGAACAGGCCCGAGGGATGTACGAAGGAGATGCCTGTCGCACCCCCTCATCGGATGGATGTAAGTTTTGCTCATTACGTGAGAGCTGTCCTTTGGCCGAACCCATCAAAGCATACTAAGCGGAAAGGAGATCATTTATATGTCAAGGAATTGGACCCCCGCTCAGCTTTCCGCTATGAATACCCGCGGACGGACTTTGCTGATCTCTGCCGCTGCCGGCTCGGGTAAGACCGCTACACTTACCGAACGTATCATCCGAAGGATCACAGACCCCGAGCATCCCGCAGATCTTTCTCGTATGCTTATCGTGACCTTCACCAAGGCCGCGGCGGCTGAGCTTAAGCAACGAATTTCAAAGGCTCTTTCCGATGCCATAGCAGCCGATCCCGGCAACCGTCACCTACAGGATCAGATCATCCGCATGGGTAGCGCTCATATCAGCACCATCGATGCCTTTTGCTATCAGCCCGTTAAGGAGCATTTTGCAGAATCGGGGATGCCCGCCTCCTTCCGCATCGCCGATGATGCGGAGCTGATCCCCCTTCGAGAGAAGATCATGAATGATCTGATCGACGAGTTTTACGAAAAATATGCCTCCTCTTCCAATACGTCATTCGAGGACGAGGCAATTTTCTCTCTGCTGAAGAATAATCCCTTTGCCGATCTTTGCGACAGTCTCTCCACGTTCAAAAATGACGAATCTTTGTTTGTGACCCTGAACAAGCTGTACAACGATCTTTTGAATTTTCCCGAAGGAATACAACGACTGCATATGGAGGCAGAACGCCTCTCTCAAAGCTGTGAGCAAGACTTCTTCGGCTCTGACCACGGCAAGCTTCTCTATGAATGGACGGAGATTTTTTGCAGTTCGGCCCTTGTTTTTTACGAGTCTGCGCTTCATAGCGTGGCAGACGATCCCGCCGCCTTCAAGGCGTATGGGGAGAGCTTGTCCCACGAATACGATTTTTTCAAGTTATTAAAATTGTCTCTGAACAATGGCAGCTACGAAAGCGTGCGTCAAGTGATACACAGCTTTGTGGCCACCGCTTTTAAATCATGCAGAAATCCTGCCAAGGATCATACCCAGCTCAAAAAGCGCCGTAAAAAATATCTGGACGAGATTGCCAAGCTCAGAACGGATTATTATAACGCCTCCGCAGAGTTTTTGAAACAAAACAGCCGCCATCTAGCCGAGGTATGCCACGTGCTTTACGATCTGCTCGACACCTACGATCAACGGCTGACAGAAGCCAAAAAACAGCGGGGCATCTGCGATTTCACCGATAACCGCCGCCGTCTCCTTTCCATGCTGTTATCCCCCGATGGTTCGCCTTCTCCCCTGTGCCACTCGTATTTGGAGGCCTATGACGAGGTCTACATCGACGAATATCAGGACGTGGATGAGGTACAGGACACCATTTTCCGCCTCATCGGCGGCAATCACCGCTTTATGGTGGGAGATATCAAGCAAAGCATTTACGGTTTCCGTGGTGCCGAGCCTTCCGTTTTCGCAGGATACCGCCAAAGACTCCCCGCCCTCTCCGAAGGTGCCTCTAATGCAGGCAACAGTATTTTCATGTCGGATAATTTCCGTTGTGATGAAGCCGTGATCCGCGTGACCAACGGTATCTGCAGTCATATCTTCAGCACTTGCCCCAAATCCGTTGGATATCGTCCCGAAGACGATCTCGGCTTCTCAAAGCCCTGCCCCGAGGGATACGTTGCGCCCAAGGTGCGTATCTCCATGCTGACTGCCGCCGGAAAGAACGACGAAAAGGGCGCTTTCAGCGGAAATGATGCAGAAGCGGTGTACGTGGCCAATCAAATCGCTTCCCTGCTCAGGAGCAAAACCCTTTTGGCAGACGGCTCTCCCATCCGTCCTAAGGATATCGCCATTCTGATGCGCGACAACGCCCAAATGGCCACCTTCCGTGCAGCCCTTGTGAGCATGGGCATACCTACGGGATGTGACGAGTTGGAATCCGTCAATGCGGCCAAGGATCTCTTGCACGGTCCCGATATGATCTGCCTTTGGAATCTTCTCCGTGTCATCAACAATCCCGACAACGACGTGGCTTTGTCCGAGCTTTTACGAAATGAATTTCCCGGGTTATCCCTGGATCAGCTGATCACGCTGCGGCAAAGCGCAGATACGGGTGCTTCCTTATACGGTGCGTTGGAATCCTATCTTTCTGTGGAACAGCCCGATATGGGACTGTACGAGCGTGTCAAAGCCTTTACGGCATGGCTTGAGGGGTACAGAGCCCTCAGTCATACGCTGACCGCTGAAGGGCTTTTAAGGCTTCTGCGAGGAGATGAGCGTGTATCCTGCCGCAACTCTGCCGCCTTCCGATATCTGTACGAAAGCGCACGCACCTGCCGCGTCTCCCCCTTTACAGGCCTTTATACTTTCCTAAAATACTTTGAGAGTAAGGTACTGACCGAGAAGAGGGTCACGGTGGAGAGTGCTGCCGAGTCTACGGACGGAGTGGTTTCCCTGATGACCATTCATCATTCCAAGGGCTTGGAATTTCCCGTTTGCTTTGTGGTGCGGTGCGGCCATACCATGAAAAACAAATCCGCCTCCGATGATCTGGTCTTTGAGAAAAACGCGGGTGTTGCCGTCAAATTTTATGACCGCGAGGCACAGAAAAAATATGACAACGCCCTGAGGCGTATCTCTTCTCTGGCCAAGTATCACAGGGAAAAAGAGGAGGAGATGCGGATCCTGTACGTGGCTATGACCCGTGCACGAGAACGACTTTATCTCATTGGCTTTTCAAGTGAAACACGGGCGCCCTTCCCGGCCGAGGATCGCTACGAGGCGCTGACTGCCGGCTCTTATATGGAATGGATCAAGGCAGGTCTCAACGCCCATCCCGAGATCCTTCCCTTCTGTGAAATCCATGAGCTTTGTGAAAACACCATTGAACGGGATGCCTATTTGTCTAAAGAATATCACGCCGAAACATCCGAGTCGCAGGACGATGTGGCCGCTTATTATCAGAGACTTCAAGGGCTTTGCGTACAGCTTTCGCCCCTTGAGGAAATGCTTCGATCTGTTCCTTCCAAGGTGCCTGCCTCCCGCATGACCGACAAGCTACTGGATGAATGTGTCTTTTATAATTCCGATCTGCCTGTGGGTGACGAGGACAAGCTCCCCATGTCCGAACGAGGGGCAGCGGCCTTTGATACCCAAAGCTATGACCATATTGCTCGTTCCCTGTCCCTTATGTCTAAAAGCGATTCGCCCGACGAGTTTGAATTGCTGTTGAAGGCCAATACCCGTCCCACGGCGGCGGAAAAAGGCACGGCAGCTCATATGTTTTTGCAGTATTGCCATTGGCAAGGCGTTTACAAAAACGGCATAGAGGAAGAAATTGCCCACCTCCTGGAAGAGGGCTTCATCACGCAACGTGTGGCTGACATCCTTGACCGCAAGCAGCTTTCGGCGTTCTTTGAAAGTGAGTTTGCTAGGGGTGCCTATTCGGCCACCCGTATGGAACGGGAGCTGAAATTCCAACGGTTTATTCCTCTTTGTGAGCTGACCTCTCATGCTGATCTGGCAGAGGCCTTGGGTGACCGCACCCTATACGTGCGAGGCTCCATCGACCTGCTTTGTGAGTACTCTGACGGACGGTTGGAGATCTGCGATTACAAAACGGATCACATCACCCGTGAGGAACGGGAAAACCGTGATATTCTCCTGGCACATCTCCGTGAGAAACATTTGTCTCAGCTCAAACAATACGCGGCAGCCATGGAGGAGATGTTTGGTAAGAGGCCCGACAAGGTGTATATCTTCGCGCTGGCTTTGGGTGAGGCTGTGGAGATAGACATTAACGCGTAAATCAAGTTAAAAAAACAACCGCCGTCGGTAGTCACACGACTATCGGCGGCGGTTTTCTGTATTTTGAAGTGACCTAATGATTATCCTACAAAATCGGAACGATCTCTGCAAGTCTCTCACACTTTTTCCAAAGCATTCCCTCGATCTCTTCGGTAGGTTGGATCAGGTCGGGAATCATGACCGCCCGCATCCCCGCGGCGCAGATGGCGCGGACACCGCTCGGTGAGTCCTCCACGCCGATACATTCTGCAGGGTCAACGCCCAAACGCTCGGCTGCCAGGAGATAGATATCGGGGGCGGGCTTGCCGTGCTCGATCATATCTCCCGTGACAATGGTGTCGAAATATCCCATCATATCCGTACGTTCCAGGTGATCCTTGACGGTGTCCCAGGGTGTGGAGGTGGCCATGCCGATCTTATAACCGTGAGCCTTCAGATAGGTCAAAAGCTCGTGTGCGCCCTTCTTGACGGGCACGCCTGTTTCCAGAATACGAAAATAATGATACTGACGTCGGGGCAGATAATCCTCAAAGGAGATGTCGGGGTACTTTTTCGCCCAGTACTCCGCGATATACGGGATGGTGGTGCCTGTACAGTCACGGACGGTGGACTCGATGTCGGGAACGTTCAGCTCGGCAGCGGCGGCCTTCCACGCTTGCAGGTACACCTTTTCGGTGTCGTGGAGGGTGCCGTCCTTGTCGAAGATGATGGCGCGGATAGACATAAGGATACTCCTTTCGGATAGTTGAGTCGGGATACGAGATACAAGAAATGGCTCAGATTCAGTTTATCTTATATCTTTGTATCTTGTATCTTACTTAGTCGGGGCAACGCTCGCCGAGGATTTGGCGATACTTCTGGTAGAAGCTCTCGAAATAGCCTCCCTCCAGCGCCTCGCGGATCTTGCGGGTGAGGTTATTGTAGAAATACAGATTGTGGGTGACCGCCAGGCGCATACCCAGGGACTCCTTGGCCTTGATGAGGTGACGGATATAGGAGCGGCTGTAATTACGGCAAGTGGGACAGTCGCAGGTCAGGCCGATGGGGCGGGGATCCTTCATGTACTTCTCGTTGAGCAGGTTGATCTTCCCTTCCCAGGTGAACAGGTTGCCGTGGCGGGCGTTTCGGGAGGGCATGACGCAGTCGAAGAAGTCCACGCCCATGTGGACGGCCTCCAGGATGTTGCAGGGGGTACCTACGCCCATGAGGTAGCGGGGCTTATCCTTGGGCATATGAGGCTCCACCACGTCGATGATGCGGTACATATCCTCGGTGGCTTCACCCACGGCAAGACCGCCGATGGCGTAACCCTCACAGGGGATCTCGGCGATTCTCTGCATATGCTCGATGCGGAGATCCTCATATGTGCCGCCCTGGTTGATGCCGAAGAGCATCTGATTTTTGTTGATGGTCTCGGGGAGGCTGTTGAGACGGTCCATCTCAATGCGGCAACGCTCCAGCCAGCGGACGGTACGGGCGGCGGACTGCTTGACGTACTGATAGGGGGCGGGGTTCTCCACGCACTCATCAAAGGCCATGGCGATGGTGGAGGCCAGGTTGGACTGGATCTGCATGCTCTCCTCGGGGCCCATAAAGATGCGCTTGCCGTCGATGTGGGAGGCAAATCTCACGCCTTCTTCGGTGATCTTGCGGAGAGATGCCAGAGAGAATACCTGGAAACCGCCGCTGTCGGTGAGGATGGGACGGGGCCAATTCATGAACTTGTGGAGTCCGCCCATATCATGGATCAGCTTGTCGCCGGGACGAATGTGGAGGTGGTAGGTGTTGGACAGCTCGACCTGACAGTCAACGTCATTGAGCAGTTCAACGGTGGAGACACCGCCCTTGATGGCGGCGCAGGTACCCACGTTCATGAAAACGGGGGTCTGGATGTCACCGTGAACGGTGTGGAGCACGCCTCTGCGGGCGCGTCCGTCGGTTGCAAGAATCGTAAACATCGGTTCCTCTTTCTTGGCTGGTCACAAATCCAATGTGCCGCCGGTGTAATATAAAGTACGGGAGTACGACGTGGAACCCTTCTTGAAAGAAGGGTTCCACACCTCCCAAGAACTTTCAAAAAATGTAAAAGATGAATTACTGGAAATCAAACATCAAAGCCTCTTGTGCTTCTTTAAGTCTTTCAATGCTCGTATTCAGCACCTCTCAAACTGATGATCAATCTGCCTCTTTTTCATCTCCATAGCGACAGGCCTGCCGTGGGGACAGTAGGTGATATCGGGCAACTCCATGAGCTTTCCCACAAGCCATTGAATATGCTCAGGAGGATAGACGCGGCCCGCTTTGATGGCGGCCTTGCAGGAGGCCTGATAGAGGGCTTTTTCAAAGGCAATATCGCGGGTCAGCTTAACTGCGTTCGAGCCATCGCGGAGCTGTTCGGCGAAGGTGGAAAACATATCAGGGACGGCCCCGGGCTCGATACCTGTGGGGATGGCGTCCACGCTGACGGTGTTTCTCATGCAGGTGAAGGAAAATCCGATAGATTCAAGCTCGGCACGATAGGTGTCGATGAGTCCCACCTCGTCGCTCATGAGCATGACGTCAATGGGGAGCATGAGCATTTGCACGTTAGCCTCTCCCGCCTTCATTTGAGCCTTGAGGTCTTCGAAAATGATGCGCTCGTGTGCGGCATGCTTGTCAATGATGAGCATTCGGTCTCCCTGCTCTACGATAATGTAGGAGTTGAACACCTCGCCTACCATGCGCCAGGGTTGGGTGATAGCTGCTGGAATCGGCGAGACATCGGGGGCGACGGGCTCTGCGGAAGGTTGAGGGATTTGCGGCACGTCAAGGGCAACGACCTCTACGGGCGAGGGGATGTCGAGGGCACCGTCACCTACAGGAGAAACATTCACGGCGGTGGTAGCATGACGCATCATGGCACGGGCTTCGGCCTCGTAAACCTCCATTGGGATCTCTTCAATCACGGGAGCGGGAGTTTCGGATATAGGACGACGTGCGGCGGGCATTTCCACGGGGGCTGTTTGGGGCGCTGTTTTCTCCTTTGCTTGCTCGCGGGAGGTATAGCGACGAAGATATTCATCGGCTGTGATACGCTCCTGTTGGGGCTTTTTCGTATCTGCACCAAAGGCGGGAACGGCGTTTCGATACGTTGTTTCCTTGGCGGGAGTGGTCGGAGCTGTCTCCATGGTAAGCTGACGCTTAGAGAGGGACTCGGGACGTCCCGTTTCGATGGGAGCGGTGGCCTCAGAAACGCGGTCTCCGATCACACCCAGCTTGGCGGCAGGATTGACCACAGACATATCGGGGCGCACTGTGTTTTGCTCCAAGGCCTGACGGACGCTATAGTAAATGGCCTCGAAGACGGGCTTTTCGT
Source organism: Clostridia bacterium (assembly GCA_017456905.1). Lineage (GTDB taxonomy): Bacteria > Bacillota > Clostridia > Oscillospirales > CAG-272 > CAMEON01. The sequence goes on from JAFTIL010000088.1 coordinate 28,570, forward strand.
TGGAGAACTTCACCTCCAGCTTGGCGGGATGGACGTTGACGTCCACGCGGGCGGGGTTCAGTTCAATGAAAATGACACAGCAGGGGTATTTTTCGGGAGCGCAGTAGGATACAAAAGCCTGCTCGATGGCCGCCATGGCGGTCTTGGAGCGGACGTATCTATGGTTGATAAAGAAATTCTGATAATTGCGGTTGACCTTGACGTGGTCGGGGCGGCCGATGAAGCCGCTGATGGTGATGCCCTCGTAATCTCCCGTGACAGGTAAGAGTCGATTGGCAAAGTCACGGCCAAAGACGGCGTAGATGGCACTTTTGAGTTGTCCGTCTCCTGCGGTTTCCAGCTTTTGCACGCCGTCCACGATGAGGCGCACGGCGATCTCGGGATGGGACAGAGCCACGCGCTCCACGTTGGCCGAGACCGCCATGGATTCGGTGGCGTCACGCTTCAAAAACTTACGGCGGGCGGGGACGTTGGAGAAAAGATTCTCCACGATGACGGTGGTACCGTCACGGCTGCCGTGCTCGGTCACCCCTAAAAACTGTCCGCCTCTGACCTCCAACATATGCCCCATGGGGTCTTCCCTGCGCTTGGAGATGATACGCATATCCGACACCGAGGAAATGGCGGCCAAGGCCTCGCCTCGGAAGCCAAGGGTGAAGATGCTTTCCAGATCGGTGGCGTCCTTGATCTTACTGGTGGCGTGGCGGCGGATGGCCATAGGCAGATCCTCCTCGGACATACCACACCCGTCATCGGTGACACGCATAAAGGTGACACCGCCGTGTTGGATCTCCACGGTGATATGCTTTGCCCCTGCGTCAATGGCGTTTTCCATCATCTCCTTGATGGCAGAGGCGGGGCGGTCTACCACCTCACCCGCGGCGATGAGGTTGGCGACCTCGAAGGATAGGACTTGGATGGTTCCCATGGCGGGCTCCTTTCTGTGTTGCTATATCAAAGCTTGAAAAATGCTGTTCAGACAAAGTAAAACGGATTCCTGATTCCATCGACCCCAAACAAGCGGCACGCTCCCCGCCACATAGCTCTCGCATGAATGCGGTCATGCCAGATAAAACGGCGGAGCATCTTGCGAAGCGACCAGTATTCACCGTAGCTTCCCTCGATCACGGGCTTTTGCAGAAAATCGGGTTCGGCTTCCAGCGCGTCAAAGCCTCTTTTGCGGCATTCGTATATATCTCCGTCA
>JAFTIL010000089.1 GCA_017456905.1 Clostridia bacterium
CTGATTCTGGTTCTGGTTCTGATTCTGGTTCTGAGAATTCTGGCTGCGGTTCTGATTCTGGTTGTTCTGCATTTGAGTAAATTCCTTTCTTGCCGCCCACGAGGCGGGTCATATGCGCTGCACTCCGGCAGGGCATATACAGTATGAGCAACGAAAGGGATTTTTATACAGAAAGCATATACTTATAGTCGATCTGTTCAAAAATCAGGGTGACGGTGTGGATAAAGAAAGCGGCAAACGCGCCTGTAAGTACCACGTCTACAAAGACCCACGCCTCCCACAAGGTGTCATGGGCCAGCGGCAGGGTCAGCATATAGACCATGGAGGATAGCGAGGCTACCGCAAAGCAAGCGAGGCAGATCCACAAGCGGCGGTGAAGGTCACGGTGTACCTCCAGCACCCTTGCGCTGGGATTAGCGCTGTCGTGAGCGGTGACCGAAAAGCCGGTATAACGGGTGACAGCCTCCATCATGACCTTCACAAGCAGGTAAAACAGAAGCAGTCCTGCAAGCAGGGTCACGATACGGATATAATTCATGTTGGTCCATTGGGCATAGACGTCTTCTTTGCGGAAGGCCCAGGTGCCGTCGGATATTCTGAAATACGTAAGCTGGAGGAACCACTCCCCTGCTGTGAGCGGAATGTAGGCCACCGACGCTACCATGGCGGCTGTCCACATGGGGCTTTTAACGTGCTTGCGGAGCAGGAGCAGAGCGATGATGGAAAAAATACCGAAAAGGTAGTCGGGGGTGACACAGACGTCGTCCAAAAACAGGTCTGCGGTAAAAATAACGCCAATGCAGAGGAACACCAGTGCCAGCTTCACACCGCGGCGGGCAAAGATCTCAGGACGGGTCAGCACCTCGGTCTCATACTTATGGGAAAGCTTTTCGAAAAAGGGCTGATCGGCCAAGAGATGCACGAAATAACGGATAAATTTTACAAGCCAGATCAAGCCCAAGAGCATGGTAAGGGTCGCGCACATCCCTCGGGTGAGGCCGATGAATTCGTAGAGCATGGTGCGGTTACCTGCCTCGGCACCGCCCATTTTATGAGTCAATACGGTAAACTCGGGGAGTACGGACAGCACCTCACGTGCGACCAAAAAGAAAACCGTGAAGCGGAACGTCTTTTCGGTGAGGGTCTTGCTGTTTGCGTACACCTTTTTATGTGAGCCGGGATAACGCTTGTCAAAGACGGCGGTGCTTTCGTGTCTCGTCCCCAAATAAATGAGACCGTTACCAAAAGTTTTCCAAGCGGGGATGATCGCCATGATATCCAAAACGGCCAAAACGAAGGAACCAAGGAGTTGGAGTGTTGGCTGCTCGGTTGCGGAAGCGATACCGTAGATAAATAACACGAGCGCTACGCGGACAATCCCCAAAATAAGTAAACGACGGAACAGGCGGGATGCATCTGAGATATACTCGTCCATGTCGGCGAGGCAATAAATGCCTTTCAGAATCAAGGCGTAGCCGATGAAGTCGGGGAGCACGTCCACCACGGCCAGCATGGGTGAGATCAAAAAGAATGCACCGGCGATGACAAAACCGAGACCTAAGGTGGGGCTGAGTTTTTTGGTTCGCATGGTTTGAAGGCTCCTTTCGTTCTTATTTTTTGTTTCTTTGGCTGTTTTTGCTCTTGCGCTTCTCTTCGCGTTCCTTTTGCTTCTGCTGACCATAGGCCAGGGTTTCTTTCAGCGCTTTCGTAGATCTTTCCTCGAATTTGTCGTTCAGCTGATTGATAAACGCAAATCGGGAACGCTTCATGGGAGGGCCCAGCTCTTCGCCCTCGGGGCAGATATCCCTGAAGCAGGCGTGGAGCAAAAGCGCGTTGAGTATGTAGCAGATCAAAACAAAAAGCGTGAGAAATTTGGGGAAGATCTGATTTTGGAAATTGGCCACGGCAGGAAAAATGAGAAAGATCAACTGGCAGACAGCCCATAGACCCGTAAACACCAGATTTCTGATGGATCTTGCCTTGATTTTATCCTCTTCAATATGCTTGGCCAAACGCATAATACTGATGAGAAGCATCACGTGCATCAGGATCTCTGTGACAAAGCACACTTGATCCAGAACAGACGTGAGTGCTTGGCCTGCGGGGACAACGCCCCAGAGGAACAGCTCGTCCAGAAACAACGCCACATCGTAAGCGCCCAAAAGAAGGTAGAGCCCCGAAACGGCCATCAGTCCTGCGAAGGAGGGGCAATAATCCTTGAGCTTATAGGCGGCGTTGCCTACCACGACGGCCCCGATGATATAGGCGGCAAAGCTATAGTCTCCCATACCGAAGGACATAAAGGTCAGTATAAAATAGCCGCAGAGCATGAGTCCAAAGCCCATGGGTCGTGCCTCCTTTCTATGGCTGAGGGCGCGTAAGCCGCACCCTCACAAACAAATAATTTGATTTTAGAGATAGCCCTTACTGTGCGCTGCTACGATTCTTTGCTTCGCAGCAGTTCTTGTATTTCTTTCCCGAGCCGCAGGGACAGGGATCGTTTCTGCCCACCTTGGCAGAGCGAACGGGCTGAGGCTTGACGGTCACCCGCTTGGCACCGGGCTTGCCTTCAAAGCCCTCCTGCAGGGGCTTGGCCACCTGTACGCGCTTGATCTCGGCACGGGGGGCGGGAATCACGGTGAGCAGTGTACGCACCGTCTTGTCTCGGATCTCGCCAACCATCGCGTCAAACATATCTGCGCCGATCATGCGATATTCATTGACGGGATCGCGCTGTGCGTAGGATTGGAGACCCACGCTGCCCTTGAGGTCATCCATAGCGTCGATGTGATCCATCCAGGCAGAGTCCACGTTGCGAAGCAGGACGGCTCTTTCCACCTCGCGGAAGCGCTCGGGGGTAAAGAGCTCCTCGCGCTCGCGGATCTTATCCTCGGCGCGGGCTATGAGGCTATCGGTCAGAGCCTGAGCGGTGAGATCCTTCAGCTCATCATCGGTATATTTCAGATCGTCCTCGGTGCAGAGATACCCCATGAGCGTGCCGCGCAGACCGCCCAGATCCCAGTCTGCGGCGTGCTCGGCAGAGGTATGGGCCGCGACAGCGGACTCGATATTGCCGCGGATCATGTTCATGATCTTTTCGTGGATATCGTTCTCATCCAGCACCTCCTGGCGCTGTTTATAAATGACGGTTCTCTGCTGGTTCATCACGTCATCATAAGAGAGGACGTACTTACGGCGTTTAAAGTTCTGATCCTCGATGCCCTTCTGCGCGCGCTCGATGGTGCCTGTGAGCATCTTAGCTTCAATGGGGGTATCCTCGTCCAGACCAATGCGGTCGATCATGGCAATGATACGATCGTTGTTACCAAAGAGACGCATGAGATCGTCCTCAAGGGAGATAAAGAAGCGGGACTCACCGGGGTCGCCCTGACGGCCTGCACGGCCGCGAAGCTGGTTGTCGATACGCCGGGACTCGTGACGCTCTGTACCCAGGATGAAGAGACCGCCCACGGCTCTGACCTTGTCGGCCTCGGGGGCAACCTCTGCCTTATACTTGGCATAGAGCTCCTTATATTGACGGCGCACGCCCAAAACCGACTCATCCTCGGTGTCAGAGGTGCCCGTGGCGATGGCGATCAGGCTTTCTTCAATACCTGCGGCGCGGAGATCGGCCTTGGCCATATATTCGGGGTTACCGCCCAGCATGATATCGGTACCACGGCCTGCCATGTTGGTGGAGATGGTGACGGCGCCGAATTTACCTGCCTGGGCGACGATCTCTGCCTCCTTGGCGTGGAACTTGGCGTTCAGCACGGTGTGAGGGATGCCTGCCTTCTTGAGGTAGTGGGACAAAAGCTCAGACTTGTCAATGGACACGGTACCCACCAGCACGGGCTGACCCTTTTCGTGACAATGGATGACCTGATCCACCACGGCGCGGTATTTCCCTGCCACGGTCTTATAGACCACGTCGTCATGATCGTCACGGATCATGGGCTTATTGGTGGGGACTTCTACCACGTCAAGGGAGTAGATATCACGGAATTCCATTTCCTCGGTGAGCGCCGTACCCGTCATACCTGCCAGCTTCTTATACATACGGAAGTAGTTCTGAAAGGTGATGGTCGCCAGGGTGCGGTTTTCCTTTTGGATCTTCACGCCCTCCTTGGCTTCGATGGCCTGGTGGAGACCGTCGGAGAAGCGGCGGCCGGGCATGAGACGGCCCGTGAAGGCATCAACGATCATAACGCCCTCGTCGTTGACTACGTAGTCCACGTCCAGCTTTTTACAACCGTGGGCGTGGATGGCCTGGTTGATGTGGTGGACAAGGGTTGCGTTTTCAGCGTCCGTATAGGTCTCGATACCAAAATACTTTTCTGCCTTTCTGGCACCGCGGGGGGTGATCACGGCAGAGTTGGCCTTTTCGTCCACCACGTAATCGGCGTCGATATCGTCGCGGTTTTCCTTGGCATCAAGCTCAGTGACCACGTGCTTTTGCAGGGTACGGACGAACTGGTCGGCCTTTTCGTAGAGGTCGGTGGGCTTGTCTCCTTCGCCGGAGATGATCAAAGGAGTTCTGGCCTCGTCCACCAGGATAGAGTCCACCTCATCCACGATGGCATACACGTGGCCTCTCTGGACCATGCGCTCCTTATAGACCACCATGTTATCGCGGAGGTAGTCAAAGCCGAATTCGTTATTGGTACCGTAGGTAATATCAGCTTGATAGGCCTGCTTTTTGGCCTCGTTGGACTGACCGTGGACAACGACACCCGTGGTAAGTCCCAAAAAGCCGTAGACCTTCCCCATTTCCTCGGCACCCACGCCTACGAGGTAGTCGTTGACGGTGACGATATGGACGCCCTCACCCGTCAGGGCGTTGAGGTAGGCGGGCATGGTAGCCACCAGGGTCTTACCTTCACCGGTCTTCATCTCGGCGATACGGCCCTGGTGAAGGATGATACCGCCCAGGAGCTGGACGTAGAAGGGGCGTTTGCCCAGCACGCGCTCGTCGGCCTCTCGGACGGTGGCGAAGGCTTCGGGAAGAATGTCGTCCAAAGTCTCGCCTGCGGCCAGACGCTCCTTGAAGATATCGGTCATGGCGCGAAGCTCTTTATCGGTCTTTTGCTTATAAACGTCGGCGAGGGATTCGATCTCATCAGCGATCTTTTTGATTTTTTTGATCTGGCGGTCACTATAGGTTCCAAACAGCTTGTCTTTCAGGCTCATAATATGTGTATCCTTTCTCTTCCCGAAGGGAGATCCTGTGGGAAGGCATGGTTTTCCTTATAATCTTTTTTATTATACTACAAATTTAAGAAGGATACATCATTTATTTGTAAATTTTCAGATAATACTTGAAAATATATGGAATATGGTATATAATTATATGAGAATAACATGAAGATAAATTGTTGTTTGCGGGCAGTGCCCGCCCCCAATACCGGGGATGTTTAACCCGTGTAAACAACCTCCCGCGAGGGGGCGTTGGTGCGGTAAATTGTTTACCCCTGCGGGGCGGCTCTGGCTCGGGGTAGTGCATCCTGTGTGCGCTTCATCACGCGATGGGCAATAAAGCGGTAAATTGTTGTTTACGGGTTTATGATGGTATCAGGCGAAGCCCGTAGCAAAGCCTCCCCCTCTGGGGGATGGTGTCCTCCTCGCA
>JAFTIL010000033.1 GCA_017456905.1 Clostridia bacterium
AGCTGCCGCCCAGCGAATGCGACGGGCGGCTGAGGGAGAACGCGTGAACAAAAGGCTAATGCTCTTTGCTGGGTAACAAGTTGCCGCTATTAACGCGGGCTCCCCCACCGCTGCGCGGAGCCCCCTCCCGGAGGGGGCCTCATTCAAAGCGCCCCGCTAAACAACAATTTAGCGATGTATTGCCCCTCGCGGGATATAGTGCGTATGAGTTGAACATCTCCGAGCCAGAGCCCCACCGCAGGTGGCGGCACTGCCCGCTAAACAACAATTTATATTTGTTCTGAAAAAAGGTTGCAATTTTTTGAATTTAATGGTACAATAAAAGAGTCTGCGGATTAACGTGTGAAAACACTCTCCGCTGCCAGTATATGACAAAATCTTCTCCGCTGTGACAGGAGAGCCATATAGAAAGGAACTCTTATGAGCGAACAGAATTCCCAAGTGATTATCAACGAACGTATCGCTACCGACCTCAGAACGTCGGATTTCTTTTATCACCTGCCCGAGGAGCAGATCGCCCAGCACCCCGCCGAGAAGCGTGATTGCTCCCGTCTTCTGGTGGTCAACCGTCAGGATCACAGCCTGACCCATCAGCATTTTTATGATATCATCGACCACATAAGACCCGAGGACGTACTGGTCATCAACAACTCCAAAGTTATCCCTGCACGACTGTACGGCCACGCCGAGGGACGTCCCGAAGCGGGCATCGAGCTCCTTCTGCTTCGTCAGCACGATCTGGATACCTGGGAGTGCCTCGTCAAGCCCGGCAAGCGTGCCCGCCTCGGTCACCGTATGGTGTTTGGTGAGGGAATGCTCACGGGTGAGGTCATCGACATGGTGGAGGAAGGGAACCGCATCATCCGCTTCGCCTATGACCGCGAGAAATACGAGAATATCTATAACATCCTCCACGAGATCGGCCTCATGCCTCTGCCGCCCTACATCACCGAGCAGCTGAAGGATCGTGACCGCTATCAGACGGTCTACGCCAAGACCGAGGGCTCGGCGGCGGCTCCCACGGCGGGTCTGCACTTTACCCCCGAACTCTTGAAAGCCTTGCAGGACAAGGGCGTGGCCATCGCCCCCGTCATGCTCCACGTAGGTCTTGGTACCTTCCGTCCCGTCAAGGAGGATGCCATCACCGACCATGTGATGCACAAGGAATTTTTCACTGTTCCTGCCGAATCCGCTCGCATCATCAACGAGCGCCGCGCCGCAGGCGGACGGGTCATCTGCGTGGGCACCACCTCCTGCCGCACCCTGGAAAGTGCCTCGGACGATAACGGCATCGTTCATGCCATGTCCGCCGATACGGGTATTTTCATCTATCCTGGCTACAAATTCAAGGCTACCGACGCCCTGATCACCAACTTCCATCTGCCCGAATCCACCCTGCTGATGCTGGTGTCGGCCTTCTATGACAGAGAGCATATGATGAAGGCCTACGAGACGGCGGTGGCGGAGAAGTACAGATTTTTCTCCTTCGGTGACGCGATGCTGATTGTATAAATCGCCGCATGCTTCGTTGTCGGGCGGCGCGGTCGGCTCGGAGTAGGTAACTACACCTTCGCCTTCCTTGCGCCCTTACGCCTTGCCTACGACGATTTCTCCTAATCAGCAAAGATGACTTGTAGAGCATCAGCTCTACAGATGCGAGGTTTGTTCAATGGGAATCATTAAGCGATTTTTTTGTCTGTTCTTGCTACTTCTTTTGATGGTTGGTTGCTCCGAGAATCAGCCTGCAGAAGCATGGGTCAATGCGACCGATCACGGGGTGACTCCCGAAAATACGGGAGAGGAGAACAGCCAAGCGTTGCAAGCCCTCATTGACGAGACGTCTGTTAAGGGTGGAACCATCTATCTTCCTGCAGGGCAATATGAGTTTGCTGAAAATGGCAGGCAGACCATAGGATCTCATTGTATCACCATGAGGTCTGATGTCAGCATTATCGGTGATGGTGACGCAACGGTGCTGAAGCCCGTGGGAAATTCTCAATACGGCTTGGATATGTTTTATTTCAACGATTATCTGGACACGGGTGAAGCGATATATCTTGAAAATTGTCGTTTTGAAAAATTCGTGATTGATGCTTCCGCCACTTCCTGCGAAATATACACGTCTGCCGGTAAGGGCTTTATGATGAACTTGATAAGGAACTGTCATTGGAAGAACGTTACGGTTAAACATACGGATGCGACAGGCTTTGGTGTGGATTGCCCGATCAACTGCACGTTTTCGTATTGCGTTGCGATCGGATGCGGAAAGGCTGCCACAGAAGAAAACGGAGGTGCCTCGGGCTTTGGTATTGGCTTTGGTTTCTCCGAGGACGAAAGTATCTCTATTTTGGCATGTAAGGCCTACAACAATCGGAAGTTCGGCTTTTTCCTGGAGCATCAAGGACGATTCAACGAGGATATGTACGGCGCGGAGCCGAAGGGAAGCTTTGCGGTAAGTGATTGCTTCGCATCCGGGAATCTGTTCGGCTTTGGCGGTATATGCTCTATGAATACCGTTTACGAGGCTTGCGTCTCGGAAAATTCCCGCCGATACGGCTTTTATTTTGAAAACGCAAGGGATTCACAGGTGGTTTCATGTCGAAGCCAAAATGAAGGTGAGGCCGCCTTTGCGGTGGTTCAGAACGACACGGACGGCACGCGGGAGGTCAGTGGTATTTCCTTTTTGCGCTGCACGGGGAAGAATTCTCCCGTCGGTGTGATGCTGATGCAGGAGGCATCATCCGCGCCTATGCTGAATAATCGGGTGGAATGCTGTCAATTCTACGGCGTTCGATACACGGTGCATACGGAGGGGCAGATGCAGAGTCTTGCTTTGATAGGCAATGCTTCCGATACAACGCAGAATGATTTCATGGCTGACATTGCGGATTTTCAAAACAGCGGGAACAGTTGGAATTGATTTGTACGAATTTTGTATAGAAAGGAGACCCTATGATCTTCCGCTTCTCTAATTACATCCTTGATATTGACGTAGACCGCACCCATGTCTTCTACGACCGCCCCGACGTTCTTATCACCAGCGAGAAATGCACCTGCGCGGGGTGTCAAAACTATGACAAAGCCATCCTGCAAGCTCCCGCCGCCGTGCTTGATTTCTTCCGAAGCCTTGGTATTGACCCCCGTAAGCCCGCTGAAGTATTTGATGTCATGGGCGGCCTCGATGAAAACGGCGAAGTCTACTACAATGGCTTCTACCACGTTTGCGGTGTGCGCTTACAAGGGGAGGATGCTTGGGTAGGTACAGCAAATGGCGGCAAACACCTGGACATGAACAGAATGTATGTCATTGATTCGTCCTTCAAGGTTTCTTTTGAGAAAAGTGTTCTTATGCTCCACGAGGAATTTCCCTCCCCCGTGTTGCAGATCGAGATCGACGCGCATCTGCCTTGGGTCTTATCCGAAAAGACGGGCGATTGATTTTCAAACGTGATATGGAACAAGGCTCGGTCGCAGGATCGGGCCGTGTTCTTTGAGAAGGATAAATTGTTGTTTACAGGGGTACGGATATCCGTGGTAAGGCTCCCTCCGGGAGGGAGCTGCCGCCCAGCGAAGCGACGGGCGGCTGAGGGAGAACGCGTGAACACAAGGCTAATGCTCTTTGCCGGGTAACAAGTTGCCGTTATTAACG
>JAFTIL010000090.1 GCA_017456905.1 Clostridia bacterium
CAAGCAAGCAAGCAAGCAATACTGTTTTCGGACAGGGAACGACCTGCCTTTCTTTTTCGTGCGCTCATTTTCTCACCGCCGTAAATTCAAGCCTTCGTCTCGGTATCTCTGCGTATTGCGGCGAAGGTTTCTTCATGTCCCTTTGCGGGATGAAGGCTCCTTGCTTTGAAAGAAAGGAGGGAGTCTGATCCATGATAAGAAAGATTGAAATAAACGATTGGAAGAATATGAGTATGAAAGATAAATTGAAGAAGATCCCGTGGGTTGCCCTCCTCGTGATTGCCGTTTTTGTTTTGGCCGTTCTTTTCTTGGTCGTGGCCTGCTACGATAGCACGCAGCCCTTTCCCGAGCAAAGCCTGAACGTTGTCTTTGAAGGCGAGTACAAGGTCGGAAACGGTGAATACGCCCCCATCGTTCCGGGCCAACATATTCATTCTCCTCAGGGCAAAGTGACCCTGCGGGGACGTTTCTGGCTTTGTGATCCCGAAACGGGAGAGATCGTTTCGGGCGTGAACCGAGGTACGAACATTTCATTCCACTTGAGCCATATTGGCGTGACGGTCCATGCTCCCGGTGTGGCACCCTATACCTTTGATTGTGAAAAGGAGCAGTTCGACGAGGACACCTGCGGCGAAATGATCCTGCCCTATACCTACCGCGGTGACGAGGGTGACATGGTTACCATTATCATCAATAACCCGCACTTCTTCGGAAACGACAATGCGGTGGATCACTTGTGCGAATCCTTCGCTGTTTACGATGGCGCAAACTACGAAAACGACCAGATCTCGCAAGGCAATCTCCAGCGTATCCTGGGTCTGATCGCCATCATCTCCGCCTTTCTGATCCTGGGCGTTGCCGTATTCTCCTCGTTGATACACGTAGACGAAGGCCGCAAGCTGTGCTTTGTGGGTTTCATGATGATGTTTGCAGGCGGCTATTTTCTCCTGAGTGTTCCCGCCATTGGCCTTTGGAGCAAGCTCGTGGTCTTCAACACCGTGGCGCAGGGACTTTGCATGATGTTCTACGTCATCTTCCTGCTCATTTTCGCTACCTTCTTTTTAAAGAAAAAGCACAAATGGATCGGTCATACGGCGATCATTACCATGACCCTCGCTACCGCTGTGAGCGTGATCATTTCCTTTTCCAAGAACATCCTGTTCTACGATACCTATTTCTTCTGGTTTGCTTTGAACCTCATCATGTCCCTGGCCGTGCTGGTAGCCCTGCTGGCCAATCTGAAGCATCTTGAATTTGCCAATGTTGGCATGGCCGTGCTGGCAGCCCTGGCGATCCTGGCTGTCAACGCGGATGCGATCGCCACTCTGGCGGGTCTTTGGCGCGGCGGCGTAGTTTCTCGTTTTATCTTCGTAGCCCTGTATGCTGCGTCCTTCTTTACCATCCTTCGCATCCTGCCTGCCAACGTCAATGCTGCCATACGGGCCAAAGAGCTGGAAAAGGAACGCCAGGAGCTCAAGGCCAAGCTGCATGAGAGCCGTATCTCCATCATGCTGTCTCAGATCCAGCCCCACTTCCTGTATAATACCCTCAATTCTATCTACTATCTCTGCGAGAAGGATCCCGTCGCCGCTCAGTCGGCCATCAATCACTTCTCGGATTACCTACGCAACAACCTCAATAACCTGCAAGAGACCGAGCTCATTACCTTCGGCGCGGAGCTGGAGCACGTGAACACCTACCTCGCCCTGGAAAAGGTGCGCTTCGGTGACGAGCTTGAGATTATTTGGGATACCCCCGTGACGGATTTCTTCGTCCCCGTGCTCACAGTCCAACCCCTGGTAGAGAACGCCGTCAAGCACGGTATCTCCCAAAAGAGAGGCGGCGGTCGGGTGACTCTGCAGTCGAGAGAATATGAAACCCACTATGAGATTATCGTTTCGGATACGGGCACGGGCTTTGACCCACAGCATTATGGGGATGACGGCCGCACGCACGTGGGAATCGAAAACGTAACGAACCGCCTGGATATGCGCTGTAACGGCACCCTCCATATCCAAAGCGCCGTGGGAGAGGGAACCGTTGCCACCATTAAAATACCCAAAAACATCTAAAAGGAGAATGAACATGAGGATCCTTGCCGTTGACGATGAAAGATTGGCCCTTGAGAGCTTAATGGCATCCATCAAAAAGGTTGCACCCGGGGAGGAGGTCGTGGGCTTCCGTTATGCGGAGGACGCCCTGGAGCATGCCGCCCGCGAGACCTTCGACGTGGCTTTTCTGGATATCAAAATGATGGGACACACCGGTGTGGCGGTAGCCGAGCAGCTCAAGATCATCAACCCCCGCATCAACATCATTTTTGCCACGGGCTACGGCTCCTACCGCGACGCCGCCTTTGATATGCACGCCAGCGGCTACCTCGTGAAGCCCATCACCCCCGAAAAGATGAAAAAGGAGCTGGATAATCTCCGTTATCCCGTGAGCGCCGCGCCCCGTAAGCGCATCCGCGTGCGTGCTTTCGGTAATTTTGAGGTCATGTGTGACGGAAAGCCCGTGGCCTTCAAGTATTCCAAATCCAAGGAGCTTTTGGCATACCTTGTAGACCGCAAGGGAGCCATGTGCTCCGTAGGCGAGTGCATGACCGTGCTGTTTGAGGATGACGACGGCCACGAGACCTACTTCAAGTCCCTCCGACGCGATCTTCTGGACGTCTTTGACGCGCTGGGCTGCGGAGACGTGATCGCCCGTGAGCGCGGCAAGCTGGGCGTGATCATCGACGCCGTGGAATGTGACTACTATAATTATTTGAGAGGCCATCGAGAGGGCGTCAACGATTACGCGGGTGAGTATATGTCCCAGTATTCCTGGGCAGAGCTGACCTACGCCAACCTGGAAGCCAAGAAAGGGGGGAGCTGAGGCTCTCCCTTTTGGGTTGCAGACAAACCCTCTTGATCAAACGAGGGTTGACAATATGCACAAATCTTAGGCTCCCTCCGGGAGGGAGCTCCCGCCCGCAGGCGGGTGAGGGAGAATGCGTGCCGCCGAATCATGCTTTTTTAATAAGTGTGCTTATATTAGTTCGCAGGCTCCCTTCGTCTCGCTTCGCGAGCCACCTCCCTCCCGGAGGGAGGCTCAGCACGAGAGACCCAACGACGTACAACACAGGGAGCTTATTCAACTCACGCTATCGCATATATGAAAATCTCCGATGACCAGCCTTCCCCCCTTAGGGAAGGCTTTCCTTTTCCCCCATCTTTTGCAAGCCCCGTGACAAAAAAATTCAAAACCCCATACATTTTTTTCAAAAGAGTCTTCTTTTGCCTACTTTTTGCATACTTTATTTTGCTATAATATTCATGCCTTTTATTTTAATTGTATAAAAAGGGCACCCAAACACTTTTTGATAGCTACTCGGCAGTGGCCGTATCTGTCGGTATCTATAAAAAACACTTTAATTTTTTTCTTTGCGAAAGGAGAAAACAAAATGAAAAACAGAAAGCTTGTTATTGTAGCCTTCATGTTGGTCGCTGCCATGGTTATGGGTATTGGTTACGCTGCAATTTCCGGTACTTTAACTATCACGGGTACTGCTTCGGCATTTACTCCTAATCAAGAGTCCGTACAGACTGCTGTTCATTTTACAGGTACCACTGGCAATAATAATGATGATGATGTTACCGCCACTGCTACCGCAGGTTCTCAAGCCGCCACAATGGAAATTACATTCAATTTGGACGAGGCTGTTGATGATTCCGATACTGTAGAGATGAAGGCAGGTAATACGATTACCAAGACAGCAACTTATGAAATTGAATATACTGTCTCGGGTGCGACTGCTTCTACAGTCCTTCCTAATGCAGTCGTAACTCCTTCTGTCACCAACGACAAGACTGAACTTGCTATTTCTTGGAGTGTGGAGGGGGCATCTAATGTGACTACAACGTCGTTCGAGATGCCTATCACTGCGAAAGTTACTGTTACTGTTACTGCGGTTCTGACGCTTACAGAAGATATGTTGAACAGCACTGTAACCGATTATTCCTTCACCATCTCTATGCCTTACGTAGACGCAACCTCTAACTAATCTCTCCCCCAACTCAAACCATTAAACTTAAACTCTAACCAAGAAAGGAGGACGACACATGAGAGACATGACCTCGGACGTAAAAAAATTATGGCTCGTAACGCTCGTGACCCTCGTCGTCCTCCTGCCCGTGATCTTTATCCCTGCGGGATACGTCCGAATCACTGCGGCGGTACTGCTGACAATGGCAGCCTTGGTGGTGTGGGTGTTCATCAAAAAGAGAAGCACCCCCTCCATCAACAAACGGCAGGTTGCCTTCATCATGGCAGTCATAGCCGCAGTGTATCTGGTGTTATTCTACCTTGCGGGATATTATTTCGGTTTTGTTAAGACCTATCAGCGCTTTACGGCCGAAGTGCTATGGAAAGGTCTGATCCCCGGCGCAATGATCATCATGGCGACCGAAATCATAAGAGCTGTACTGTTGGCACAAAAGGCAAAGGGACTGACGGCTGTCTCCTTCTTCCTCTGCTTGCTGTCGGATATTTATCTCGGCGCAGGCGTTGCGGGGATCGAGAACATGAACCGCCTCATGGACATTGTTGCCATGACGCTTTTGCCCGCAGTTACCGCAAACCTCTTGTACCATTACATTTCCAAACGGTACGGCTTCGTACCGAATATGGCTTACCGAATGATCCTCACCTTGCCCGCATACGTGATCCCCACGGCTCCCAACATGGCTGACGCCCTGGAGTCGCTCATCACCATGCTGCTCCCCCTGGCGGTCTACCTCTTCATCGACCTGCTCTATGAAAAGAAATTCCGCCGCGCAACGAAAAGGCCCTCCAAGTGGTCTTACGTGGGAACCGCCGCGTGCATCGCTGTTATGATTTCGGTTGTCATGCTGATCTCCTGTCAGTTCCGCTTCGGCCTCGTGGTCATCGCGACCCCGAGTATGCAAGTGAAGGACGGACTGAACGTAGGTGACGCCGTTCTCTACGAGGCCTACGATGATCAGTACATCCAAGTGGGTGATATCATCGCCTTTACGAAGGACGGCAAAACGTTGATCGTCCACCGCGTGGTGGATGTCCAAAAGATCAACGGTCAAATCCGCTATTATACCAAAGGTGACGCCAACGAGGATTGGGATCACGGCTACGTGACCGAATCCGAGGTTCACGGTGTCATCCTGTGCAAGGTGCCGCACATCGGGCACCCGAGTCTCTGGCTCAGAGGCTTGTTTACATGAAAAGGAGGGGACGATAAATGTCAGAAGCTGAAAAGCGACGGAGGCAAGCGTATCGCTTAAACCGTATGAAATGGATCAAGGTTCAAGCCTTGTTCCTGGCAGGTCTCTTGTTGTTCACGGCCATCTTCTCGCTCGTGTTTTACAACTTCAACAAGGCGTACTACATCGAGTATTCCGAGAAGAGTGACGTAGAATATAAAGTATCGCTGAAGGAAAACGATTTCTACAACAGCAAATACGCCGAGCCCGACAAGGCTTACGTCACATCGCTGATCGATCAAGTGCTGGCTGATTTTGAATATCAGTTGGCCATGAATACCGCAAGCGTTAACTTTGAGTATTCGTACAGCATCGACGCAGTTCTGCAGATCGCCGATAAGAACGGTGCCATCATCTATGAGAAGACCGATCCTATCGTGGCAGAAAAGCGAGATCAATCGACCAGCAACTACGTGAAGATCAATGAGTCGATCAGTGTTGACTATGGCACGTATAACGAGCTTGCTCAGCGTTTTACAGGTTTCTACGACTTGAGCGGAACCAAGAGCACCTTGATCCTTGAAATGCATATCAAGGTCATCGGTGACTGCGAGGAGTTCAACGACGAGTCCAGCAACCAGTACGTGGTAGCACTGAACGTACCCCTTGCCGACAAAACGGTGACCATGTCCGTGACCTCCTCCGTGGAGGAAGGGGACAACGTCATCCTGGCTTCCGAAAACAAGACCGCGAAGAACGTCTTCATGGTCTTCACCATCGTCTTTGTGATCCTGACGGTGCTTTACACCGTCTACTACGTGGCCTTTATCTACGTAACCAGAAACACAGATATCAACTACGAGATCAAGGTCAACCGTATTTTGAAGAATTACCGTTCCTTTATCCAGAAGCTGGCCAACCACTTCAACGAGGAAGGCTATCAGATCCTCATGCTCAGCACCTTTAGCGAGATGCTTGAGATCCGCGATACCATCCAGTCTCCCGTGCTGATGGATGAGAACGACGACCGTACCTGCACCCACTTCCTGATCCCCACCAACACCAAGCTCCTGTACGTCTTTGAGATCAAGGTCGACGATTACGACGAGCTGTATGCCGTGTCCGAGCCTGTGATCGAAGAGCCTGTGCCTGAGCCTGAGCCCGAGCCTGTGATCGAGGAGCCCGCTCCCGAGCCTGAGCCCGAGATCGTGGTGCTGGAAGAGGTGGAGGAAGAGCTCCTGGAGGAGGCTATCGCTTCTCCCGATATCGCCCTGGAACAGATCGACTACGTTGACGAAGAGGTCATTGAGGAGAGAGAAGAGGGCGTGGAGGTCATCTCCGTCGTCTGGCCCGGTAAGGAAAAGAGAAATAAGCTGTACCGCTACGACCCCAACGGCGAGCAGGTACACGACGGCGATATCGTCCTGGTACCTTCCAGAGACGCCGCCCACAACAGAGATATCATCCGCAAGGCCGCCGTCGCACACGGTAATCACCGCGTCGACCCCGAGACCTTGACCCACCCGCTGAAGAAGATCATCGCCATTGTCAAGCGCAAGGCTGAGGACGTCATCTCGGGTATGCCTAAGGCGGAGGTCAATGCCCCCGCAGCAAAGGACGAGTCCGATAAATAATACTCGTTGAATGAAAAAATAAGGCAACACCGCCGTTTTGACGGTGTTGCCTTAACCAGTATTTGAAAGGAGGACACGCGATATGAAAAGATGGGTAAAGAATTTGTGCGCCGCAGTGTGCTCCTTTGCCGTTTTGTTTATCAGCATCGGCTACGCCGCCGTCAGCGGAAATCTGACGATTTCGGGTAGTGCGGAGTTTCAGATGCCTGATATTTATATCTCAAACGCCGAGGTTAAAAGCGGTAAGCTGACGGAGAACAGCAAATTCATTTATAGCGGAACCATGCTCAATAGCACGGCAAATTTCGCCGATGATGCTTCGATCGTCATAAAGATTGATGTCGTTAACAGAACTTACAAAAACTATTATTATCTTAATACGGATGCACTGACGGGTGATGGCGTTGCCGGCAACGATATGGCTGAATGGGAGCTGTATACTGATGCAAGTTGTAGTACCCTTGCAAGCAAGTCTCTGACCACGAGAATGCTCGCGCCCTCCGATTCCGATGGCGACGGTGACATAGATGCGCCTACTACCTTCTATTTGAAAATAACGCCCAAGGCAGATGCTACGGCGACAGATATAGAAACTTATTTGAAATTGAATTTCGGAACCTTCTCAGTGGATATTCCCACCGCAGACCAATTGCCTCCTGTTAATACTGTTCCTGCTTTTGATACGTTTGCAAATGATGTTTTGAGTATTCCTACTAATAAAGCGACGATGGATGATCAGATGAGTGCGGGTGCGAATGACAATGGCAGAAACCCGGGAGATTTATCCAGCTTTATTGCAGGGTTGTTGGGCTTTGAACTAACGGCTTCTGATATTATTGCTTATGTTCCGGATACTTATAAAACTTCTACTTCTTCTGAGGATGACTTGGACGATGCAAAAAGCGTTCTTGACATGTTTGAGAAGTCTAATCAAACCAGCTTGAAATTGCAACTGACAGAGGATGGAGCGGAAGAGCCGGTAAACGTGATTATTTATCGCACCAATGTGGATAATGAAAGTGATGATGAATATATCCTATATTTAACTAAAGATATAGAAAAATTAAATGAAACAACGACGGTAGACAGGTCTGGTTGGAGTTACAAGTATACCAATGAAATTAAAGTTGACGTAATGGTTGGTGTCTTTAAATCCTATACGGATACAGAAGGTAACACAAAATACTACCAATTGGGTGATATACTTGAGGGAACTGCCACAGTTTCTGACTATAAAGGCTATGAAGGAGCCGTTGTTTCTGTGAGTAAAGAGAAATTGGCGTTTACTATTGCAAACTTGGCAAGTGGTTCAGGTGCATTTTCTCCTCCAACATGGAAATCAAGTGATACGTATTATGGCGTTGTTTCCCCCAGTGAACTTAAACCGCTCATTACTGCCGCGGTAGCATTTGGTAACGACGATACGGTCTATACCGACGACTCTGAGTGCTTGGCTCCCTTTATGGAGCACTATATGACAGCTTTTAGAATTTTAACTTATAAAGCTACGTTAAATACAGGAGATGGCAACACGATTGATTTGACCGCTGAGAACGTTTATGACGAAACGGCCTTGGCAAATCTTAAAGCGTTGTTTGAAAGCATCAATAGTGCGATAGAATATACGGGTAATTATTCAAATTTGACCGAAGCTCAAATGACGGATGCGATTTTGAGCCAGATCCAATCTTCGGGAATTACCCAGGCTCACCTTCTGACTTATACGAGACTTTTGAATATTTATCTAAATGCCCTTAATACTGCATCGTAATTTTCGGGCGGTGACCTCGGTCACCGCCCTCTTTTATGTAAACGAACAACGCCCCCGCCATCGGCGGGGGCGTCCTTTATTCTCATCAAATCTTCGTCTCCACCTTCCCACGGGCCACATCCCACAGATCATCCTCGGTGATCCCCAAAAGCTCAGCGGCGCGGCGCAGCTTGGCGTGGCTGCCCACAAAAGCCTTGGGCTCGTGAGCGTCCGACCCAAAGTGGAATTTGCACCCGCAGGCCTTGGCAGCCGACAGGATCCGCAAATAACGGTCGGAAAGCCCCTCGTCGTTCAAAGGCGTGTCCTTGCGGTACAGACAAGCATGGATCTCAATGCTGATGCGCTTCTCGGCGGCCATGGAAAAAAGCTCGTTGAGACAGGCATCGGAGATCCCGTCAATGATCTCTGCCTGGTGAGGACTGCAAATGGGGTAGAGCGGGTGGCAGATGCCCATGGGCACGGGATAATCCAGCTCGCAGGCGGCCACAAAACGGTCAATAGTCAGCTTTCTGAGCACGTCAGGGGAGCTGAGATCGTATGCCGTATACATATGCGGGTAGTTGAGGATATGGCTGGACGCGAACAGGATGTAGTCAAAGTTCAGACTTTCCTCGGGGGAGATATAGGGGGCGCCCACGCAAGGAAAATAGTCGATCTCGCAACCAAAAAGGAATTTGACCTCAGATGCCTCAGCCGCCGCCTTGATGGCAGGACGGAGAGACAGCAGACGGCTCATGCGGGTCTCCTCCGTATAGCCGAACTCGTGGATCATTTCCGTGGGGTAAACGTGATCCGAAATACCGATGAGACGGATTCCTTCCTCTTTGCAATAGGGAAGGTAGGTGGCAGGCTCCGTGGTACGGGGAGCGCAGAGAGAGCGGTTGGTGTGAACGTGCAGGTCACTGAAAAAGGCAGGGTTTGACATGGTTGGCTCCGTTGATAGAATTTTGATATAAAATGAGAAGACGGTGGTTATTCCTTAAACACCCGTTTGATGGCCTTCAGATAGCCGTAGCCGTACTTGGTATCAGGCTCCAGATAGGAGGTCTCGGTCCATTCGTTCCAGCTATTGACGGTGATGAGAGGCACGGGCAGATCGTGACTGTCCACGTACTCTTTGGCCTTGATGAGAGCCGTTTCAAATATCTCGGGGGTGTTGTTCCTGCAAACACAGGGAACGTAGCCTCTGAAACGGGGATTGTTGTCCCAGCCTACCGAAACGTGAGGGTAGTAGGGAACTGTGTAGTCCTTGTCCATGCGCGCCCACTCGGCGTAGACCTCAGGAAGGATGTCGGCGTAGTCGCGGTTCATGTCGCAGAAATGGACGAACTGGTAGTTGGTCACGCTGTCAAAGCCCAGGGCGGGCACGACCTCCTTGGTGGAGATGGTATGCGTACCGTCCACGCCGCTCATATTGGAAACACGCTCTCCCCAACCCGTAAGCTGAAGCTCAAGCCCCGGGTGACCGGCCTTGACACACTCGGCACGGAACCAGTCCAAGGCCTCGCGGGTGGCCTCGATACCGCCCAAACCCGCCACAAGATTGTCCACGTCGTATATCATGAACAACGGCTTGCCGTTGATCTTGTAGTAATTGGGGCGGGAGAAATATTTCTCAATGAGACGGTGCGCCACGATCTCAAATTCCTTGCGATCGACCTGACCGCTCCAAACGATGGGATCTTGTCCCCGCCACAAAAGATCCGAAAGACGGACATCCCACGTGTAGCCTGCGTCGTGGTTGGCCCACATGATGTAGAATTTCATCTGCTCATTGTTGGACGCGCCAAGGAATCCCTCGTCCAGACATTGTTCCAGGAAGGGGCGGTGGTCGTACCAGTACCAGTCGTAGATGAAGACGTTGACTCCGTGGCGGGTGGCCTCTTCGATCTGCATTTCCATGACTTTGGGGTCAGCCTCATCACAGCAGCCCCACAGAGGCTTGCGATCCCACTCATAATCGGCGGGCTTGAGGGGCATACGGGAGGGGACGGACATGACGGTCTGCCACTCACCCATGCCGTCGGGCCAGAACTGACGGGCGCGAAGCTCCTTGCCTGTGTAAGAGGGCCATACGTAGGCGGCAATATCGTATTGCTTCATAATGATCTCCGTTCTGCCGCATCAAAGGCGGTCTTTTTTTAATGGTCTTGTTCAGGCGTCCTCGAAGGGAGATGTCTCCTTGCGCGGGTCGGCCGTTCGTATGTGAGAAATACTCGGATATGCGTATTTATTATACCATGTCTTTCACGGAAACACAACTGTTTTTTCAAAAATAAAAAAATCCGCCACCGCGCCGTTTTTATCACGATCGCCAAGCTGCTTGTAAAAGATCATTTCGGTCAGAATTATGGAGTTTAAAGAAAAATAGGAAAGCGCGCAACTCATACGGGCTGCGCGCCTATCCATTTTTTGAAAAAAACAACCTGAATTGAACCGTTCAATTCAGGTTGGTAACGGTGAGCCAATTTCAAATCAAATCGAATTCGTTTTGCAACATCCGACATGAGTTTAATGGCAAAGTAGCCGAGAATGGTGGAATATGTCAAGCGCGGATTTATTGTAAAGAATCAAAGAACAGCGTACGCATAATACGCCTCCTCTATATGTTTATTATATGAGTTCGTGCATTTTGACGGGGAAGGGAGCGATCAGCCCAATGCGTTACCTTGCAGAGGAACTGTAGCCCAACTGTGTTGAACCAAAAAAATCCGTCTATCGAAGCACATTATACCACAAGAGGTCGGGGTTGTCAACCTTAACATATGAACTAAGAAATGCGGTAAGCGCTGGGTGTATGTCCCGTCTGCGCCATAAACGCCTTGTAAAAGGAGCTACAGCTCTCAAAGCCGACCTCCGCGCTGATGTCTGACACCGAAAGCTCGCTCTCCTTGAGGAGGCGGCAAGCCTCGTTGATTTTAAGTCTACGCTGAATGGAGACGAAATTTGTTTGTGTCTGAGCCTTAATCAATCGGCTGACGTAGGACGGAGAATAATTAAATGCCTTGGCCACGCTCTGCAGGGTTGCCTCCTTATAGTGTTGCTTGAGGTAATTGAGTATGGAGGGAACCGCTGAATGCGGATAAAGGGGAAGGTTGTCCGAAGAGCCGTTCTGAGCCGCCGATCTTTCGGATAAAAGAGCGAAAAAGCTTTTCATCATCCAGACATAGGGCAGATCATCGGCATTGCAGTTTTTTTGACGGAGTTTTTCCAGTATCAGGAGCTGCAAGAGCTCGTGAGCCGCCTCGGGACAGTCGGTGCCCTTGATAAAATGGTACTTGGAAAGGTTGGAGCAGAAAAAGCTATGGTAAAGAAATGACACAAGAGGGGAGCTGTAATCATTCAGTAAGCTGCGATAGGTGACCTCAAATGAGGAGGCCTTCAGCAGTATATTGAAAAGCAAGCCGTCGCAACGGTTCATGCTGTGCTCGGTAAAGGGCGGGATCACACACAGATCCCCCGGATTCATAGCCAGCACTCGTCCGTCAATGGTATGCTCCGCACGGCCGTCCAACAGATAGGATATTTCGAAAAATTCATGGGTGTGAAGAAACGGCGGCATATGACGGACATGATGGG